>CAINOV010000288.1 GCA_903851655.1 uncultured Caulobacterales bacterium
AATATCTCCCGACGGACCGCAACGGCATGGTTCGCGACCACTACCAGAAGCTGGGCTTCGCCGCGGTGTCGCAGGACGAGGATGGCCGTTCGCTGTGGCGGCTGACGACCGACCGGATCCCCGACTTTCCGCCCATGCGCGTCCAGCGGGATGGCCTCGCATGAGGCGGGACCCATTGCTTGCGGGACCTCGGTCGCCGTGGCCGGGGGGCGCGGGATGACGGACGCGCAACGTCTTTGGCCGCGGCTTCTCCGCGGGCTGGGGCATGATCTGGTTGTCCTGCCGGCGATTGCGCTTGCGACGGTGCTGACGGTCCTGGGCTGCGCCGAAATCGGCTGCCGGGCCGCCTACCCGGAACGCACCGGCGACGCCTGCGCCATCGCCGACCCGGTGCTGGGTCTGCGGTTCAAGGCGAACTGCGCCTCGCGGAGCAAGGCGGCGGAAGGGCCGTGGGTCGAGAATGTCTACAACGACTGCGGGTCCCGGTCCGCCACGGCCTGCGCCCCTCCACGGGACGGCCGGCCGAGATTGGCGATCTTCGGCAATTCGATCAGCCAGGGATACCTGATCCCGTATGACGACAGCTATGGCGTCCGACTGGCTCGCGACGCGGCGGCCCTGTGCCATCGGCCAGTGGACGTGCAGAACTTCGCCCGCGAGACCTACGATTGGCGAAAGACCAGTCTGGATCTGGACGAGGCCTTGAATGTGAACCCGGATCTCGTGATCACGACCGTCATTCCCCTGGATCTCGAGACGGACCCGGAAAACAATCCCCATGGTCCGCAGGCGCATGCTGAGTCGTCGATACTCAAGAAAATATCGGAACTGACAACTGAAAGCCGTGCGCTAGCGATCGCCAAGAGCCTGTTCTATAAAAACGGGAATAACTTTGTTAAGCTTTACTTGTCGTACGGTGAAAAGGCCAACTTCCTGCGCGAACCGATGTCGCCCTTCTGGGAGCGTCGGCTAGTGATGTTCGACGGCCTGTTGCAGGAGATCGCGGACAAGGCGCGCCGCCGGGGCGCGCCGGTGCTGCTGGCCTATGTGCCACAGCAGGCCCAGGCCCTGCTCGCGGCCGGCGACGGACGGCAACCCGGCATAGCGCCCTACGCCCTCAGCGCGCGGATCGCGGCCTTGGCCGCTCGACACGGGATCTATTTCGTGGACGCCACCCCTGCCTTCGCCCGGGAACCGAACCCCACGGACCTGTATTTCCGTGTGGATGGTCATCCCTCGCCCAAAGGGCAGCACGTCATCGCCGAGGTTATCCGGTCCAAGATCGCGTCGAGCCCCGACCTGCGCGACCGCTTCTGTCGCGCCCCGGCCGGGCCCTCCGGGCGCGGAGGTCTGAATTGAACGTCCCCTCGTTCGAGTTCGTCCTGTTTTCAGTGATCGCCGCCCTGGTGTTCCGGGTGTCGCGGAACGGCGTCTGGCGCCTGTGGGCGCTGGCGGCCGCCAATGCGCTGTTCTTCCTGACCCAGTCGCACGGATTGCTGTCGCTGGCGCCCTACGCCGGGTTCCTGGCGCTGGGCTATGGCTTCATCGCCTGGTCGCAGCGAGCGCCCGATCATCGAAAGCTCACAACGCCGGTCTTCATCGGTTTGACCCTGCTGGGCTTCGTCTGGCTGAAGAAATATGCGTTCTTCCCGCCGCAGATCCTGATCAGCCAGCCCTATGTGCTGATCGGCCTGTCCTATGTGTTCTTCCGGGTCCTGCATCTCGTCATCGACAGCGGCGCCGGGGTGATCGAGGGGCGGATCGGGCCCGTGACCTACTTCAACTACGCCATGAACTTCACGTCTCTGGTCTCGGGGCCGATCCAGCGCTTCCAGGATTACCAGCCGCAACAGGCGTCGCCGCGCGACGTCAGGCTGGCCGACGTCGGCGAGATCCTCGAGCGGATCGCCAGGGGTCTGTTCAAGGTCTTCGTGCTGTCGAGCCTGCTGCGACAAATCCAGGCCCACGAGATCGCCGCCATGCCCCATGTGGTCGGCTACTGGCCACACATCCTCAACGGCTGCGCCATCGCGGCCACCTATCCATTCTTCCTCTACTGCAACTTTTCCGGCTATACGGACGTTGTGATCGCCTGCGCCCGGTGCTTCGGCTTCGTCCTGCCGGAGAACTTCAGGAATCCGTTCTGGTCGGACAATTTCATCAACTTCTGGGGTCGTTGGCACATCACCCTGTCCAACTGGCTGAAGACCTACGTCTACAACACCTTGCTGATACGCCTGATGTCGCGGTTCCCGTCCCGCGGGCTCGAGCCGTATTTCGCTGTACTCGCCTTCTTCGTCACATTCTTCCTCGTGGGTGTCTGGCACGGACAAACGTCGGAATTCGTGGCGTTTGGCGTCTTGCAGGGCGGCGGCGTAGCGGCGAACAAGCTCTACCAGATCGCCGCGGTCAAGATGCTCGGGAAGAAGGGTTACAAGGCCTTGTGCGCCCGGCGCGCCTACACGGTCCTGACGCGGGGCATGACGTTTGCCTGGTTCGCTCTGACGCTTTTTTGGTTCTGGGGAAGTTGGCACGACATCGGCAACTTTGCGGCGAGATTTTCAGTTGCTGATGTTGGCGTAATCATGACAGCTACTATCGTGACGTCCGGATTAATATTTGAGCATATTAATTTAATATATGGATTGTTCTCGGAATTAAAGGTTAACGAAGTGTGTATATTTAAGACTAAATATGTAAGAACTGCTTATGCATCACTGATAACGGTTGCTACGATCGGAATGATATTTTTGAACAACTCTCCCACGCCGGATATTGTCTACAAGAACTTTTAGTGAGAGGCTATGGTCTTCGGACTGGCCGGTCTGAGCCCACTATTCCGGGCTGGGATGGGCCGCGCCGGCGGGTGGGCGGCGGCAGACGCGCGTCCGGCCGACGGGGCGGGGGGGTCGGAGCGAATCGCCGTGGGGGGTGAGATCGTGGAGTTTGGCGACAGCGCGACGGGGCGGCTGGCGGCGGCGCAGCACGGGGGTGTTGCGCGCGCTGACGTGAACGCTGCATTCAAGGCGGCGTGCCGGACGCACGGGTCCGCGCGGGCTCTCGAAGACGAGTCCGGGGGCGAGACCTACGCCGAGCTGGCGCTTCGGGTTTCGCGGATCGCGCGCGTCCTTTCGGACCTTGGCCTGGCCCCGGGCGATCGCTGCGCCCTGTTGGCGCATCGAGGCCGCGACGCGATTGCGCTCATCCTGGCGGTGCTCCATTGCGGGGCGACCTATGTGCCCATTGATCCGACCTATCCCGACCGGCGCATTGCCGAGGTGATCACGGACAGCGCGCCCCGACTGGTCGTCTCGGACGGCGCGGGCGCGGGGCCGTTCGCGTCCGTCTCCCTCCGGGAGATCCTGGCCGCCGCAGGCCGCGCCGCTCCCCTCGAGGCGGCGCAGGTCGAGGGGGAGACGCCGGCCTATGTCATGTACACGTCCGGCTCCACCGGACAGTCCAAGGGCGTCATCGTCCCGCATCGGGCCATCACCAGCCTGGTGCTGGGCCAGGCATTCCTCCGCCTTGCGCCCGGGGTCAAGTTCCTGCAGCTGGCGCCCCTCGCCTTCGACGCCAGCACGCTGGAGATCTACGGTCCGCTTCTGAACGGCGGAAGCCTTGCGATCCTGACGGACGAACGGCCGTCCCTCGACGGGATCGGCGCGTTCCTCCAGCGGTGGAATGTCACCTCGGCCTGGTTCACGAGCGGTCTGTTCAATGCGCTGGTCGAGCACGACCCCGGCATGTTCCGTGGCCTCGACGAAGTCGTCACCGGCGGCGACGTGGTGTCGCCCGGACACGTGGCCCGCGCCCTCGCGGCGTGCCCGCGGCTGACGGTGGTCAATGGCTACGGCCCCACCGAAAGCACGACCTTCACCTGCTGCTACCGGATTCCCCGGGACTGGCCGGGCTTTACGACGGGCGAAGCCCTTCCGATCGGTCCGCCGATCCGGAATCGGGAGATCGCGATCCTGGATCCTGACATGAAGCCGGTCATGGACGGGGCGGCGGGCGAACTGGTCTGCCGGGGCGCGGGCGTGGCGCTGGGCTATCTGGATCGTCCCGACCTGACCGCGCGGGCGTTCATCGACGATCCGATCGCGCCGGGGCGTCGCGCCTATCGCACCGGAGACGTCGTGCGTCGGCGCCCTGACGGCGTCGTCGAATTTGTCGGGCGGATCGACCGACAGATCAAGGTCTCCGGTCATCGCGTGGAGCTGGACGATGTGGAGCGCACCATCCTCGGTCTTCCGGGCGTGAAGCACGCCGCCGTGGTCGCCGTCGGCCCGCCGGGCGCGCTGAGGATCGCCGCCTTCGTCGTACCGGCCGACGCGGGTGATCCGTCCCGCAGCGTCCTCCTGGCGGCGATCCGCACCGAACTGCCGGATCATGCGACGCCTTCGATCCTGGAGTTCCGACCGGATCTCCCCCTCGGACCGACCGGCAAGGTGGACCGCAAGGCGCTGGCGGAGACGCTGTCGCGGCGGTCCGCGGATCCGCACCCCGTGGGCGACGCCGGATCCGAGGCGCTGGCGACCACCGTTGCGCGGGTTCTCGCGGGAGTCCTCGGACGGGACATCGACCCTGATCAACCGTTCTTTGACCAGGGCTTTCGGTCGCTGGATCTTGTGCGGGCGCACGCCATCCTGCGCCAGACGATCCGCCAGCCGGTCTCCCTGGTCGATCTGTTCACCCACCCCACCGTCCACGCCCTGGCCGCGTTCCTGGGAAGCGGCGATCATCGCGGCCCGTCGGCCGGCGAGGTTGCGCAACGGCAGTCCAGTCGCAACGCCGCCCTGGCCCGGGTCCGGGCGGCGCGTGGTACGACTGTTGCAGGTCGGGGTGAGCCATGACCACACAGCCCCATTCGAGCGACATCCCCCCTGGCGCCATCGCCATCATCGGCATGGCGGGCCGGTTCCCTGGCGCGTCCAACGTCCGGGAGCACTGGCGCAACGTCCTGTCGGGCCGCGACTGCATCAGCCGGTTCGCGGACGCCGATCTGGAGGACAGCTTCGACCGCTCGGTGCGGGATGATCCCGCCTATGTCCGCGCCCACGGGGTGATGGACGGCGCGGAGGCCTTCGACGCCGGCTTCTTTGGCATGCTGTCCCGCGAGGCCGACCTGACGGATCCGCAGCAGCGCATCTTCCTCGAAATCGCCTGGAGCGCCTTCGAGGACGCGGGATACGACCCGAAGGACGTGAAGGTTCCGGTCGGTGTCTTCGCCGGGGTGTCGATGAACACCTACTTCCTCCGCCACGTGGTGTCCGATCGCGGGGTCATCGAAGAGTTCACCAATCAGTTCCAGATCGGGGACTATCAGCGCCTCCTCGGGGCCGGCGACTTTGTCGCCACGCGCACAGCGAGCAAGCTCGGCCTGCGCGGCCCGGCCATTTCGGTGCAGACGGCGTGCTCCACGTCGGCGACGGCGGTGTCCCTCGCGGTCCAGGCCCTGCAACTGTTCCAATGTGACATGGCCCTGGCCGGCGGCGCCTCCATTTCCTATCCCCAGCGCCGGGGCTACCTGGCGGAAGAGGGCGGGATGGGCGCCCGCGACGGTGTCTGCCGGCCGTTCTCCGCGGACGCCTGCGGGACCGTCTTCGGGAGCGGCGCGGGGGTGGTGCTGCTGAAGCGCCTCGAAGACGCGATTGCCGACAACGACCCGATCTACGCCGTGATCCGAGGCGTCGGCGTGAACAATGACGGCGGCGCCTCCGTCGGTTTCACGGCGCCCAGCGCAGAAGGGCAGGCCGACGCCATTCACCAGGCCTGGGCGAGCGCCGAGATCAGTCCGGCGACGGTCGGATACATCGAAGCCCACGGGACGGCCACGCCCCTGGGGGATCCGATCGAGTTCGAGGGGTTGAAGCGCGCGTTCCGGGCGGGCGGGGCTGTCGGAACCGGCTACTGCGCCCTTGGTTCGGTCAAGGCCAATGTCGGACACCTGGACGCAGCCGCCGGGGTCACCGGGCTCATCACGGCGAGCCTTGCGCTGTTCACCGGCCAACTTCCGCCGCTGACCCACTTCGACCGTCCGAACCCCGAGATCGATCTGGAGTCGAGCCCCTTCTTCGTGAACCGCGAGACGCGGGACTGGCCCGCCGGAGCGACTCCGCGTCGCGCCGGCGTCAGTTCGTTCGGCGTCGGCGGCACGAATGTCCATATCGCGCTCGAGCAGGCGCCCTCGTCCGTCGCGCGCGAGGCGCCCGCCGCCCGCGGCGGGGTCCAGGTGCTGCCCCTGTCCGCGCGGACCGCAGGCAGCGTGAGGCGGTCCGCCGACGCGCTCGCCGGACAACTGCGGGAGGCTGACGCGCGTCCCGTGATCGCGGACCTGGCCGATGTCGCGGCCACCCTGCAGTCGGGCCGTCGCGCCTTCAGTCACAGGACCTATGTCACCGCCTCCGGCGTCGCGGCGGCGGCGGCGGCCTTCGCCGGCGACCTGACCGTGCGGGAGGCGCCCGCCACGGCCCCGCGCGTGGTCTTCATGTTCCCGGGGCAGGGGGCGCAGTATCCGGGCATGGCGCGGGCCCTCTATGACGCGGAGCCGGAATTCCGCCGCTGGATCGACGCGGGGATCGCTGTGATCGGCGGGGAGGCGTCCCGGGACCTGCTCTCCATGCTGGTCGACCCGCCGGGCGCGGGCGACATCGCGTCCCATCCGATCAATGACACGGTTCATGCGCAGCCGGCGCTGTTCCTCGTGGAATACGCCCTGGCCCGGCTGATGACCCATCGCGGGGTCCGCCCCGACGCGATGATCGGCCACAGCGTCGGCGAACTTGTCGCCGCCGTGATGTCCGGCGTGCTGGGGTTCGAGGACGCCCTGAAGTTCATCGTCCGTCGCGGGCAGTTGATGAAGGACACGCCCGTCGGCGGCATGCTGTCGGTCCGCCTGTCCGAACAGGCCCTGGCGGACATCCTGCCGGACACGCTGGATCTGGCGGCGGTGAACGCGCCGGATCTGACCGTGGTGGCCGGACCGATTTCGGCGATCGCGCACTTCGAGCAGGCGCTCGACGCGCGGGAGGTGGGGCATCGTCGTCTGCATACCTCCCGCGCCTTCCATTCCCGCATGATGGACCGCGCCGTCGACGGACTGGCCGCGTTTGCGGCGACCCTCGATTTCGCCGCGCCAGCCCTGCCGTTCGTGTCCTCGACCACGGGAGACTGGGCGCCGGCCGACCGGGTCATGGACGGCGCCTACTGGTCCGCCCATTGCCGGGAGCCCGTGCGCTTCGCCGCGGGCCTGCGGACGGTGATCGCGCCCGGCCCGTGCCTGCTGGTCGAGATCGGACCGGGCCGGGCCTTGTCCACCTTCGCGCGACAGGGAGCCTCCGCCGCCGAGACCGCCGGCGTGATCGTGACCATGCCGGAATTCGGCGCAGCCGCGGACGCGCTGCAGACGCTGGCCGACGCAACCGGCCGCCTCTGGCAGGCCGGCGTCGATCTGGACTGGCTGGCCGTCCGTGGACGGTCCGGTCGACGGATCAGTCTTTCAGGCTACGCGTTCGAGCCTGAAAGGCACATGATCGAGCCGGTCGACATCCGCAGCCCCGTGGCCGTGGGCGCGGCGCAGGCCTTGCCATCCAGACATTCCAGCCCACACCTCGAAACAGCCGTCAAAACGCCGGAGTTGAGTCAAATGCCGCAACCGACCCCTTCCGATCGCCGGCTGCGATTGACCTCGGATGTCATCGATCTGCTGTCTGACATGTCGGGCGCGCCAAAGGAGTCGCTGGATCCGGACGCCACATTCTGGGACCTGGGTTACGATTCGCTGTTCATGGGACAGGTCGCCCAGAAGCTGCGTCGCCGCCACGGGGTCGCCATCACGTTCCGGCAGATCATGTCGGACATTCCGACCATCGCCCAGGTGGTCGCCTATCTCGACGCGCAGATTCCGCCGGATCCCGAGCCCGCCGCCGCGCCGACCGTGGCCCCGGACCCGAATCCGACTCCGGCGCAGCCGATCGCCGTGACGTCGACCTCCGCGCCCGCGATGGCCGCCTTCACGCCCGCGGTCGCCGGCGGCGCTGATGTGGCCGTAGTCATCAACAACCAGCTCCTGGTCATGCAGGCGCTGTTCGAGAAGCAGTTGCAGGCGCTCGGAGGCCAGCCGTCGCCTGCGCCCGCCACGCACGCGGCGCACGCCGTGCAGGCTGCGGTCGCGGCGCAACCCGCGCCTGCGGCCGAGACCGCCGCGCCGGCGGCGCCCACGGCGTCTCGCTTCAAGCCGTTCAAGCGCAGCGAGTCCAGCGCGCAGTTGACGGAACGCCAGCGCGCCTACATCGACGATCTCATCGCCCGCTATCTGGCCCGGTCGCAGGATTCGCGGACCAGGACCCAGGCCTACCGCCGGGTGCTGGCCGACCCGCGAACCGCCAGCGGATTCAGCGAAGACTGGAAGGACATCGTCTATCCGGTCGTCGCCGCGCGGGCGAAGGGCTCCCGGATCTGGGACACGGACGGGAACGAGTACATCGATCTGGTGAACGGATACGGTCAGACCGCGTTCGGCCATTCGCCGGACTTCGTGATCGAGGCCGTCAACCTGCAGATGTCCGAAGGCTTCGCGATCGGTCCGCAGTCTCCCCTCGCCGGTGAGGTCGCGCAGATGTTCGCTGACGTCACCGGGCACGAGCGGGTCACGTTCTGCAACACCGGATCCGAGGCGGTGATGGCCGCCATGCGCCTGGCGCGGACCGTGACCGGCAAGGACATCGTCGTGTGCTTCGACGGCGACTATCACGGCCAGTTTGATGAGGTCCTGGTCAAGCCGGGCGCGCGCGCCGGCGCACCGGGGGCCCTGCCGATCGCGCCCGGCATCCCGCGGACCTCCGTCAGCAACATGGTCGTTCTGCCCTACGGCACGGACGAGTCGATGGCCTGGATCCGCAGCCATATCGACGACATCGCCGCCGTGCTCGTCGAGCCGGTCCAGTCCCGCCATCCCTCGCTGCAGCCGCGCGCCTTCGTCGAAGCCCTGCGCGAACTGACCGCGGCCAATGACAGCGCCTTGATCATCGACGAGGTCGTGACGGGTTTCCGCGCCGGGCCGGCGGGCATGCAGGGCGTCTGGGGCGTGCAGGCGGACATGGCGACCTATGGGAAGGTCGTCGGCGGCGGCCTGCCGGTGGGCGTTCTTGCCGGAACATCGCGCTTCATGGACGCGCTCGACGGGGGACACTGGCAGTATGGCGACGCCTCGGTGCCCGAGGTCGCGCCAACCTTCTTCGCCGGAACCTTCGTGCGGCATCCCCTGGTGCTGGCGGCGATGAAGGCCGTGCTCTCGCACCTGCCGGCCCTGGGGGCCGAGCTCTATGATGTTCTGCCCCGGAAGACGGCGGCTCTGGTCGAACGCCTCAACCGGCGTCTGGAGCAGGCGGGCGTCCGCGTCCGGGCCGAAACCTACGCCAGCTGGTTCTTCCTGAACATGGGATCGGAGGGGCGGCTCGGCAGTCTGTTCTATGCGCACATGCGGCTGCTCGGGATCCATATCATCGAAGGCTATCCCTGTTTCCTGACGACAGCGCACACCGACGCGGACTTCGAGGCCATCGAGACCGCCTTTGCGGCAAGCCTCGACGCCTTGTGCGCGGCGAACATCCTGGGCGACGGGGGCGCACAGCCTGCTGCGGGGCAGGCCAGCCCGCTCACCGAGCCGCAGGCCGAAATCTGGATGGCGGCGCAACTCGGCGACGAGGCGTCCATGGCCTTCAATGAGTCCTTTCGGCTTGAGCTGGCCGGACCGCTCGACGTCGCAGCGTTCGAGCGGGGACTGATGGCGGCCGTCGAACGCCATGACGCCCTGCGGCTGCGCTTTTCCCCGGTCGGCGACGAGATGTCGGCAGCCGACAGCCACGGGATCCGGCTGGAGCCCGTCGACGCCCGCAGCGCCGAAGACCCGCAGGCGGTTGTCGCCCGGATGGCCGACGAGGAGGCGCGCACGCCGTTCGACCTGACCCATGGACCCGTCGCCCGCGCGCGTCTGGTCCGGACCGGGGATGCGGCCTGGACCTTCCTCTTCTGCGCCCATCACATCGTCTGCGACGGCTGGTCGGTGAATGTCCTGCTTGAGGATCTCAAGGCGCTGTACGCCGCGGATGTCGGCGGTCAGCCGGCGGAGCTCGACGGGGCGCAGAGCTTCATCCGCTTCGCGCAGCGTCAGGCCGAGACGGGGCTCGATCCGGATGCGCGGCGGTTCTGGTGCGATCTCCACGCATCACCGGCGGCGCCGGTGGATCTGCCCACGGATCGGCCGCGTCCTGAAATCAAGACCTTCCGCGGCGCGACGACGTCCCGCCACATCACGGCCGAGACCCTCGCCAGCCTGAAAGCGGCGTCGGCGAGGAACGGTTGCTCGCTGTTCGCCACGCTGGTCGCCGCCGTCCAGGTGCTGTTCGGCCGCCTGTCGGGCTCGGACGACATCGTCATCGCCGCGCCGATGGCCGGACAGTTCATCGAGACCGACGACGCCCCGCTGGTCGGACACTGCGTCAACTTCCTTCCGCTGAGGGTCGCCTTCGACAAGACCGCGCCGTTCGCCGGGCACATGCAGGCGGTGCGGGACCATCTGACCCAGGCGAGCCGACACCAGAACTACACGCTCGGGGCGCTGGTCCGCGACCTGGCGCTGAAGCGTGACCTGAACCGCCTGCCGCTCACGGACATCCAGTTCAACCTGGAAAAGTTCGAAGACGTCTCGGACTGGTCCGGCGTTCGCGCGCGGTTCGCGCCCAATGCCAAGGCCTTCGCCAATTATGATCTCTTCATCAACGCGATCGAGTCCGCCAGCGGCCTTCGCCTGGACTGCGACTTCAGCACGGATCTGTTCGACGCGGAGACGGTCCAGCGGTGGCTGGGTCATTTCGAGACGCTGCTCACGGCCATCGGTCGTGACGCCGCGGCCCGCATCGACGATCTGCCGGTCCTCAGCGCAGAGGAGATCCGCTGGCTCCGGGACGGGCTCAACGACACCGCGACAACTTACGGCCCAGGCGAGACTGTTCTGCATCGCATCCTCGCCCAGGCGGCGCGGACGCCGGCCGCTGTCGCTCTGATCGATCGTCGGGAGACGCTGACCTATGGTGAGCTTGTCGAGCGCGTGAGGCGTATTGCGGCGCGCCTTCGGGCGGACGGCGTCACCCCGGGCGCGCGGATCGCGATCGCCACCGGTCGGACGGCGTCGACCGTGGCGACCATGCTCGCCGCCTGGCGTTGCGGGGCCGCCTATGTGCCGGTGGACGCCTCCCAGCCCGCCGCGCGGATCCGCTCGATCCTCGAACGGTCGAAGGCCTATCTGGTGGTGACAGACGCCGCCAGCGGCGCAAAGGTGGCCAACGGACCGCTCACGGCCATCAATCTGGACAAGCTGCTCGCCGGCGCGGCGGATCCGGACGGTGATCCCGAGGCCCCGCTGGGGGCCGCGACGCCGGCGTATGTCATCTTCACGTCAGGGTCCACGGGCCAGCCGAAGGGCGTCGAGGTGCCGCACGGGGCGCTGGCGAATTTCATGAGCAGCATGGCCCGGCGGCCGGGATGCGGCGCCGGCGACCGGATCGCAGCCATCACGACCTTCGCCTTCGACATTTCCGGTCTGGAGCTGTTCCTGCCGCTGACGCAGGGCGGGTCCTGCGTGATCGTGGACCATGACCAGGTGCGGACGCCCGGCGAACTGAGCGCGGTGATCCAGGACCACAATGTCACCGTGCTGCAGGCGACGCCGTCCATGTGGCGCCTCATGCTGGAAGACGGGTCGATCCCGGCGCGTCCGTTGAAGATGCTCTGCGGCGGCGAACCCCTCGGTCGTGATCTTGCGGATGCGCTCCTGGCCAAGGGGGGAGAGGTGTGGAACCTCTATGGCCCGACCGAGACGACGATCTGGTCCTCCGCCTGGCATGTTGCGTCCGAAGGGCCGGTCGTAATCGGCGATCCGATCGCCAATACCCAGCTGCATGTGCTCGACGCTGACCGGCGGCTCTGTCCGGTGGGGGTCGCCGGGGATCTGTGGATCGGCGGCGACGGGCTGGCTCTGGGCTATGTCGGCCGGCCGGACCTGACCGACGCCGCCTTCCAGACCTTCGCGGTCGAGGGCGCTCCGCCGCAACGGTTCTACGCAACGGGGGACCGCGCGGTGCGGCTTGCCGGGGGACAGCTCCGCATCGTGGGCCGCAATGACAACCAGGTGAAGCTGCGCGGCTTCCGGATAGAGCTCGAGGATGTCGAGGCGCACCTCGCCGGCGCCCCGGGCGTGACCGCCGCCGCCGCCGCCATCCGGACGGTGAACGGGGAGAGCCGGCTCGTCGGGTATGTGGTCGGGCCCGCCGGCGCCGCGATCGATCGCGAACGGCTCGCCGCCTTCCTCGGCGACCAGCTTCCTGGCTATATGGTGCCGAGCTTCTGGGTCGGCCTGGATAGACTGCCGATGACCGTCGCGGGAAAGATCGACCGCGCCGCTCTGCCGACCCCGGACGCGCCGCAGGCGACGCAGGCCGCCGCCGACGCCGCGGCCCCTCGGACGCCGATGCAGGAGAAGATCGTCGCTATCTGGTCCGATGTCCTGGCGATGCCGACCATTGACGTGCGGGCGCGTCTGTTCAGTCTTGGCGTGGACAGCATCCAGCTGTTCCGGATCGTGGCGCGAATGAACAAGCAGGGCATGGCCGTCGATGCGCGTCGGCTCATGAAAAACGTGTCGATCGAAGAGCTTGCCAGGGAGTACGAGTCGAATTCCCACGAGGTTGCGCCGGCGCGTCCGTCTCTCGCCAAGTACAAGCGTCAGACAACGGTTGGATGAATCATATGTCTTCGCCCTCAGCCTCGTCTTCCTATCCGATCGACGTGCTGAGTGCGGACGACGATTCGGCATTTGCGACGTTCCCCGCGACGTTGAGCCAGGCGCGTTACTACGCCGACCAACGCGCGGATCCGACGACGTCCCGGATGAACCTCGCGTTTCGTCTGAAGATCACCGGTGATGTCGATGGGCCGGCCGTCGAGGCGGCGCTCAATCACCTGATCGCGCGTCACGAAGTGCTTCGGACGGGCTTTGTCGACGGCGGCGCCGGTCTGGTCCAGCGCGTGGCGCCGCACCATCCGTTGCGGCTGGAGATCCGGGACCTTTCCGGCCTGTCTGCCGCCGCCGCCGCACAGGAAGCCGCGAGCATCGGGCGGCGTGAAGCCAAGACTCCCTTTCCCGTCAGCGCGCAGAGCTATCTCAGGGCGGTCTGGCTTGCGGGCCCGCCGGGGTCCGGCGAGCTGTTGCTGACCCTGCACACGCTGATCTGCGATGGCTGGTCGTTCGGGATTCTGGTGCGCGAACTGATCGACGTGCTGGCGGCCGGGGCGGCGGGTCAGACCGCCGCGCTCGCGCCGGTGGATCTGCATCATGGCGACTACGCATTGTGGAAGGCGGAGTTTCTCGAGAGCGATGCGATTGCGCCCAGCCGCGACTACTGGCGCGAGACGCTTGGCCGCCACCAGCGGTTCGAGGTTCCCACGGACTTCCCCCGACCGAGGGTCCGCGGCCGGAACAGCGTCATCCGCTCCACCCTGCTGGACGGGGAAACCTCGGAGCGGCTCGAAGGCGTCACCCGCCGGCACGGGTTCAC
The DNA here is from genome assembly GCA_903851655.1 of uncultured Caulobacterales bacterium. GTDB lineage: Bacteria > Pseudomonadota > Alphaproteobacteria > Caulobacterales > Caulobacteraceae > CAIMFV01. Next base: position 13,614 of record CAINOV010000288.1, read on the forward strand.
CCTGTTCGCCCTGGCGTTCGCCGCGCTGAATATCGCCCTGGCCAAGGACAGTGACGCGCGCGACATCGGACTGGGCATGCAGGTGTCGGCCCGGGACCAGGAAGAGCTCGAATCGATCATCGGCCCGCTGGCGAACAGTGTTGTGGTGTCGTTCAACCGCAGCGAGATCCGCGGGGACCTTGATTTCGTGGGCCTGTGCGCTGCGAAGGCGCATGATGCGATCACCCATGCCCAGTTGCCCTTCGAGGACGTCATCGCCCTCGTGGAGCCGAGCCCGGACCCCGGCCGCCCGCCGGTCTATTCGGTGAACTTCACGATCCAGAACAGCTTCGTCGGGCAGGGCGACGAGCTTCGAAACGGCGGCGTCAGCGCCGTGCTGCTCACCTCCTACGACACCGATCACCTGTACGATCTCAGCTTCTTCATGGTTCGCCGCGACGAGGGGTGGCGCCTGTCCTGTGACGGAGATCTGGCTCTCTACAAGGTCGAGACCATTGATCGCCTGCTCGAGGCCTGGCATTCGGCGCTGGTCGACCTGTCGCAGGCGAAGGCTCCCGCCCTGGGCGCGATCGGCCCCGACGGGGCCGAGGACGACTGGCTGGAGGCGGTCAAAGGCAACGTCATCCACTATCATCCCGAAGCGCCCGGCGTTCCGATCATCGTCTTCAACAACACGTCCATCCTGTTTCCGCTCGCCCAGCATTTCGCCTCAGAGCGTCCCGTGATCGACGTGCCGATGTCCGAGGGCGTCCGCAGGACGGAGGATTCTGCTGGCGTGACCTTTTCAGATGTGGGCGCCGACGCGGTCCGGATCGTCCGGTCGATCCAGCCGCAGGGGCCCTACATACTGATGGGTCTGTGCGTGCTGGGAAGCCTCGCCCAGGAGGCGGCGCGGCAGCTGATGGAGGCTGGCGAACAGGTCGAGCTGGTCATTCTGAATGACAGCTGGATGCCGGGATACCGGGAAACCATGCCCTGGCGCGACCGGATCCTGCGCCGACTCCAGCTTCGTTTCCATTATCTCGGGCGCGACCTCGAACGCCTGCGCCGCGGCGAGATCGCCCTGCTGCGGGATCCCGGACCGCATGAGGTCTGGGCGCGGCTGGGTCCTTGGTCGGTAGTCATCCGGCCCGGCTGGGGCAAGGAGGACGGCGGCGAGTCCGTCGCGCAGAAGAACCGCTGGTACACCGACTACCTCAACCGCCTGCAGGTCACGCACCGACCGGCGGAGTACGCCGGCGATGTCCAGATCTTCCGCAGTCGGGAGGCGCGCCGCGGTCGGCTGTTCGCAGAGGACTTCGGCTGGTCCCGCGCCCTGCGCGGCCGGGTCTGGATCGATCCGGTGCCCACCGCCCACGACTACATGTTCCGTCCGGAGGGCGCGAAGATCATCGGCCGCATCCTGAGCGAGCGCCTCGCCCAGCGGGGGCTTCGCCCGTCCGGGTCCTGAGAGCTTGGCTGGCGGCGAGGCTCAGGCTGGAAGACGCGTCAGCGTGACGTGAACCGGCGCGCCGAAGGACTCGACGGAGATCGCCGCCTCCAGCTCAGGCCCGAGATCCGGGGCGTGGAGACGCCAGCTGTCATGGGGTGCGAAGGCGCACCGGATCACGGTCGGAGGATCGTCGATGGATACGGCGAACTCGTCGAGGGGGGCGGCGAGCCCGACGCCCAGTCCCTTGAGAAACGCCTCCTTCCGGCACCAGCACCGGTAGAGGCCAGCCAGCCGCGCCGGGCCCGAAAGGCGCGCCAGAGCCGCTTGCTCCTCGGGCGCGAAGAAGTCGGCGATCAGGTCCGCTTCGATGGGACGGATCCGTTCGAGGTCGACCCCGAGGCGCGCCTGGCGGCAGACGCCGATCAGACCATGACTGTCTGTGTGACTGACGTTGAACTGCAGGTCCGAGCCTCGAAGCATCGGCTTTCCGCCCTCGCCTTCGACGATCTCGATCGCTTCGAGGCGACCGCCCGTGATGTCCGCCAGTCGCCGACGCAGGGCTGCGCGCGTCCGGACGAACCTCGCCGCCACAGCCGGGAAGACGAACCGTTCCGCCCGCGCGATCTCGGCGGCCGACAGGCTGCGCAGGTCGTCGTCGTCCGGCGCTTCGGACAACGGGAGGAGCCAGAGGCTCACATCAACGACGGATGGCTCCACAGGTTTCGCAGGGTCCTCTGGCGGGGGCGCTCTGGATGCTGTCGCGCGTCGCTCCAACTGTCCACGGCCGCGTGATCGCGGATTGATTTCGGGGAGAAATACGTAACGACTCGACCTGGCCTATATTAGTCTTCAGGCTGGCGCCGGATTTGCTAGAAACGAGGAGACGATGCCGCGCCGCCCCCCAGTGACCCTGCCTCATTTGCGTTAAAAGGCGTAAAATTCGTATGTCGAAAACGATTTTCGATGTCATGAAGTATATAAACGTCCATGCCCACCTTTTGCTGGTTGCTTGGGGCATATTTTTCGTGGCCGGGCTGATAAGCGCCGCCCATTACATGTTCGTGAATCAACGGAATCTGTCCGTCAAGGCGCTCTGGGAAGTCGTATTCCCAAGCCAGATGCTGATGACCAGATCCGGCCGGTTCGACATTTTCGTGTATCTGGTCGCGAAACTCATCAAGCCTCTCGTCGCGCTTGGGGAGGCGGCGATCGTGATTTTCATCAGCGGGTGCGTGAGCGTGGCTGTCCGGAAGGTGTTCGGCTTGACTCACACCGGCGAAATCGGCCCATTCGGTCTTGGGGTGCTGACGCTGATTGCCTGGATCGCGTGGGATTTCTCCAACTTCTTTGCCCATTTTCTTCTGCACCGCGTTCCGTTTCTGTGGGAATTGCATAAGGTTCACCATTCGGCGACGTTTCTGAGTCCGTTTACTGCGGCGCGACTGCATCCGCTTGAGGAAAAGTTCAGTCATTTCGTGGCGGCCTTCTTCACCGGTCTGGCCTTCGGGCTGGCGGGGGCCTGGTATGCCGTCACGATCGACCAGTGCCTGCTGGCCCTCGCCTTCGCCAACCTCGTCATGGCGATCACGTTCGTCGACGCGCTGCGCCACAGCCATTTTCCGGTGAGCTTTGGCCGGCTGGAGCCGATCTTCGTCAGTCCTCGGATGCATCACCTGCATCACAGCGCCAAGCTGGAGCACTGGGACCGCAACCTCGGATATGTGCTGACCCTGTGGGATCACCTGTTCGGCACATACCACCCGGTGGCGGACGGGGAGTCCTTCGCGTTCGGCATCGGTCGCGGCGCCGCGGTGGACGAGTCCTATCACAGCGTCTATGGCGGCTATGTCCGTCCCACCGTCGCGATGTTCGACGTCCTGGTCGGTCGTCGCAAGCCAGAGCCGCGCCCCGCCGAGGCGCCGACGAGCTCACCCGACGCGGGGGTGTCCGCCGGCGCCTAGCCGACCGGGTCAGGCGATGTCGGAGGCGGGCGGCGACTGCAGGATTCGTCGCCATTTCGACCGGAAGTTCGCCAGGGAATACTGGCTCTGGTGACACGAGATGCGTGCCGCCAGCGCGCGTCTGTCATCGGCTGTCATCGCCGCCACCGTTCTCAGCCCCCGGGCCATGTCGGTGACCGACAGGGGGTCCACCAGGACGCCATGCGGTCCGACGATTTCCTCGAGCACGCCGTGACGGCTGACGATCGGCACCGTCCCGAGGTTGGGCGCCTCGATTGCAGGCACGCCAAACCCCTCCAGCAGGCTGGGAAAGAACAGGGCGACGGCGCCGCGATACAGGGCGGCCAGCTGCGGCTCCGAGGCGTATCCGAGGTGGGTGACGCTGGTCGAGCCTGAAATCCTCGACAGGAAATCCGTCGACAGGTTGCCCCTGGGACCGACGACGACGAGATCGAAGCCCTCGTCCGCCAGCTGGCTGGCTTCGAAGGCGTTCAGGGCGCCGATGTAGTTCTTGCGGCGCTCCAGGCCCCCCACCATCAGGAAATAGGGCCGGCGCCGCGGGGGCTCGCTCACGGCCTGGCTGGCCGCCAGCCGCGGCTTGAAGAACAGGGGCGCGACCTCGGCGGACGGATAAGCGGACGGATAGCGATCCAGGTAGGCGCGACGGGTGAAATCGCTCACGAAGACGAGTCGCGGACGACCGGACTGGATTTGCCGGTAGGCTCGATCGTACATCCCGCCCGTGTTCGGATCGAAGAATTCGGGATTGGTGATCGGCGCGATGTCATGACAGACAACGATGTCGTCCGGCCGCAGGGGGGTCCTCAGCGAGAACAGGGGGTCGACGAAGACCATGGGCTCCGCCGGACGCTTCCAGTCGGATCCCCCCGAAGCGGACAGATCGGACAGGGCGAGGCGACCCAACGCTTTTCCCAGAAACGACGCCATCGGCGCATTTTTCAAAGGCAATGTGAAGGGAAGATAGGCGCGCCAATATCTGTAGCTTTTCGTCGGCAACAAATCTGCTATCTCACAGCCGATATCGTAGACGGCTGTTCGATTCAGCAGGTTCATCGTCAGGTCAACGATCATGAAAATACTGTTTCTCTAAACTGAAGTCGCGCCTCGAAGCCATTCGTTACTTAAAAGCCGTCACTTGCGCCCGTTGCCGAGCTGGTTCTTCGCATGGCCGCGTTGGCGCATATCAATCCGAATTCGAGTCCCAGTTCTGCAGGTTCAGGGAGAGCGCCAGGCCGAACGGCGTGTCGTGGTAGCGCAGGATCATCGCCTTCAGCCAGACATCGAACCCCTCGAGCTTTCGCTCAACCCGCAATTCCTGCATCACCTTGGCGCGGAGCTCGGGGGACAGCTGGTCCCAGCGTTCGGCCACGAGCTGCGTGCGCCAGCGGGCCATATTGGGCGCCAGGGGCGCGCTGAGATAGCTCTTTTCCAGCTCGCCGTCGCCCGTCGGCGAATTCCCGTCGAGATAGGCCAGCATCGTCCAGGCGTAAGCGTCCGTCGGACTTTGGTCGAGGGCGGCGACGGCGTCCGCTCGCGCCGATGCGCGGGCGCCGGCGGCCGGGGCGGACAGGCTGTGCAGCGCCGCCTGCTCGTACGCCGTGCGGAGCGCGAGGGGAAAGCGATCCTCTGCGGCCTTGCGACCAGCGCCCCAGAGCACGACCAATGCGCTGAGCTCGGCGCAGAGGGCGACGCAGACGGGCGCCCAATAGGCCGCGTGGCGGATCCACCCGGGCGCCGGCTGCGACTCACGCGCCATGGCGCGACTGCCGCCGATGGCCACGCGAAAGCCGAGGCCCAGCACCAGGGCCCACATCAGGGCGATCGCCGGGGTCTGCAGGCTGAAGTCGCCAAAGCCCTGCACCAGCAGCACGGTGCTCAGCCCCATGACGCCCCGGAGCAGCCAGCCCAGGCTCTGCCGCCGCCGGAGACCCTGAAAGATCTCCCAGTGCAGGATCGCAATCACTGAGAACATCAGCGACGCGCCGACCAGGCCGGTTTCCTCGAGCCATTGCAGATAGACGTTGTGCGCCGCGTGAATGTTCCACAGCGCCCAGAAGGTCTCCGGGGTCAGCAGCTGCGCATTGACCGCCGTGAAGGCGCCCAGACCGTACCCGGTGACGGGCGACGCGAGAAAGGCCCTCGCATGCTCGGCGAACAGGATGCTGCGCCCGTTCAACCCGCCATCGACCTCGCCAAAGCGGGAGATCAGCAGTTGTCCGGCAAAGGCCAGCAGGACGAATACGCCGAACACCACCAGCCGCGCCGTCGTCCGCGACCGGAGGGCGATCGCGGAGTCCCGTTCCTTCCAGAACGACAGGCCCAGCGACACCGCCAGCCCCGCCATGACGGCGATCGCCCCGATGCGCGAGGCGGTCAGGACCAGGCAGGCGAAGATCAGGATCAGGGCGCCGTAGCGCAGGATGAACCGGACATCCCCCTCGATCCGGGAGGCGTGCACCTGCGGTCCGGAGTCGAGAACCGACAGGTTCAGCAGCGCCACCCCGCCGAAAAATCCGGCGGCGACATTGGCGCTTAGGAAGGAGCCGGTCAGCCGGTCGGCGAACAACACCTTGGCGGATCCTAGGACCCGCGTGGGCGAGATGACGTGCTGCAGGAGGGCGAAGACCGCGAACAGCGCCGCCGCCCCGCACAGGGCGCGCAAGGTCAGTTCAGCCCGGCGGTCCGTGTCGGCGAGCAGCAGCCCCGTCGTGAACGCGGCCGCAAGTCCCACGAGCTTGCTGAGTTCCACCACCGTCGCCGCCGTGTCGATCGTCCCGGCGCTGGTCCGGACCCAGGACCAGGCGGCGCCCGCGGGGGCGGGGGCCAGCGGCGTCAGGGTGAAGGCGATCCAGAGCAGCAGCGCGCCGAACGCAACTCCTGCAACACGCAGGCTCTGCGCCTGGAACAGGTTGTACCGGACAGGTCTGCGCCAGACCGCGACGAGGACAGCCACGCCCCAGAGGGCGTCGCAGATCAGCGCCAGTTCAGCACGGTCCGCGCCGAAGGCGAGCACGCCGGCGAAGGACAGGGCCACCGCCATGATCACCCCGGGGAGATCCTGCCGTTCCGGTGTCGTCGCAGCCGCAGCGGCCGCGCGGCGCGAGGGGCGCGTTGCATGGACGGGGACCGCGTCTGGGTCGGCCGCGGCCGCCTCCGGCGCGCGCGGCGCCGCGGATGCGATGCTTTCGCTTCGCGGTATGGTTAACGACGCGGCCGTCAGTCGCCTTGTCCGGCCCCCTGCGCCGCCGGTCTTCGCGGAAGCCGCAGCCTCCGACGCCGAAGGGGCTCTCGGCTCGGTCATTCCAGATAGTACTTCTTGTAGGACTTGTAGTAGGCGGCCGGATCGAGCGCGGACAGGCTGGAGGTCTGGGCCAGGTCGACCTGGGTGAGGGCCGCGCCGGCCAGCGGGGCCTTGGCTTCGCGCAGGAGCTTGAGGGAGGCCATCACCGCCCGCTTGGACGTCTTGCGCCAGCGGACCAGCAGGACCACCGCATCGGCCATGGCCGCCAGGGTCCGCGTTTCGGTCACCAGCAGCACCGGCGCCGTGTCGAGGACGATGGTGTCGAACCGCCCACGCAGGGTTTCAATCAGTTGCGACATCGCGTCCGAGCCGAACACGTCCTTGGGCGTGTAGGCCGCATTGGACAGCGGCAGGATCATCGCGCTCGACTTGCTGTCGGCGATCAGGACGTCGTCCAGGGCCGCGTCGCCGTTCAGCAGTTCCAGCAGGCCCACGGCGGGTTCGCCATCCAGGATCTTCTTCACCGCCCGCTGGCGCAGGTCGCAGTCCACCAGTACGACCGTCTTGCCCGACAGGGCCAGGGTCCGTGTCAGACAGATGGACGAGGTGGTCTTGCCCTCCCCGGGCAGGGACGAGCTGACGGCGATGACCTTGATGTCCACCCCGAGCCGCGAGAACAGAACCGACGCGTTCAGGCTGCGGATCGCCTCGGCGAAGCTCGACAGGGGCTTTTCCACCACGTAGCGCTCCGGCCCGATCTTGGCGAGCTCGGGGCTGTCCACGGAGGACGACAGAAGGGGGATGGACCCCAGATAGGACGCGTCGAGTTCGTTTTCGATCAGGTCGCCGTCGGAAATGCCGTTGTCCAGCAACTCGGCGATCATCACCGCAGCCACGCCGGCGATCAGGGCGACCAGGGCGGCGAAGATCGCCATCAGCCCCTTGCGCGTGGACGGGGACTGCGGCGTCGCGGCCGGAGAGACGATCCGGGCGTCGGTCTGCTGCAGACCCTTCTCGACGCTGGTTTCCTTGTAGCGGTTGAGCAGGTTCTCATACAGCGTGCGGGCGGCGTCGGCGTTGCGCTGCAGTTCGTTCAGCCGGACCAGCGCCCGGTTGTTCCCCGCCAGCTTGCCGCGGGACTGGCCGACGCTGCCCTCGATCGAGGCCGTCCGCTGCTTGGCCACCTGGGCCTGGGCCTCGAGGTTGGAGATGATCCGCTGGATCTCGCTCTGGATCTGGCTGTCGAGATCGGCCAGCTCGCGCTTGGCCTTCAGCATTTCCGGGTGCCGGTCGCCGTAGCGGCCCTGCATGTCGGCCACCTTCTGCGAGGCGATGGCGCGCTGCTGGCGGAGTTGCTGGATCACCGGCGAGCTGAGCGCCTCACCCACATCCTCGCCGGTGGAGCCGCTGGCCAGCTGGCGCTTGGCCGTGTTCAGCCGGGCCGTGGCCTCGGCCTCCTGGGCGCGGGTGAGGGCCAGCTGCTGGTCGAGGGTCGAGATTTCCTGCTCGGTCAGGGTCGCGCCCTGGGAGCTCATCAGGTTGTTGGCGATCTTGTACTGCTGGAGCTCGGTGTCCGCCTGCTCCACCTGAGCCCGAAGCTGTTTCAGATGGTCGTTGAGAAAGTCGTTGGCGTCGGTCGTGTCGCTGTACTTGGCGTCCAGCTGGGCGCTCAGATAGGCCTTGGTGAAGGCGTTGGCGAGGGTCGCGGCCTTGGCCGGCGACGCCGCCGTGTAGCTGACATTGATCAGATAGGTCAGGCCGGCCCGCGCCACGGACAGACCGGACAGCACCTTGTCCAGAACCGCCTGCTGCTCGTTGGTCCTGGCGGCGGGGGTCTGCGAATGGACGCTGTCAGGCGCCAGTCCCGTCAGTGTGGATTTCGCGGTTTCCAGCAGGCTCGGCTTGCGCAGACGGGGGTTGAATTCCGGGTCCTGCTGCAGATTGAGGTCGCGGATGACGCGCAGGGCGATGGCGCGCGACCGCAGCACCTCGACTTCGGTGTCGACGCTGCTGCTGTCCGGGGTCGCATCCTGATTCGGTGTCACCGTGACGATCTGCTGCTTCTTGGTCAGCAATTCGACGGTGGCGGACGCGGTGAACCGCGGCGGCTGCGAGATGATCACGACGAGCGCCACGGCGAGGACGCTGAGCACCACGCCGCCGAACAGGCGAAGCCGGCGGCGGAAGATCGCCATGAGTTTCTGAACGCCGTCGCCCGCCGTCTCGGAACTGGACTCGTAGGCCTTGCTCGCAGTCGATTCCATCAATTCGCCTTAACGCTCGCAAGGGCGACCCTGCGGCCCATCGCCACGGTCGGACATAGGCGGTCCGGCCTCTGCTGAGCTTATAGCCCAAGAGAAGTAAAAATTACGATTATCAGGAACGAAACTGACGAAGGTTCACCGCACAGGCGAATCCGGCCGTGCGGTCGGCGCCGTGGCCGCAGGGGCGCCTGTTACCTCTGCAAGACCAGGGACACCAGCAGCTGGTTGACCTTGTAGCTGTTGATGCGGTCATTGCCCGACGACGATATGTCCACATAGTCGTAATAGACGCTGACGCCGACATTCCGATTGACCAGGTAGGTCGCGCCCAGTCGCGCGTTCCAACGGTCATCGGTCCGCTGGATGCCCTTGTATTCATCGTGTCCGTAGCTGGCCTTCGCCAGCAGGATGACGTTGCGCATCAGCTCGTGATCCACCTCGACCCCGCCATTGGTGGTCAGGTAGCCCGATGAACGGGGGTCCGCGGCGTCGCCCACGGCCCGGTCCGCCACAAGGGTGACCGTGGTCAGGGGTGTGGCGAAGAAGTCGACCTTTCCGTGCAGGGAGAGGCCGCTCACGCTCTGGAAGACGCTGGAGTTGTAGTCCTGGTTCAGGTAGCCGACGGCGAACTCGCCCCGCGCCAGGTGCGAAAGGTCGACGCGGGCGCCGGCCGTGAGGTCGTAGCCGCTGGAGGTGCGATCGAACAGGGCCGCCGGGGGCTGCAGGCGGTAATTGCGCTGGTTCAGGCTGCCCGAGACGAACAGAGCCGTGTCGGGGCTGTAGGCGTACTCCACCCGTCCCGTCTCGACCCATTCCGTCCGGTCGCGGTCCTTCTCCAGCACCGATTGGCCGAGGAGATTCTGCGCATTGTCGTAGCTGTACTGCAGAAGCTGCACATTGCCGATCAGCCGGAGCCGGTTGAACGTGTCGACGCCGCCGAAGTTCAGGCCGGACAGGTCGTACTGCACAGGATGGCGCACGTCCTGGGTGGTGGTGGACAGGTAGCGCGGCTCCATCAGCCGGGCGTAGCGGACGCCGGCGTTCAGGTTCGAGTCCTCGGCGATGTCATAGCGGCCGTCTCCGCGCACTTCGAACTCGGTGGTGTTCTCGCTGGAGTGGGACGCATACTCGTTGAAGGTGGCGCGGGCGTAGCCCTCGATCATGTTGCGCGACCAGTCCGACCGCACCGTCACCTCGGGCTGAAGCAGCACCACCGTGTCCGACGTCTTGGCCGTCGATCCGGCATAGATGTTGTCATCGAAGTCCAGGGTCGTCGTCAGGCGCGGCAGGATGATGAACGCCCCCGCCCGCAGGCCCGCCGCGTCATAGTCCGGACGCGGGCGGTCCAGAACACCGACATTGCGCTGCGATTGCGTGTCCATGACCTGGGCGGACGCGGCGCCGACCCCGGTCACGAGAATCGTGGAAGCCGCCGCGGCGGTGAGCAGTTGGGCTTTCATGGATTCGACCTTGTTCTGCGCCAAGATGACACTGATAGTTACGACGACATTACCTGACATTTAACACCGCTTTCGCGTGAGCCGCGAAAACGGGGCTAGCCGCCCGAGACGACCGACGCGTAGGACGCCGTTCCCAGGTTCCCCGGAGACGGCAGGTGGGGGTCGGCGATCGGTGCGACGCCGGGACCGCCGAGGGCCGCCGGATTGTCATAGTTGAGCTGGGCGCGGATCACCGATGCGGTGCCCGCCAGCACGGCGGCCGCGGCCCGGTCTCCGCCGCAGACATTGAAGGCGTCCTCGATGGAGGACACGGCGACCAGCGCATCCTTGGGCTTGGCCCCCGACGCGATCAGGGCGGACTGCACCGCCTTGGTCAACAGCGTCTCGGTGGCGGGCTCACTGGCGCCCGTGCGCGAAGCCTGGTCTTCCGCGGTCCGGATTGCCTGGATGATGGCCATCTGCAGTCCGCCTTGCGCCATCACCGTGTCGAGGGCCGGGCAAACGGTCAGGGTGCGACGATAGACCAGTTGGGCCTGGATCGTCGGCCGCTCCGCCTGGGCCGAGCCGCAGGCCAGCGAGGAACGGTCGGCGGAACCGCAGTTCGAAAACAGCGCACGGATCGGGGACAGGCTGGTCTGGGCCCGGCGGGTTCCGGTCAGCGCCGCGAGCGTGCCCGCCCGCAGGGTGCGGTGCGCCGCCGACCGGTGCGGGCCATGTCCGGAGGTCGCGTCCGCTGCGCCGCCCGTCGCGCTCATGGCCAGGGCGGGGCCGCCCACCGTCGACGGGACGTTCCGCGCCGACGTGGCGCCCTGGGCGACCGCGAGCAGCAACAGCGACGCCAGCGCCGCCGCGCCGATCTCGATCGACGGCGTCAGGTTCGACAGGCTGCGGCGCAGGGCGCTCATTTCAATCGGGGTCGACATGGACGTTCTCCGGGATCGCAGGACAGGACGCCGCGATCCAAAACAGGACTGAGACGGCGCTGCGCCGTCCGTAGGTGCAAGCTTGGCGCCAGACCCCGCCAGGGGTTCCGATCAGAAGAACCGCTCGGGAATCCGGATAGTGTCGCCCGGCGCTATGGTCGTCTGCGACGTGAGCGGATACTCCTGCTCGCCGCCGTTATTCGCACGCTTGATCAGCACCTTGTGCGTGTTCGCCCGGTAGGTGAAACCCCCGGCCGTCGCCACCGCGTTGAACACGGTCAGGCCGGTCGTGTAGGGATACTGCCCCGGCTTGACCACCTCGCCGAGGATGTAGAAGGGCCGGAACGTCAGCACTTCGACGCTGACCTTCGGATCCTTCAGGTATCCGTCCTCCAGCGCCTTGACCACGCTGTCGCGGAAGACCGACAGGGTCTTGCCGCCCGCCTGGACGTCGCCGGCCAGGGGAACATTCACCGTCCCCGACGAGGACACGAAATACTCTCCGGTCAGGGCAGGCTCCCCATAGACCGTGATCCGGACCTTGTCGGCCGGTCCCAGCACATAGTCCGCCGAGGCGTTGGCCGGCGCCAGCACCGGCTCCGCAGCCGGTGCGACCGCCACGGGCGCGGACTGTGCGTCGGCCGGCGCGACAGCCGCCGGCGCCGGCGGCGGAGACGCGGGCTGCCCCTGAACCGCCGTTGCGGCGACAAGGGCGACAAGCCCCAGCAGGGCCGCCCCGACAGGACGCCCGAAAACCCTAACCATTTCTCTCACCTCGACGACGACTCCGAACGGCCAACGCCCCGACGTTTGAAACCAACAACCTGTATCATACCAAAATGTGGGCTCAGTGTAAATTATTGTCATAAATTGGGTGTTAAGGATAATAACACCAAGTCAATTTGGCTGCTCAATTAATTATAAGCGATCTCCGAAATTTAACTGAGCAGTGAAATCCTCGGCATGTCGAAGTGTTGGTGGGTTTCGTGGCCAGATTTTCTCGTTACATCGCACAAACGTTCAAGGTGTTGGCGGCTTCGGCCAGTATTGCTGGCGGGGCGACCCTGGCCCAGGCGGCCGCACTGCCCGCGCCGGCCGATCCCGCCGCCGCTGAGCGCTTGGGTTCGGCCCGGGATGCGGCCTTTGTGCCGATCGGCGTGATCGCACCCGCGCCCGTGGTGTTCGATTCCGCTGTGCGAAGCGGCGCGGCCTATGACTGGAGTCCCCTGTTCGCCTCGGACGGGGCCGAGGACGCGCGCCGGCCCGATCTGACGGCGCAGGCGGCGGTCCGCACGCCGGGACTGATGGCCATCCTTGAGGGCGTCAACCAGGCGGAGAACGCGCGCCGGTTCGGACCGGATCGCCGCCGGCTCGACTGCGTGGGCTATGTCCTCGCCAAGCGCGCCGCGCTGATCCGCGCGGGGCTGCCGGCCGAAGCCCTGTCTCCGGCGGTCGTCCGGACGCGCGGGGGGGTGTCGCACGCCGTTCTCATCGTCACCACGTCGGAGGGAGACGTGGTGCTCGACAACCTCTCGCCCTATGTCGAGAACTGGCGGCGGGTCGACTATGAATGGATCAAGCGCCAGGTCGCCACGCGCACGGGTCTGCAATGGGCGTGGGTGGGACGGCCTCCGGCCTCGGTGATGCGGATCGCCGCCCAGCGCTAGGGATCCAGCGCCAGGGATCCAGCGCCAGGGATCCAGCGACAGAGATAACGAACGGTCAACGCGTTGGGTGCGATAACCGGCGACGACCCGTCTCCGGCGCCGCAGGACGCTCGGTCGCCGTCACACCGGAATAGGCCCTATCGTGTTCAAGCTCTGGCGATCCAAGACGCGCCCTTCCGCCGCCGAGCCCGCCTCGATCGGCGACTGCCTCGTGTACGCCATCGGCGACATTCACGGTCGGATCGACCTGCTGGACCTGTTGCTCGCGCGCATCGGCGACGACATCGCCGCGCACCCGCCCATCGAACGGACAGCCCTCATCTTCCTCGGCGACTATGTCGACCGCGGTCCGGCGTCGCGCGAGGTGATCGACCGGATCATGGCCCTGCGCAGCAGGGCGCATGTCGTCGCCCTGCGGGGCAATCACGAGGACGCCCTGCTGCGGTTCCTGGACGACCCGTCCATCGGTCCCGAATGGGTGGAGCATGGCGGCGCGCAGACCCTGCTGTCCTACGGCGTCACTCCGCCGCAGAAGTCCGAGCCGGCGCCCTGGATCGAGGTCCGGGACCGGTTTGCCGCCGCCCTTCCCGACACCCATCTGGCCTTTCTCCAGCGCCTGGAACACTACGCCGTCCTGGGCGACTATGTGTTCGCCCATGCGGGCGTGCGACCCAATGTCCCTCTCGACCAGCAGACGACCCAGGACCTGATGTGGATCCGCAAGCCGTTTCTCGAGGCGGATCGCGCGATCGACCAGGTGGTCGTGCATGGCCACACGCCGACGGAGACGCCGTTCATGGGGCCGTGGCGGATCGGCGTGGACACGGGCGCCTACGCCACCGGCGTGCTGACGGCGGTGCGGCTGGCCGGGACCGAGCGGGCGTTTCTGTCGACGCGGAGCGAGGTTCCGCCGGCCGCGTGATGCGCGCCCCGCCGACGCGCTGTCCGTCGCCCGCTGTCAGTAGGATCCGCGACGCAGCAGCACCACCGGCACCGTGGCGGTGAGGATCTTGAGGTCCAGCATCAGGGACCGGTGCTTCACATAGGCGCAGTCCAGGGCGACCCGGCGGCGATAGGACACGTCGTTGCGGCCGCTGATCTGCCAAAGACCCGTGATGCCCGGCCGCACCGCGTAATAGTGCAGGATCCGGCGACCATAGCGGGCCACTTCGGCGGCGACGATGGGCCTTGGACCGACAAGGCTCATGGCCCCGGTCAGAACGTTGAACAGTTGCGGCAACTCGTCGAGGCTGGATTTCCGGAGAAACGCGCCGATGGGGGTGATCCGTGGATCATGGCGCAGCTTGTGGTCGCGCATCCACTCCTCGCGGGCCTCCGGGCATTCGTTCAACAGGCGTTCCAGCTGGGCGCGGGAGTCGATCACCATCGAGCGGAACTTGTAGCAGCTGAAGACCCGTCCGCCCCGACCTATCCGCTCCTGAGCATAAATCGGCGCGCCGCCATCTTGCAGCCACACGATCAGGGAAATCATGACCAGCAGCGGCAGGATGAAGAGGATCGCGGCGCCGGCGACCCCGATGTCAATCGCCCGGCGCACGGCGCCAGAGCCCCAGGCCTGACCCGCGGGCGGGTCAGACGCCTGGACGTCCTGGTCGACGCCAAAATGATCAACAAGCATCATCTCGAAGCTCACCTACCTCTACGCGCCGCAGCGTGTCTGTAATCGTACGAACCTCAAGGCGATTCGCTTCATGAGTGTGCCAATCAGAGGTCCTGGCGCGCGGTCGCCCAGACACTGAGCAAACTGTGTGCCGACCGGCCCTGCGGGCTGCGTCCTGCAGCCCCGCTGCGGCCGACAGCTCGGCGCCCCAGGGTTCACGACACGTCCCCGCGGCCCGGGCAGCTACAGACCGTCAGTCCCTGCGTCTACGGATCAATCCCCGATCGGTGTCAGCCTGGCCAATACCCGGCCTTCAGACACCTGATCGCCCGCCTTGACTGACTCCAGCGCCACGATTGCATCAAACGGGGCGGTGAGGACATGCTCCATCTTCATGGCTTCCAGCATCAGAACCGGTTGTCCGCGGAGGACGCGGTCGCCATCGCCTACGGAAACAACGACGATTCGGCCCGGCATGGGCGCCAGGAGCACCCCGTCACCCTCTGAAACATCCTGCCCGAATTGAGCGCCGGGCGGCTCGAACGCATAGGGCTCGCCCCGCTCGAAGAGGACGCGCGTGTCGGTCCCGGTGACCAGGGCCGGAACAGCGCCGGCGGACGGGAGGCCGGATCCGACGCGGCAGGCTTCCCCGCCCAGTGTCACGGTCCGGCTCCAGTCCGCGGCCGCATTCAGGCGGAAGCCCTCCAGGGCGGTCCAGGGCCCGCCGTCCGCCGCCGGCAGCAGGGCCCGGCCGGCGGCGCCGCGAACCGCATCGGACGGCGGCGGCGGCGTGACGAGCCGGTCCTGGCGGACTTCGATGAAGCGGGTGTCGACCTCGCCGGAAAGAAAGTCGGGCTCCGCCAACAGGCGCGCCAGGAAGCCGGCGTTGGTCCGCACCGGCCAGACCTGCACCGCCTCGCAGGCCCGGGCGAGGCGATCGGCCGCCGTGGCCCGCGTGGCGCCGTGGCTGATCAGCTTGGCGATCATCGGGTCGTAGTGCGGCGTGATCTCGCCGCCCGGCTCCACGCCGGTGTCCACGCGCACCGTGTCCGGCAGCACGAAATGCTCGAGGGGGCCGATGGACGGAAGAAACCCGGTTGCCGGATTTTCGGCGTACAGCCGCGCCTCCATCGCCCAGCCGTGGAGGACGATCTGGTCCTGGGTCAGGGGCAGGGGCTCTCCCGACGCCACCCGCAGCTGCCACTCCACCAGATCCTGGCCGGTGATCATCTCCGTCACCGGATGCTCCACCTGCAGGCGAGTGTTCATCTCCATGAACCACATCCGGTCGGGGCGCAGGCCCTCGCTGGCGTCGGCGATGAACTCCACCGTGCCGGCGCCCTCATAAGCCACGGCCTTCGCCGCCCGGACGGCGGCGTCGGTGAGGGCGGCGCGGGCCTCCGGCGTCATGCCCGGCGCGGGGGCTTCCTCGATCACCTTCTGGTGCCGGCGCTGCAGGGAGCAGTCCCGCTCGAACAGATGGACCACCTGGCCGTGCCGGTCGCCGAACACCTGGACCTCGATGTGCCGCGGGCGGGTCACATAGGTTTCCAGCAGCACCCGGTCGTCGCCGAAGCTGGCCTGCGCCTCCCGCCGGCAGGAGGCCAGCGCCGCGGCGAAGTCGTCCGCCCGCTCCACCTTGCGCATGCCCTTGCCGCCGCCCCCGGCCACGGCCTTGATCAGGACCGGATAGCCGATGGCGTCCGCCTCGGCCTGCAGCCGCGCTTCGGCCTGGTCCGCGCCCAGATAGCCCGGCGTCACGGGCACGCCGGCTGCGATCATCCGCGCCTTGGCCTCGTCCTTCAGTCCCATCGCCGTGATCGCCGACGGCGGCGGGCCCACCCAGATCAGGCCGGCGTCGATCACGGACTGGGCGAAGGCGGCGTTCTCGGACAGGAAGCCATAGCCCGGATGGATCGCCTCGGCGCCGGTCTCGCGGGCGGCGGCGAGGATCCGGTCGCCGAGGAGGTAGCTCTCCCGCGCCGGCGCCGGGCCGATGCGGACGGCGGCGTCGGCCTCCCGCACGAAGGGCGCGTCGGCGTCGGCGTCGGAATGGACGGCGATGGTCCGCACGCCGAGCCGGCGGGCGGTGCGGATGATCCGCCGGGCGATTTCGCCGCGGTTGGCGATGAGCAGGGAGCCGAGCATGGGCGTCACATCCGGAAGACGCCGAAGCGGGCGTCGGCTATGGGAGCGTTCAGGCTGGCCATCAGCGCCAGGCCCAGCACGTCGCGAGTCTGGACCGGGTCGATGATCCCGTCGTCCCAGAGGCGGGCGGTGGCGAAGTAGGGATCGCCTTCCTCTTCGTAGCGCTGGCGCACCGGCGCCTTGAAGGCGGCTTCCTCCTCCGCCGACCAGGTCCCGCCCCGGGCCTCGAGCCCCTCGCGGCGCACGGTGGCCAGCACGCTGGCGGCCTGCTCGCCGCCCATGACGCTGATCCGGCTGTTGGGCCAGCTGAACAGGAAGCGGGGGGAATAGGCCCGGCCGCACATGCCGTAGTTTCCGGCGCCGAAGCTGCCGCCGATGAGCACGGTCAGCTTGGGGACATTGGCGGTGGCCACCGCCGTGACCATCTTGGCGCCGTCCTTGGCGATGCCGCCGGCCTCGTACTTGCCGCCGACCATGAAGCCCGAGATGTTCTGCAGGAACAGCAGCGGGATCTTCCGCTGGCAGGCCAGCTCGATGAAGTGCGCCGCCTTCAGCGCGCTTTCGGAGAACAGCACGCCGTTATTGGCGAGGATCGCCACCGGACAGCCCCAGATATGGGCGAAGCCGGTGACCAGGGTGGTTCCGTAGAGCGCCTTGAACTCGTCGAACTCCGAGCCGTCGACGATCCGGCCGATGATCTCGCGGACATCATAGGGGGCGCGGACATCGGCGGGGATGATCCCGTACAGCTCCGACGGGTCGAGCCGGGGCGGTCGCGCCGGCCGCAGGGCCACCGGCGCGGTTGTCTTCACCCCCAGCCGGGCGACGATGGATCGGACGATCTCCAGGGCGTGCTCGTCGTTCTGGGCCACGTGGTCCACGACGCCGGACCGTCGGCCATGGGTGTCGGCGCCGCCCAGTTCGGAAGCGGAGATCACCTCCCCCGTGGCGGCCTTCACCAGGGGCGGGCCGCCCAGGAAGATGGTGCCCTGGCTCTCCTCTCCCGACCCGCGGACGATCACGGTCTCGTCGGACATGGCCGGCACATAGGCCCCGCCGGCGGTGCAGCTGCCCATGACGCAGGCGATCTGGGCGATGCCGAGGCTGCTCATCTGCGCCTGGTTGAAGAAGATCCGGCCGAAATGGTCCCGGTCGGGAAACACCTCGGCCTGATGCGGCAGGTTGGCCCCGCCGGAATCCACCAGATAGATGCACGGCAGGTGGTTCTGCAGGGCGATTTCCTGCGCCCGGAGGTGCTTCTTCACGGTCATGGGGAAATAGACGCCCCCCTTCACCGTGGCGTCGTTGGCGACGATCATCACCTCCCGCCCCGAGACCCGGCCGATCCCGGTGATCAGGCCGGCTGCAGGCGCCTCCCCGTCATAGAGGCCGTAGGCGGCCAGCGCGCCGATCTCGAGAAACGGCGAGCCGGGGTCCAGCAGCCGCTCCACCCGCGCCCGGGGCAACAGCTTGCCGCGGCCGGCGTGCCGCGTCCGGGACGCTTCGGGCCCGCCGAGGGCGACGGCCGCCGTGCGGTCGCGGAGTTGCGCCGCAAGGCCGGCGTTCACGGCCGCATTGGCCTGAAAGCTGTCGGCGGCCAGCGAAATCGTGGATGTCAGTCGGGTCAAGTCATGGCCTCGGCAGGGTGGGGCGGCTGGGGAACGCGATCGCGTGTCCCGCAGTGATCACGAGCTTATCTCGCCTCTGAACCGGGATGTATAGGGATGGTCTTGCCGCCGCCCCGCGCCGGGCGTCATCCGCCCATCAGCTCGCGGCCGATGAGGAAGCGCCGGATCTCGTTGGTGCCGGCGCCGATGTCATAGAGCTTGGCGTCCCGCAGGAACCGCTCCACCGGCCAGTCCTTCGTGTAGCCCGCGCCGCCCAGGGCCTGGATCGCCTCCAGGCAGACCTTCACAGCGTTCTCGCTGGACAGCAGGATGGCCCCGGCGGCGTCGAAGCGCGTCGTGCGGCCTGCGTCGCAGGCCCGGGCCACGGCGTAGACATAGGCGCGGCTGGAATTCAGGGCCACGTACATGTCCGCGATCTTGGCCTGCATCAGCTGGAAGTCGCCGATCCGCTGGCCGAACTGCCGGCGCTCCCGGACATAGGGCAGCACCACGTCGAGGCAGGCCTGCATGATGCCCAGGGCCCCGCCGGCCAGCACCGCCCGCTCGTAGTCCAGGCCGCTCATCAGCACCCCCGCCCCGCCGCCGACCGGCCCCATCACGTTCTCCTCCGGGACCTCGCAGTCCTGGAACACCAGCTCCGCCGTGTCCGAGCCGCGCATACCCATCTTGTCCAGCTTCTTCGACACGCTGAACCCCGTCATCCCCTTCTCGATCAGGAAGGCCGTCACACTGCGGCCGGGGGCGCCCGTCGGGTCGGTCTTGGCGTACACCACGAGCGTGTCCGCGTGCGGGGCGTTGGTGATCCAGAACTTGGTCCCGTTCAGCACATAGCGGTCGCCGGTCTTCTCCGCCTTCAGCTTCATGCCCATGACGTCGGACCCGGCCCCCGCCTCGCTCATGGCCAGGGAGCCCACATGCTCGCCGGAGATCAGCTTGGGCAGGTATTTCAGCCGCTGGGCGTCGGTGCCCCAGCGGCGGATCTGATTGACGCACAGATTGGAGTGCGCGCCGTAGCTCAGCCCCACCGCCGCCGAGGCGCGGCTGACCTCCTCCATGGCCAGGACATGCTCCAGATAGCCCAGTCCCAGGCCGCCCCACGCTTCCTCCACCGTGATCCCGTGCAGACCCAGCTCGCCCATCTGCGGCCACAGCTGGCGGGGGAACGCGTTGGTCCGGTCGATCTCCGTCGCCAGCGGCGCGATCCGGTCCGCAGCAAAGCGCGCAGTGGTCTCGCGGATGGCCTCGGCGGTCTCGCCAAGGGCGAAGTCAAAGGGGGGGAGGTTGGACACGGGGGGCTCGGCACACTGGAGGGGAACAGGAATTCGCGCGCGAGATGTAATCTCGGTCGCAGGTCTCGGCAATCACCTAAGCGCGCCTGCACTCGGCGCCCGCCCGCTGGATCGCGTTTGACCCTGTGCGGCAGGAGTGTAGACAAGCCCCGGGGCCTGAGCCCGGCGGCCCGACGTCCGACGGCGACCCGGGCCGGCGTGGAAAACGGTTGGTGGGGCGGGCGTGAGCAGCAGACGGCATATCATCGCCCTGGATCTCCTGCGGGGAGTCGCCGCGATCTGTGTCGTCATCTTCCATTGGCTCGACGGCAACAGCAGCCGATATTTCCAGGCCTCGATCCTGGCGGTGGACTTCTTTTTCGCCCTGAGCGGGTTCGTGGTTTCGCGCGCCTATGCGGTCAGGCTGAAGGCGGGCATGGATCTCAAGGAATTCTTGATCCTGAGAGCGATCCGATTGTATCCAATGGTGTTTCTTGGAACAGTCCTCGGCGTGTTGCGCTATTCCGTCAAGTATTTCGCCTCCGGAGGGTCGGCCGAAGGGGTGTCATGGATTGCGGGCCATGCGGCGATGGGCGTTGTCCTGCTGCCGGATATATTTCATCCGTCTGCGGAAATGTTCATTCTCGACGCCGCCCTTTGGTCCCTGGCCTTCGAATTCATCGCCTATGGGGCCTATGCGTCGATCGGTTTCCGGCTCGGGAGGCTGAGTGTCGCCGCTCTGCTCGTCCTCTCCGGCGCCGGCGTATGGGCTTGGCTGCAGGGCGTGTTCCCCTTCGGTCAGGTCGAGCCCGCGCACAGTCTGGACGGGATGCAGTACCTGTACGCCCTGTCCCGGGTCGCGTTTTCCTTCACCCTGGGCGCCGCAGCCCAACAGCTTCCGGACAGCCTTCTCCGACGATTTTCGTTGAACGGGTGGATCGCCGGCGCGCTGCTGGTATTGCTGTTCTGGTGTCCCGCAAGACTTCTGAACGGCGTCACGGCCGGACTCGCCGTGGCCGTCGGCTTTCCGCTCATGATCGTCCTCTGCGCCCGGAGCGGCGCCAATATCCGACTGCAGACTGTCGCCAGCATGCTGGGAGACGCGTCCTATCCGATCTATGCAATCCATGTCCCGATCATGTGGACCATGGGCGGGCTTGGAAAATACTTCAGCCGCATAGGGCCGATATTTTCGATGAGTGGCGGCATCTACATGGGTCTGATCATCGTGCCGCTGTGTATCGTGTCGGGATATTGCGCCGGGCGATGGATCGATACGCCGGTGCGCGCCTATCTGACGGCCCGATACCGGTCGGCGGGGGCGTCGCGGCGCCCTGACTTGACGCGACCTTAGCATTTTCCGACGAAGATGGAGGGCCGATCCATCTGGCGGAGCCCCATGTCGACCAAACAAGCCTTGAACCCCCATCTGATGTCGCTGGATCTTCTCCGGGGGGTCGCCGCGCTGTGTGTCGTGGTCATGCACTGGCTCGACGGCAACGGATCAAAGGCGTTTCACTACTCGCTCCTTGCCGTTGATTTTTTCTTTGTCCTCAGCGGATTTGTTGTTTCCTACGCGTATTCCGAGCGCCTGAAGGCCGGTATGTCGGTCGGAGAGTTCATGCTGCTCAGAGTCATTCGACTATATCCAATGATAGTGGTGGGAGTCGTTTTTGGTGTCGTAAGGTATATTTTCAAGGATCATTTCGATCCGGGTTCAAGTCATGGCCCCGCTTGGCTGACTGTTCGGGCTGTTTTTAATCTGCTGATGATACCATCCGTCATGGACGGCCTGAGGGGTGACATGTTCATATTGAACAGCGCCCTGTGGTCACTGTTCTTCGAGCTTGTCGCGTATCTGTTGTACGCCGTGGTCCTGCACAGGCTTTCCGTCGTGCTGTTGTGGGTCATCGTCGCCACGTCCGGCGCGGGCGTCTTCGCCTGGCTGAGCGACGGCTTCTCGGGTGACCCGGCGCGGGCCGCCGGGCTCTTCGGCTTCATCGGATATCCGTCCGGGGCGGTGCGGGTGCTGTTCGCCTTCTCCCTCGGCGTCCTGGCGCAGAAGGCCTTCCGGAGCCGCAAGCTCGCGCTCCGCCTGAACGGCTGGGTCGCTGGCGGCCTGCTGCTGGCCTTCTTCGCCCTGCCCCTCGGGGCGACCCCCGCGCTGCCCGCATTCCTGGGAATCCTGCTGGTTTTCCCGGTGATCGTCATCGGCTGCGCCGGGTACGCGGGCCGCCTCGCCCTCCCGGGACTGGCGAGGGCCCTGGGGGAGGTGTCCTACCCCGTCTACGTGATCCACGTCCCGATCCTGTGGCTGCTGGGGGGCGCGATCAAGGTCCTGCGAAAGGCCCCCGGCGGCGGGATCGGGGTTCCCGCGATCTGGTTCGGCGTCGCGTTCCTGCCGATCATCGTCGCCCTGAGCTACATCCTGTTCAAAGCCTATGACGCGCCGGTGCGCGCGGCGATCGCCGAACAGCTTCGCCGTCGCCGCGCCGCGGCGGCGTGACGGGGGAGTTTTCCCGGACATCCCGGGACGGTATCAAGCGGAAACGGGCGGGGAGATCCGCTAAGGCCAAGGGGGATGACGCCGTGACGTCCCGTATCTTCGACGGCGAAGCGCACCGCGCATTCGCGCTCTTCTCGGGGGATTTCAATCCGATCCACATGGATCCGGAGTTCGCCAGGAGAACGCAGGCGGGGTCGGTGGTCATCCACGGCGCCCATACGGTGCTGTGGGCGCTGGAGGCGTACTTCAGCTCGGTCGCCGATCCGGTTTCGCCCCGGAGCCTTCATGTCGTCTTCCTGAATTCGCTGTATGTGGGCGACGCCGCCCGGGTGACATTCGCGCCCAGGGGCGAGGCCGACGGCGTCCTCGAGGTCACCGCCAACAATGCCCGGATCTGTCGCGTGGCCCTGTCGCGGGCGCCCGCCCGGGGGCTTGGCGGCGCGCTGGACGGGGATGACGGCCCGCTCTTCGCACCGGACCGTCCCCTCGACCGCCCCCTTGACGCGCTGATCGGGGAGGCCGGGCGGCTGGCCTTTGTCCGGCCGGATCTCGCCCGCGAGCTGTTTCCGACCGTGGCCGACCGGCTGGGGGAGGGATTTGTCAACGCCGTCGGGGGCATGACGCGGCTGGTGGGGATGGTGAGCCCGGGGCTGTACTCCATGTTCGCCTCGATGGCGCTGGAGCTGACGGGCGACGGCCCGTACGACGGGT
>CAINOV010000289.1 GCA_903851655.1 uncultured Caulobacterales bacterium
GGCCGGGAATGACAGCTAGATATAAAACACATACCTAGCTGTCATTCCCGGGCGAAGACCCGGGACCCGTGGTCAGGATTTAGCGCCACAGTCGGACAGGGGTTCCCGGCGCAAGGCCGGGAATGACAGCTAGATCTAAAAACACATATTTAGCTGTCATTCCCGGGCGAAGACCCGGGAACCTCCATCCGGAAGGGCTCACCCCTCCCCGAACACCCGGGCGAAGATCGTGTCCACGTGCTTGAAGTGGTACTCATAGTCGAACAGGGCCTCGAGCTCCCGCGGCGTCAGCAGGGCGGCCACCGAGGCGTCCGCCTTCAGGAAGTCCAGGAACCGACCCTCCCCCCGCCAGACCCGCATGGCGTTGGACTGGACCAGCGCATAGGCGTCCTCGCGGCTCATGCCTTTCTGCGTAAGGGCCAGCAGCACCCGCTGGGAGTTCACCAGCCCGCCCAGGCGGTCGAGATTGCGCTGCATGTTCTCCGGATAGATCACCAGCCGCTCCATCACATTGGCCAGGCGGCGGAGCGCGAAGTCCAGGTGGATGGTGGCGTCCGGGGCGATGCCGCGCTCCACAGAGGAATGGCTGATGTCCCGCTCGTGCCACAGGGCCACATTCTCCAGGGCCGGGATCACCGCCGAGCGCACCAGCCGGGCGAGGCCGGTCAGGTTCTCGGTCAGGATCGGGTTGCGCTTGTGCGGCATGGCCGAGGATCCCTTCTGGCCGGGATCGAAGGGCTCTTCCGCCTCCAGCACCTCGGTGCGCTGCAGATGGCGGATCTCCACCGCCAGCCGCTCCACCGACGAGGCGACGACGGCCAGGGCGGCGAAGAAGGCCGCGTGCCGGTCCCGGGGGATCACCTGGGTGGAGACCGGCTCCACCGCCAGGCCCAGCTTGTCCGCCACATGCTGCTCCACCCGGGGATCCACATTGGCGAAGGTGCCCACGGCGCCGGAAATGGCGCAGGTGGCGATCTCGTAGCGGGCCATGGCCAGCCGGTCGCGGGCCCGCACGAACTCCGCATAGTGGCCGGCCAGCTTCAGGCCGAAGGTGGTGGGTTCCGCATGGATGCCGTGGCTGCGACCGGTGCAGGCGGTGAACTTGTGCTCCTCCGCCCGGCGCTTGAGGGCCGCCAGCACCAGCTCCACATCCTCCATCAGAAGGTCGGCGGACCGGGTCAGCTGCACGGCGAGGCAGGTGTCCAGCACGTCGGACGAGGTCATGCCCTGGTGCAGGAAGCGCGCCTCCGGTCCCACGATCTCGGACACGTGGGTGAGGAAGGCGATCACGTCGTGCTTCGTCGTGCGCTCGATCTCGTCGATCCGGTCGGGGTCGAACACCGCGTCGCGGCCCTTGGCCCAGATGGCGGCGGCGGCCTCCTTCGGGATCACCCCCAGCTCGGCCATGGCGTCGGCGGCGTGGGCCTCGATCTCGAACCAGATGCGGTAGCGGGTCTCGGGCGACCAGATGGCGACGGCCTGCGGGCGGGCGTAGCGAGGGATCATGGGAACGGAGCTTCCATAGGGAGGGCGGACGGGCCGTCGGCGGACCGGCCATCGGGGCGGAGTGCGCAGGGTTGCGAGGCTTGTCAAGCGGGCCACTAGCCTTAAGGCGCGGAACTCGCAATACTAAAACCCGCAACACATCAGCGGGATGACTCGAACCCTGAAGAGGATCACGGACTTGGCCGACGCTTCGCCGACGACAGACCCGGGCGCAAAGTCCTCCCATGGCAAGAAGGGGGGCGAACGGGTGGTGATCAAGAAGTACGCCAACCGGCGGCTGTACAACACCGCGTCGTCCTCGTACGTGACGCTCGAACATCTCAGCGAGATGGTCAAGGACGGCGTCGACTTCGTCGTGTTCGACGCCAAGAGCAACGAAGACATCACCCGATCTGTCCTGACACAGATCATCTTCGAGGAAGAGAGCCGCGGGCAGAACCTGCTGCCGATCCAGTTCCTGCGCCAGCTGATCCGCTTCTATGGCGACCAGATGCAGAGCTTCGTCCCCTCCTATCTGGAAATGTCGCTGGAGGCCTTCGCCCGTCAGCAGGACACCATGCAGAAGCAGATGGCGGGCGCCCTGGGGGGGCAGCAGGGCTTTGGCCTGTTCGAGGACCAGGTGCGGCAGAACCTGGCCATGTTCGACCGGGCCATGAAGATGTTCACGCCCTTCGCCTATCCGCCCCGGGCCGAAGACGCCGCGGAGGCCCGGGCCGCCGAGCCTGCGGCGACCGGCAATGACCCGGACACCATCGCCGAGCTGAAGCGGCAGATGGAGGAGATGCAGGCCAAGCTGGCGAAGCTGTCGGAAAAGTAGGGGGCTGTGCCTCCTGAACGAGGTTCCCGGCTCAGGGCCGGGAATGACATCTTTCATATTTTCATGGCTGTCATTCCCGGGCGAAGACCCGGGAACCTTGATCCGGGCTTAGCGCCACATTCGGACGGGGGTTCCCGCCTCAAGAGCGGGAATGACAGCTCAAAAATACATAATCGTCGTCATTCCCGGGCGAAGACCCGGGAACCTCCCTCCGGACAACAAAAAGGGCGCTGTTTCCAGCGCCCCTCTGTCGTCAGGTCTGATCGGGCCTCAGGCGGCGGACACCGCCGAGTTGTCCTGCGGGTCGCGGAGCACATAGCCCCGGCCCCACACGGTCTCGATGTAATGGGCGCCGAGAGTGGCCGTGGCGAGCTTCTTGCGCAGCTTGCAGATGAAGACGTCGATGATCTTCAGTTCCGGCTCGTCCATCCCGCCATACAGGTGGTTGAGGAACATTTCCTTGGTGAGCGTCGTCCCCTTGCGCAGGGAGAGCAGCTCCAGCATCTGGTATTCCTTGCCCGTCAGGTGAACCCGGTTGGAGTTCACTTCCACGGTCTTCGCGTCGAGGTTGACGACGATGTCGCCGGTGCGGATGACGGACTGGGCGTGGCCCTTGGAGCGGCGGACCACGGCGTGGATGCGGGCCACCAGTTCGTCCTTGTGGAAGGGCTTGGTCATGTAGTCGTCGGCGCCGCCGCCGAAGCTCTTGACCTTGGTGTCGATCTCCGCCGTGCCGGACAGGATCATGATCGGCGTGTTGATCTTGGCCACCCGCAGCTGACGCAGCACGTCCAGGCCGGACATGTCGGGCAGGTTCAGGTCGAGCAGGATGAGGTCGTAGTCATAGATCTTGCCGAGGTCGATGCCTTCTTCGCCCAGATCCGTCGTGTAGACGTTGAAGCCCTCCGACTTCAGCATCAGCTCGATGCTCTGCGCCGTCGCGCTGTCGTCCTCAATCAACAAAACCCGCATAAGCCCCTCCCGCTGGCGCTCGCGCCCTGATGGCGCACCCACTACGAGCGCGGAATCCGATATCCGACCCTCCGCAACGGTAAGCGGAGAGTTACTTAAACTTTGTTAATCGTGAAACGCTCAAACCGAATCGGTAGGCTGCGTTGGGACTTACATCAAGCAATTGTTGTAAGGTCCTGATTCTCTAACGATTCAGCTTCGAACCCATGCTTGAATCGTGAGGTGCTTCGTCCTGCCCCGCAAGAGTCCCGCAAACAAAAAAACACCACGTCCAAAAACTTTTTTCGTTCACGAACGGCGGAGGGACGGTGGGGCGAATGGGGGCCGCCGCCGTCGCTGTCCAGCCCCGACCCGTCGCCCGCCGCCGCCGGGTCTAGCCCTCGAGGTCTTCGGCCAGGATCGCCATCTCGAACAGGAAGGACCCGTCGTCGTCCTCGTCCTGATAGACCACGCCGACGAACTCGTCGCCGATATAGGCCTCGGCGGAGTCCTTCTGGCGCGGGCGCGGCTTGAGGTTCAGGTTCGGCGTCCCGAAGGTGCGCTTCAGGTGAGCCTCGATCTTCTTGATGTCTTTGTCGTTCACGAGACCGCAGCTCCAGATGTCATGTCATCGCCGGCGCGAAGCAGGCGGCTCATCCTTTAGAGCCTAAAGCGGGGGAACGGAAGCAGCGCGCGCGGCAAATCCCCAGACTTTGCGCTCGACGCGCCGACCGCCCGGCGTCAGATGACGTAGTCGTAGGCCGCGTCCACCAGGGTCTGGTCCATGTTGGCCGCGGGATCGGGCCCCGCCGGGCAGTTGACCAGCCGCGCCGGCACCCCCGCCGCGGTGCAGCCGGGGGGCACGTCCTTCAGCACCACCGAGCCCGAGGCCACCTTGGCGTAGTCGCCCACGCGGATGGCGCCCAGCACCTTGGCCCCGGCGCCCAGCAGCACGCCCTTGCCGATCTTGGGATGGCGGTCGCCGCCCTGCTTGCCGGTTCCGCCCAGGGTGACCCCCTGCAACAGGGACACGCCCTCGTCCAGGGTGGCGGTCTCGCCGATGACGATCCCGGTGCCGTGGTCGAAGAAGGCGCCCTTCCCGATCGGCACCGCCGGGTGGATGTCCACCTGGCACAACTCCGACGCCCGGCTCTGGATGTGGAAGGCCAGGGTCTCGCGGCCGTCGCGCCACAGGGCGTAGGCCACCCGGTGGGACTGGAGCGCCAGGAAGCCCTTGAAGAAGAGGAAGGGCTGGAGATAGCCGCGGGCGGCGGCGTCCCGTTCGAAAACGGCCTGCAGATCGGCCTCGACGGCGGCGATGATGGCGGGATCGGCGGCGAAGACGCTCATGGCCAGGTCCCGCAGGCACAGGGACCCCAGGTCCGGCTCGCCCATCTTTCGGCCCAGCTGGTAGGCCAGGGCCGACGCCAGGTCGTCATGGGACAGGATCACGGCGTTCAACATGCTGGTCAGCATCGGCTCGGCGCGGGCGGCCCCTTCGGCCTCCGCCCGGAGCCTGTGGAACACGACTTCGGTCGCGCGTTCCACTGTCCGCTCGTGCTGGGTCATGACCGGCCTCCCGTGTCGGCGTCGCCTGGGTCACCATTGCCCCCGGCGCCCGGCGCAGGCGCCAGCAGCACCTTCGCCAGGTCGGGAGACAGCGCCCCCGTCACAGCCATATGGTGCAGTCTTAGCAGAGCCGCCACTGTAATGCAGTCCTGAATGCGCCCATCCAGCGCCGCGGCCAGCGCCTCGGCGAACGGGACCCGGGCGGGGGTGAGCATTTCCGTCGGGTCCGGGTCCACCGGCGCCTCGGTCAGGTCCGTGGCCAGGAACACCTCGCAGACCTCGTCGGAGGAGGCGTTGGACAGCTGCATGACCAGGATGCGCCGCCACGCTCCGGCGACCAGCCCGGCCTCCTCGCGCAGTTCGCGCTGGGCGCCGGCCAGGGGCGTCTCCCCCGGCGGCACGCCCCCCTCCGGCAGCTCCCAGCTATAGGCCGAGAAGGGGAAGCGCCATTGCCCGACCAGCATGATGTCGCCATTGGGAAACAGCGGGATGGCGCCGACCGCCAGGTTCTTCTGGTGGTGGATCCAGTACGGGGCCTCGACCCCCGTCGGAGCCACGGCGTCATAGAGGTCGACGGCGAAATAGGGGTTGTCGTGCACGCGGCTGGGCGGACCGGCCCGCCATCCCTGTCCGTGCGCGCGCAGCCAGCCGGGCGCGGGCTTTGCTTCGGGCTCGCTCATCCGGCCTGTCTCCCGTCCGATTGCACCGGGCCTCTATACCCGATATGCCGCCGTGCTGAAGCCCCCGCCCTCCCAAGTCCATGAGGTCCGCCCGTGCCCGCACAGCTTGCGACCCCCGAACTCGGCGCCCCCCTGCCGCCGGAAGCGTCCGCGGAAATGCTGGCCCGGCTGGCGACCCGGCGCTCCGCCTCCGCCCAGCTGCTGGCGGCCCCCGGGCCGGACGACGCGGAGCTGCAGATGCTGCTGCAGGTGGCCGCCCGGGCCCCGGACCACGGCAAGCTGTTTCCCTGGCGGTTCATCGTCCTGCGGGACGCGGCCAAGGCCCGGTTCGTCGCCGACCTGACCGAACTGGCCGGATCGCAGCCGGATCCGGACAAGGCCCGCGCGGCCCTGCGCAAGCTGGCGGCGCCGCCCCTGGCGGTGGCGGTGGTGTCACGGCCCCAGGCCGGCGCGATTCCGGCGTGGGAGCAGGAGCTGTCGGCCGGGGCGGTGTGCATGCTGATGCTGCTGGCGGCCCAGGCCCTGGGCTATGGCGCCAACTGGATCACCGACTGGTACAGCTTCGATGGCGCGGTGGCGACGCGTCTGGGCCTGACCGCCGGCGAGCGCGTGGCCGGCTTCGTCTATGTGGGCACGCCCGTGGAGCCGCCGCTGGAGCGGGTGCGGCCCGACGTCGCCGCCCTGACCACGGTGTGGGAGGCCTGAAGGGGCCTCAGCCCGCCCGCCGACGGGCCCGGGAGGTCACCGTCACCGTCTTGGCGGCTGCGGCGGCCATGGCGTCCGCGGCGATCTGCAACAGGGCGGCATGGTCGGCCAGGGGCGCCGGGCGGCCGAACAGATAGCCCTGGATCACGGCGCAGGCCTCGTCCCGCAGGAAGTCCAGCTGCGCCTGCGTCTCCACCCCCTCGGCCACCACCGGGATCTCGAGGCCCCGGCCGATGCCCAGCACGGCGCGGACGATGACGGTGGAGCGCTCGAACTGGCCGATGCCCTGGACGAAGCTCTTGTCGATCTTGATCTTGTCGAACGGGAAGGACTGCAGGGTCGACAGGGACGAGAAGCCCGTGCCGAAATCGTCCATCGACACCCGGACCCCCATGGCCTTGATCCGGCGCAGGGTGTCCAGCGCGCCCTGATAGTTGCGGAACAGCGCGCTTTCGGTGACCTCCAGCTCCAGGCGGCCCGGCGCAAGTCCGGTCTCGAACAGGATCTGGCGAACCCGGTCGGCGAGATCCGCGTCGCTGAGCTGAAGCGGCGACAGATTGACGGCGACGGTGATGTCCGACGGCCACTGCATGGCCGCGACGCAGGCCTCGCGCAGCACCCACTCGCCCAGCTCGACGATCAGGCCCTGCTCCTCGGCGATGGGGATGAACATGTCCGGCGGCACCAGGCCGCGCTCCGGGTGGCGCCAGCGGACCAGGGCCTCGAAGCCGCACAGGATGCCGGTCTGGGTGCGGCACTGGGGCTGGTAGTAGACCACCAGCTCCTCGTTCTTCACCGCATCGCGCAGGTCGCGGGCCAGGTTGCGCCGCTCGCGGACGGTGTTGTCGGTGTCGTACTCGAAGAAGCAGAAGGTCTGGCGCCCGCTGGCCTTGGCCCGCTGCAGGGCGGTGTCGGCGTTGATCAGCAGGGTGTCCACATCGGCGCCGTTGTCCGGGAACAGGCTGACGCCCATGCAGCTGCTGGGCTCGATCGGCGTGCCGGCCCAGTCCACCGGCCGGCGGATGTCGTTCAGCAGGGTCTGCAGCCATTGGGCCAGGCCCAGCGCCGTGTCCTCCTCCGGGAAGAACACCACCAGCACGAACTCGTCCCCGCCATAGCGCGCCACGAAGGACGGCTCGCTGAGCTGCTCCGAGAAGCGCTGGCCCAGCTGCGCCAGCACGGCGTCGCCGGCCGCCTGGCCATGCAGGTCGTTGACGGCCTTGAAGCCGTCCAGGTTCGCGCACACGACGGCGAACTTCTCCTTGGTCCGCCGGGCGCGGTCGACGCAGCTGGTCAGCCGGGCGTGCATGGCCTTGCGGTTGGGCAGCCCGGTCAGGCTGTCGTGCTCCGCCAGATAGTGGATGCGGCTTTCGGCGGCGCGCTGTTCGCGCAGGTCGCGGAGCGTGACGATGAGGTGGTTCGAGCCGCCCAAGGGGCCGGCCTCGTCCGCCAGATAGACCTCCACCGGGATGGGCGCCTGGGCGCTGTCCACCGGCTGCAGCCAGCCCTCGCGCCGCTCCTCCGCCGCATCGGCGGGCTCAAGCGTCAGCAGGCGGTTGAACAGTTCCGCGCCGAGCAGCTCCGAGGCCTCGACCCCGACCAGCTTGCAGAACGACACATTGGCGTCGTTGATGCGCCCGTCGCGGACGATGACGATCCCCTCCCGCGCTGCATCGGCGAGGCGGCGAAGGCGCATCAGCGTGACCACCGACTGGGCGTCGTCGATATAGGCCGCGCCCAGCCCGCCGGTGAGGATCATCGCCGCCAGCATGATCACGACGAACATCAGCGACATGGGATTGATCAGCCCGGCCATGGACAGGCTGGGATCCGGCGTCAGGGTCAGCGCGCTCAGGGTCAGGACATGGGCGGCGATGACACCGACGGACAGCAGGCCCGCGCCGGCCACCTGGCGCAGGAAGGTCCGCGCCCGCCCGCCGGCCACCAGGGCGCCGTGGACGCAAATGAGATTGAGAACCATGGCGACCCAGACCATCGCCGGCTCCCAATGGACAAGGCCGGCCATGTGATAGGCCCCGAACACCAGCCACTGGTTCACGCCGATGGTCATGGCCAGGACCATGCTGCCGGCCAGGACCCGCGTCCGG
This sequence comes from uncultured Caulobacterales bacterium, assembly GCA_903851655.1. Lineage (GTDB taxonomy): Bacteria > Pseudomonadota > Alphaproteobacteria > Caulobacterales > Caulobacteraceae > CAIMFV01. The sequence continues at coordinate 8,337 of CAINOV010000289.1, forward strand.
TCCGTGCTGGTCCAGCCGATCGCCAGGGCGAAGGTGGCCCCCACCACCGACAGCAGCAGACCGCAGAGGGTCAACAGCGGATCAATGCCGACGACGACCCCGGGCCGATTGGCGATCAGGGCGATGCACTGGGTCGCCCAGACGGCCACGCCCGCCTCGAGACCGGTGAGGAAGATCCAGCTGGCGCGGACAAGACCGGTGGAATGCCGCATGCGCGAGCGCAGGCGAAAAACACAGAGACTTCCGGCGAAGCACAGGGACACCGCCAGCGCCATCAGGGCGCCGTCCGTCCGTGCGGCCAAACTCATCAGCAAATCCAACAGGGCTCTCCCGCCTATGGCAGACGGTCACCCTAACGCCGAGTTGTTTAATTTCCGGTCAATTCTAAATCATTAAGCAAACGTTTCTTGACGGAAACACTATTAATAGCCGATTAATCAGTATAATTTCTTCTCAGGCAGGAACATTGCAAATCTATATTTGTTTTGTTCTATCTGTTTTATTTCAAACGGACTCACCCTCCTGTTTCAGTAGGTTGATCATCCAGCCGACGGCCGGATGGCTGCCCTGGTCCCGACGCCAGAGGGCGCAGATGTCGATCGGTCGGGTCTCATAGGGCGGGGGCTTGATCACCAGGGAAAAGGCCTGGCCGAAATGCTGCGCCATCCGCAGGGGCGCCAGGGCCAGGATGTCGGTTTCCGCGGCGATGGCGAGGGCGGTGATGCTGTCCGGCGCCGTCATGCCGGTCACCTGCATGCGCCCGGCCCGGGACATGGCGCCCAGATAGGCGCCGTCGTCGTCCCAGATCACCCGGCGCTCGAGACCGTTGTCGATGAACACCGTATCCATGTCCGCGAGCGCGCCGGTGGCCGAAACGATCAGGTGCGGCTCGGCGGCGAGGCGCTCCAGCGTCAGCTCCTGGTCCGCCAGGGGATGGGCCTTGCGCACCACCCAGACCAGTTGCTCCTGAAACAGGACACACCGGTCGAACCGGTCCGACGACCGCCCGAAGGCGCCGATGGCGATGTCCACGCGCCCGGAGTCGAGCCCCTCGGTCACGCTCTTCTCCTGGTGCCGCAGCACCAGTTCGGCCCGGGGCGCCAGGGCGCGGAACTTGCGCACCAGCCCGGGCGCCAGCACGGCGGAGAGATAGGGGGACATGCCCAGCGCGAAGCGTCGGTCGGACGTGGCCGGCTCGAACATCGACGGCGCCAGCGCCCGCTGCATCAGCTGCAGGGCGCGGGACACCTTGGGTCCGGCTTCCAGAGCCCAGGGGGTCGGCCGCATGCCGTCGGAGGTGCGGACGAACAGCTCGTCGCCGAGATTCAGCCGCAGCCGGTTCAGCGCATGGCTGACCGCAGACTGGGTCAGGCCCAGCCGCTCCCCCGCCCGGGTGACGCTGCGTTCCTCGATCAGGGCCTCGAAGACCCGGAGGAGATTGAGGTCAAGACTGGAAAAATGAACCGTCTTCATGTGTCTGTTGATCAAAATCCATTTGGATCATAGTGGCGAAGGACTATTTGTGCAACGCACCAAGTGAGGCGGGCGCTCGGAACATCCCGGGATGGGCCGTTTCCGTCGACGAGGTGTGGAAACGGGTCTAACGCAGGACTGCGGTTCGGTCCGTTGCTGACCAGGGTGACATCATGAGCGTGAACAGTTCCGAAGCCCGTGCGACCGCCGCGCCGCGGGTCGCCAGCGTCGAAGGCCGCGTCGGCCGCGAGGATGTGATCCCGCAACGGACCCTGGCCGAGCGGGCGCGCCTGCCCCTGATGGTCGGCGTTCCGGTCCTGGTGCTGATCGGGGCCGGGGTCCTGTGGCTGACCGGCGGCCGCTATCAGTCCACGGACGACGCCTATGTCCAGGCCGCCCGGGTGCAGGTGTCCAGCAACATTCCCGGCCGGGTCATCCAGGTGGCGGTGCGGGAGAACCAGCTGGTCCATACCGGCGACGTGCTGTTCCGCCTCGACCCGCAGCCCCTCGACACCGCCCTGTCCCAGAGCGAGGCCATGGCCGCCCAGGCCCGGCTGCAGATCGACGCCTATCGCGCGGCCTATGGCCAGCGCCGGGCCGAGACGGCGGCGGCGGCGGACCTGCTGGCCTATCAGCAGCGGGAGCTGGTTCGGCAGAAGACCCTGCTGGCGGCGGGCGTCGCCTCCCAGTCCCAGGTGGATCAGGCCCAGAACGCCGTGGACTCCGCCCAGCAGAAACTTTCGGCCGCCAAGGAGGCGGAAGCCGCCGCCCTCGCCCAGCTGGGGGGCGCGCCGGACGGCGCCGCCGACCGTCACCCCTCCGTGCGGGCCGCCGACGCCATGGTCGCCCGGGACCGGCTGAACCGCTCCTATGGCGTGGTCACCGCGCCCCAGGACGGCGTCGCCACCAAGGTGGAGCAGCTGCAGGTGGGCAACTATGTCAACGCCGCCCAGCCCCTGTTCTCCCTGGTGTCGCCCAGGGTCTGGGTCGACGCCAACCTGAAGGAGGACCAGCTGGCCCATGTGCGTCCCGGCCAGCCCGCCACGGTCGAGGTGGATGCGCGCAAGGGCGTCACCTATCACGGCAAGGTGGCCAGCGTGTCGCCGGGCACGGGATCGAGCTTCGCCCTGCTGCCGCCGGAAAACGCCACCGGCAACTGGGTCAAGGTGGTGCAGCGGGTCACCGTCCGGGTGGAGCTGGACGAGAGGGAGCTGAAGGACAACCCCCTGCAGGCCGGTCTCAGCGCCCGGGTGAAGATCGACACCCGCGCTGGACCCGGCTCTGACGGAGCGGCGGCCCGGCCATGAGCGGGACCCCGGCCGCGGGGCGCAGCGACGGCTTCAACCGTCTGATGATCACCGTCTCGATCATGACGGCGACGCTGATGAACGCCCTCGACATGACCATCGCCAATGTGGCCCTGCCGCATATCCAGGGCAGCGTGTCGGCCAGCGCCGACCAGGTCACCTGGGTGCTGACCTCCTACATCGTCTCGGCGGCGATCATGACCCCGCTGACCGGGGCCCTGTCGGCGCGCTTTGGCCAGAAGAACGTGTTCCTGGTCAGCGTGGTGGGCTTCACCATCGCCTCGGCCCTGTGCGGCGTGGCGCAGAACCTGGTGCAGATCGTGGGCTTCCGCCTGCTGCAGGGGATCTGCGGGGCGCCGCTGATCCCGCTGGCCCAGTCCGTGCTGCTGGACATCAACCCCCGGGAAAAGCAGGGCCAGGCCATGGCCGTCTGGGGCATGGCCTCGATGCTGGGTCCGATCATGGGACCGGTGCTGGGCGGCTATCTGACCGACCATTTCTCCTGGCGCTGGGTGTTCTACATCAACGTCCCGTTCGGGGTGGCGTCGTTCCTCGGCATCTGGACCTTCGTACCCGGCGGGCGGCCGGCCCAGGGCAAGCCCTTCGACCTGATGGGCTTCATGTTCCTGGCGGTCGCCGTGGGGGTGGGCCAGCTGATGTTCGACCGGGGGGAAGGCCAGGACTGGTTCAACTCCACCGAGATCTGGATCGAGGCCATCATCGCGGCCATCGCCCTCTATCTCTGCGTGGTCCAGACCGTGACGGCGAAGCAGCCCTTCATCAGCCGGGCGCTGTTGCGGGACCGCAACTTCGTCACCGCGGCCGGCTTCAGCCTGATCATCGGCGTACTGATGTTCTCCACCACCGCCCTGCTGCCGCCGATGATCGAGACCCTGTTGGGCTACCCCGTGACCCAGGCGGGCCTGGTGCTGGCGCCCCGGGGGGTGGGCACCCTGATCGCCATGTTCTTCGTCGGCCGGATCGTCGGGCGGATCGACAACCGCCTGATCCTGGGGGTCGGGCTGACCCTCATGGCCCTGTCCACCTGGCAGATGACGCATTTCTCCCTCTACATGTCCTCGTCGCCGCTGATCCTGGCGGGCCTGACCCAGGGCCTGGGCATGGGCCTGTTGTTCGTGCCCCTGTCGACCATCGCCTTCTCCACCCTGCCGGGCCATCTGCGCACCGAGGGGGCGGGCCTGTTCACCCTGATCCGCAACATCGGCTCCAGCGCCGGCATCTCCCTGCTGGCCGCCTCGCAGATCCAGGCGATGGAGGTGTCCCGCTCGGAGCTGAACGACCATGTGCGCGCGGACAATCCGGCGATGAACATGCTGGGCCGGGTCATCGACCCCAACAGCCCGGTGTCGCTCGCCGGGATCAGCGCCGAGATCGGCCGGCAGTCGGCCATGGTCGCCTATATCGACGCCTTCAAGGCGATCATGATGATCTGCCTCCTGGCCCTTCCCATCCTCATCCTGCTGCGCCCCCCCAAGGCGCGCCTGGCCGCCGACATCCACACGGCGGTGGAGTAGTCCGTTGAAGAACCCCATCCCGCCCAGATCCGCCGCCCCCCTCCTGATCGCCGCCCTGTTGAGTGGATGCGCCGCCGTGGGTCCGGACTTCCATGCGCCGGCGCCCCTGACCACGGCCCGGGACTACCGGTCGGACGCCGACCGGGCCGCGACGCCGGTCCCGGCCGGGACGACGCCGGTCGTCCTCTCCGAACCGGGCGAGGCGGTGGCCCGGGACTGGTGGACCCTGTTCCCGTCGAAGGACCTGGACAGCGTCATCCGCCTGGCCCTGGCCGCCAATCCGGAGATCGCGTCGGCCGACGCCAGCCTCGACGCCGCCCGGGCCGAGCTGGCCGCCGCCCGGGGCGCGGAGCTGCCGGAGGTCTCGGCCAACGCTGGCGTCTCGCAGAACCGGCTGAACCTGGCCTCGTTCGGCTTTGGCGGCGGGCTTCCGGGCTTTCCCAACAATCCGGAGTTCAGCCTCTATTCCCTGGGGGGCGCCGTCAGCTTCCCCCTGGACGCCTTCGGACTGGCCCGCCGGGGAACCGAGGGCGCCGCCGCCCGGGTGGAAGCCGCCCGCCATCAGCGGGACGCCGCCTGGCTGACCCTGACCGGCCAGGTCGCCACCCAGGCCGTGACCCTCGCCGTGCTGCGCGAGGAACTGGCCCAGACCGACGCCATCCTCGCCGACGACCGCCGCACCGTGGATCTGGCCGAACAGGCGGAGCGCGCCGGGGGCGAGGCCCACAGCGCCGGCGTCAGCGCCAGCGCCCAGCTGGCCGCGGACCAGACCCTGGTGGCGCCCCTGAAGAAGCAGCTGGACGTCGCCCGCCATGCGCTTGCGGTCCTGACCGGCCACGCCCCCTCCGACTGGACGCCGCCGGACTTCGACCTCGCCGCCCTGCCCCTGCCGCAGAGCCTGCCGGTGTCGCTGCCGTCCGAGCTTGTGCATCAGCGGCCGGACATCCTGGCGGCGGAGGCCCGGCTGCACGCCGCCACCGCTGACGTGGGCGTGGCCACCGCCCGGCTCTATCCCAACCTGTCCTTCACCGCCCAGATGACCCAGGGGGCGCTGAAGCCGGGCAATCTGTTCAACGCCCCCGCCAACGCCTATGGCGCCGCCCTGGGTGCGACGGCGCCCCTGTTCGACGGCGGCCGGCTGCGCGCCGGGGTCCGCGGCGCCGACGCCCGGCGCCAGGTGGCTCTGGCCAGCTACCAGCAGACCGTGCTGCGCGCCTTTGGCCAGGTGGCCGACCTGATGCAGGCCGTGCAGCGGGACCAGGAGGCCCTGGCTGCGCAGAAGGCGGCCGCCGACCGCTCGGCGGAGACCCTGCGGCTGAACCGACTGGCCTATGGGGCGGGCGCCACGGGCCTGTTCCCGGTGATCGACGCGTCGCGCCAGCTCAGCAACGCCCGGCTGGGCGTGGCCCGGGCGGAGGGCCAGCTGCGCCTCGACGCCATGGCCCTGTTCGTGGCCACCGGCCGCGGCCTGGCCCACGGCGCGTAATTCTTGCCCCCGGGGCGCCGTCGCAAATGACACGGGCGCGTGAATCCGCTAACCCGTCGCCATGACCGCATCCGCCACGCCCCCGACCAAATCCCTCGCCGACCTCGCCCTGGAATACGGGCTCAAGTCCGAGGAGTACGCCATCATTCTCGACCGCCTGGGCCGCGAGCCCAACGCGGTGGAGCTGGGGGTGTTCAGCGTGATGTGGAGCGAGCACTGCTCCTACAAATCCTCCCGCCGCCACCTGCGCAAGTTCCCGGTGACCGGCCCGCGGGTGATCTGCGGCCCCGGCGAGAACGCAGGTGTCGTGGACATCGGCGACGGCCAGGCCTGCATCTTCAAGATGGAGAGCCACAACCACCCGTCCTATATCGAGCCCTACCAGGGCGCCGCCACCGGCGTGGGCGGCATCATGCGCGACGTGTTCACCATGGGCGCGCGGCCCGTGGCCCTGCTGAACGCCCTGCGCTTCGGCTCCCCCGACCATCCCAAGACCCGGCGGCTGGTGGCGGGCGTGGTCAGCGGCATCGGCGGCTATGGCAACTGCGTCGGCGTGCCGACGGTGGCCGGGGAGACCAACTTCCATTCCGGCTATGACGGCAACATCCTGGTGAACGCCATGTGCGTGGGCCTGGCCGACGCGGACAAGATCTTCTATTCCGCCGCGCCGGAGCCCGGCCTGCCGGTGGTCTATTTCGGCTCCAAGACCGGCCGCGACGGCATCCACGGCGCCACCATGGCCTCGGCCGAGTTCGACGAGGCCTCCGACGAGAAGCGCCCCACGGTGCAGGTCGGCGACCCGTTTGCGGAAAAGCTGCTGATCGAGGCGACGCTGGAGCTGATGGGCCTGGGCGCCGTGGCCGCCATCCAGGACATGGGGGCGGCGGGCCTCACCTCCTCCTCCGTGGAGATGGCGGGCAAGGGCGGCCTTGGGATCGCGCTGGACCTGGACGCCGTGCCCCAGCGCGAGACGGGCATGAGCGCCTATGAGATGATGCTGTCCGAAAGCCAGGAGCGGATGCTGGCCATCCTGAAGCCCGGCCGGGAGCAGGATGCCTATGACGTGTTCCGCAAGTGGGGCCTCGACGCCGCGGTGATCGGCGTGACCACCGACACCGGCCGGATCGTGCTGACGCACAAGGGCGAGGTGGTCTGCGACCTGCCGCTCGGCCCCCTGTCGGACGACGCGCCCCTCTACGACCGCCCCTGGACCGAGCCGGCGAAGCAGCCGGCGCTGACCGCCGCGGAGGTTCCGGCGCCCGCCGACTGGCGCCAGGCCCTGCTGACCCTGCTGGGCTGCCCGGACGGCGCCTCCAAGCGCTGGTTGTGGGAGCAGTATGACCGCCACGTCATGGCCGACACCCTGGCCGACTCCGCCACCGCCGCCGACGCGGGCATCGTCCGCGTGCACGGGACGAAGAAGGCGCTCGCCGTCACCTCCGACTGCACCCCCCGCTATGTGGAGGCCGATCCCTACGAGGGCGGCAAGCAGGCGGTGGCCGAGGCCTATCGCAACCTGTCCGCCGTGGGGGCGGAGCCCATCGCCATCACCGACAACCTGAACTTCGGCAATCCCGAGCGGCCGGAGATCATGGGCCAGATCGTCCGGGCCATCGACGGCATGGCCGAGGCCTGCCGCGTCCTCGACTTCCCCGTCGTCAGCGGCAATGTGTCCCTCTACAACGAGACCAATGGCAAGGCGATCCCGCCCACCCCGACCGTCGGTGCTGTGGGCCTGCTGGCCGACAGCAGCCAGCGTGCAGGCTTCGGCGGGCTGAAGGCCGGCCAGGTCCTGGCCCTGCTGGGCGAGACCCGCGGCGCCCTGGGCGCCAGCCTCTATCTGCGCGAAGTGCTGGGCCGCGAGGACGGCGCCCCCCCGCCGGTGGACCTGTTGGCGGAACGGGCGGCGGCGGGCGTGGTCCGCGGGCTGATCGGCGCCGGCGTCCTGAACGTCGTCCACGACCTGTCCGACGGCGGCCTGGCCGTGGCGGCGGCGGAGATGGCCCTGGCCTCGGGCGTGGGGATCGGGCTCGCCAACCCCACCGACGTGGCCGACCACGCCTTCTACTTCGGCGAGGACCAGGCCCGCTACCTGCTGGCGGTGACCCCGGACCAGCTGGACCAGCTGGACGAGGCCTGCACGGCCGCCGGCGTTCCGTACGAGGTGATCGGCGAGGCCGGGGGCTGCGAGCTGGCGCTGCGCGGCGCGGCGGGGGAGATCGTCGCCGTGGATCTGGACGACCTGCGCGCGACGCACGAAGGCTGGCTGCCGGCCTTCATGACCCAGCCGGTCTGAGGCCGGACCTCCGACGGGGGATCAGGCGGCCCGCTTCGGCCACAGCAGGTGAACGGCCAGGACCAGCAGGCCCACCGACGCGGTGCACAACAGCCCGCCCTCCGGCCCCGCCGTGCCGCCGGTCAGCCATTCCGGTCCCGCGCCGAGGGTGGCGACGGTGAGGGAGCCCTTCATCATCAGCCCGCTGTCGGGAACCCCGAACACATAGCTCTGGGCGAAATCCCAGGTGGCGTGAAAGCCGATGGCCAGCCACAGGGCCCCGGTCCGGTAGCGGATCCAGGCGAGCGCCATCCCCACCACGCCCACATTGGCGATGCCGATGGCCGTCTCACCCTTGTTGCCCAGATGAAGGGCCAGGAAGATCACGCTGGTGATCAGCGCCGCCGGCCAGAACCCCGTCGCCCGGGCGAGCAGGGAAAGGAACGGGCCGCGGAGCAGTCCCTCCTCCACCAGCGCCACGGCGATGAACAGGGCCGAAAACTCCACTAGCCACTGCACGCCCTGCGCGCCCTCGAAGCTGATCGGGGCGAAATGGATGAAGCCGCCGGCGTAGAGCACGCCGATGATCGCCGACAGCAGGACAAAGCCCAGCACGCCCCCCAGCAACAGCCCCTGGACCACCCGTCGCCCGCCATAGCCCGCGTCCGCCCAGCTGATCTTCGCGGTGTAGACGGCGGTCGCCGTCGCGGCCATGACGCCCAGCCACTGTGTGACCTCCATCCCCAGCAACTGCGGCACTGTGGGGGACGACACGCCGCCATGCGGGACGTGCAGCACAACCAGCACGCCGACGGCGATCAGCCCTCCGACCAGGACCGCCAGCACGAAGAAGCCCACCGCCTCGGCGACGGACAGCCAGCGGCGCTTCCCTCCAGACACGGCGACGAGGTCCCCCGCCGGCGCCGCTGCTGTGATGTCCGACATCGATTTCCCCCCGGTCGATCCTTGCGCGCCAAGGGTGGCGAGTTGGACCGCGTCCGTCAACGGCGGGGCCGATTAACAATCATTCATCCCGTTTCTTAGGGGGACGCAAAGCTCCGGCGCCGCAGCCTTGCTGAAACACGGCCCGCAAACATCAGGCGGCGCCAGGGGGAACGTCACAATGGATACGATGGATCAGCGCGAACGCGCGTTCGAGGCGCATTTCGCCTTCAGCGAACATCTGGCCTTCACTGTCGCCACCTATCGCAACCGCCTGCTCGGCCTGTGGGCGGGGGAGCGGCTGGGGCTGGCCGGCGCGGCGCTGGATGCCTACGCCCAGGACGTGGTGCACCAGAGCCTGGAGCCGAAGAGCGCGCTGGACCCGGTGGCCCGGGTGGCCCGCGACCTGCTGGCCCGCGGCTGCGGCGAGCCGGAGGCGGACCTTCGCCGCCGCTTCCACGCCTTTGGCGAGACCGCCGCCGCCCGGCTGGCGGCCTAGGACGCGTCCGCCCCCACGGGGTCAAGGTCCCGGGCGCGCGCCGGCTGCAGTTGGGCCAGCGCCCGGTCCAGCACCTCGAGACCCGCGCCGGGGCGCACGGCGTCCACCGTCATCACCCGCCGCCAGGCCCGGGCGCCGGGGCGCCCCTGGAACAGGCCCAGCATGTGCCGGCTCATGGCCGCGAAGGGCGTTCCGCGGGCGAGTGCGCGGGCCATGTAGGGGCGATAGGCCTCCACCGCCGCCTCGGGCGACACGGGCGGGCCGGCGGCGCCGAACACCCGGACGTCCGCCTCGCCCAGCAGGCCCGGGTCGTGATAGGCGGCGCGGCCCAGCATGACGCCGTCGAGGCCCGCCGCCTCCGCCGCGCACTGGTCCAGGGTCGTCAGGCCGCCATTGAGCAGGATCGCCAGATCCGGCCGGTCCGCCTTCAGCCGCCGCACCAGGGCGTAGTCCAGGGGCGGAATATCCCGGTTCTCCTTCGGGGACAGGCCCTGCAGCCAGGCCTTGCGCGCGTGGACGACGAACTGGTCGACGCCGGCGGCGGCGCAGGCGTCCACCAGGGCGTAAAGGCTCTCCGCCGGATCCTGATCGTCCACGCCGATCCGGCACTTGACCGTCACGGGGATGCGGACGGCGGCGCCCATGGCCGCCACGCACTCAGCCACCAGCGCGGGCTCCCGCATCAGGCAGGCGCCGAAGCGGCCGGACTGCACCCGGTCGGACGGGCAGCCCACGTTCAGGTTGATCTCGTCATAGCCGTGATCCGCGCCGATCCGCGCGGCCTCCGCCAGCAGCGCCGGCTCCGACCCGCCCAGCTGCAGGGCCACCGGGTGCTCGACCGCGTCGAAGCCCAGCAGGTGGTCCCGGTCGCCGCGGACCACGGCCAGGGCCGTGACCATCTCCGTATAGAGCAGGGCGCGGCGGGTCAGGGTCCGGTGGAAGGCCCGGCAGTGCCGGTCGGTCCAGTCCATCATCGGCGCGACGGAAAGGCGCCGCGCGCCGTCATAGGGCGCCGGCGCATCCGGGCAAGGGGCGGAGGTCTCGACAGGTCCCATGCCTGCCCCTAGCACAGGGCCGCGGGGATTTCACCTGCCGGAGACGCGCCGCCGGCGCCTAGCCCTGCGCCTCGGCGCGCGCGCGCATGTGACCGACAATGCCGATGGCCGCCAGGAAGTAGTGGAAGCCCGCCCAGACATAAAAGCTGATGGAGACGATGATCCCGTACTGCGTCGCCCGGGCGTTGGTGGCCGAACAGGCGTGGGCCAGCGCCGCCGCCGCCCCCTTGGGCGCATGGCCGCCGGGACAGACCTTGGCGAAGTCCACGCCGCCCCCCTGCTGGAAGGTCGCCGACACCGTGTCGAGCACGCCCGAGACCTGCGGATGGTTGAAGGCGAAGCCGGAGATCTGGTCGATCAGCCAGCCGGTGAAGGGCGGCCCGCCGCCCAGGGCGATCAGGTTCAGGAAAAAGAACAGGATGGCCGTCGCCGTCGCCCGGCGGTGCGGCGCCACGGAGTTCTGCACCACGGCGAAGGTCGGCGCGAGGTAGGTGTAGTGGAAGATGCCGGGGATCAGCAGGATCACCGCCACCGACTGCCAGGCGGGCTGGAGGTAGGCGTAGATGTAGATCGGCGCGGCCACGGTCAGTCCGATCGCCGGAATCAGCGGATACCACCGGGCGCTGCGCCGGGCCGCAAGATCGGAGACAAAGCCCCCCGCCAGGGTGCCGATCCCCGACGAGAAGCCGCCGATCAGCCCGGTGATCAGTCCCACCGTCGCCAGGTCCAGATGGAAGGCGCGGACGAAATAGGACGGCACGAAGGCGCCGGACCCATAGGATCCGAAGGACGCGATGGTCACGCCGAGGATCATGTTCAGCACCGGCCACTTGCCGAACAGGGCCCCGGCGACGCTGGCCATTTCCTTGATTTCGCTGCCGAAAGTGAATTTCGGGCGGATATAGGCCGCCACCCCCGCCCGAGCCTCGGAATGGCCGCGGGGAGGCTCCTTCACCACCAGCTTGACGATCAGGGCCAGGATCACGCCGGGCAGTCCGACGATGACGAAGGCGATCCGCCAGCTGAAGTGCTGGGCCAGCCATCCGCCGGCGACGGCGCCGATCATGGTGCCGAGGGGAATGCCAAAGGCGTAGATCGACAGGGCCGTGGCCCGCTGCTTGGGCGCGTAATAGTCGCTGATCAGCGAGTGGGCCGGCGGCGAGCCCCCGGCCTCGCCGACGCCGACGCCGAACCGGTAGAGCGCCAGCTGGGTGAAGCTGGCCGCCGAACCGCACAGGGCGGTGAAACCGGACCAGATGACCAGGGAGGCGGTGATGATGGTGACGCGGTTCACCCGCTCCGCCAGCCGGGCGATGGGAATGCCGAGGATGGTGTAGAGCAGGGCGAAATACAGCCCGCCCAGCAGGCCGAGCTGGGTGTCGGTCAGCTTCAGGTCGACCTTGATCGCCTGGCCGATGGTGGAGATGATGGTCCGGTCGATGAAGTTGAAGGTGTAGGTGGCCAGCAGCAGGCTCAGCACCGCGGCCTTGTAGCCGCCCGAGAACAGCGGCTTGTCACCGCCCGACGCAACGCTGTCGGCCATCGCACTCACACTCCCCTGGACACTTTTCTGTTTTATCCACACTAGCGGGAATGAAAGGCCCTGCGCCAGTGGGCAAATCCCCGCGGGGACGCTAGACCGGGAGCCTGTCCAGAGGTCGAGGATCCCCCATGCAGCTCGTCATCGGCACCAAGTCCTGGTCCACCTGGTCCCTGCGTCCGTGGCTGGCGCTGAAGCGCACCGGCCAGCCCTTCGAGGAGCGGCTGATCCGGCTGCGCTGGGACGGCGCGGCGGACGCGATCCGGTCGGTCTCCGCCAGCGGCAAGGTGCCGGTCCTGCGGGACGGGGACGAGACGATCTGGGACAGTCTGGCCATCTGCGAATATCTGAACGAGCGGTTTCCCGAGGCCCGGCTCTGGCCCGCGGACGCCGCGGCGCGGGGGGTGGCGCGGTCCGTGACGGCCGAGATGCATTCCAGCTTCCAGGCCCTGCGCAGCGCCTGCCCGATGGACCTGGCCCTGCGCACCACAGCCGAGCTGGACACGGCGACGGCGGCGGATGTCCGGCGCATCGTGATCCTGTGGCGGGAGTGCCGGCGGCGGTTCGGGGGCGATGGCCCCTGGCTGTTCGGCGCCTGGAGCATCGCGGACGCCTTCTACGCGCCGGTGGCCACCCGGTTCCGCAGCTATGGCGTCGACCTGGCCGCCCATGGGGACGACGGGACCGCCGCGGCCTATGTGGCGACGGCGCTGTCCGATCCGGATTTCCTGAGCTGGGAGGCCGACGCCCTGGCGGAAGATCCCGAGCCCGCGACCGGGCCGGCGCGGTTGTAGGGCGGGGTGTCCGGAGGGAGGTTCCCGGGTCTTCGCCCGGGAATGACAACTATTTTTGATTTTTATGAGCCGTCATTCCCGGCCTTGAGCCGAGGACCTCGGTCAGGACCTCAACGCCCCCTCAAATCCCGCGCATAGCGCTTCCAGTTCTCCACATAGTGCAGGGCGGACGCGGTCAGCATCTGCGCGCCGTGGTCGTCCATCGTGCGGACGACCTTGCCCGGCGCGCCCATCACCACGGAATTGTCGGGAATCTCCTTGCCCTCGGTGATCAGCGCCTTGGCGCCGATGAGGCAGTTCCGGCCGATCTTCGCGCCGTTCAGGATCACCGAACCGATGCCGATCAGCGAGTTGTCGCCGATGGTGCAACCGTGCAGCATCACCATGTGCCCCACCGTCACATGGGCGCCAATCGTCAGGGGCGAGCCCACGTCGGTGTGCAGTACAGAACCGTCCTGGATGTTCGAATTCTCGCCGACGATGATCGGATCATTGTCGCCCCGCAGCGTCGCCCCGAACCAGATGCTGGCGTTCTTCTTCAATATGACATTTCCGAGAACGACGGCATTTGGCGCGATCCAGTATTCACCTTCCGGAGGCAAGTCTGGCGATGCGGCGCCCAAATCATAGACATGTGAACTAGACTTCATCCGTGCACGACCTTTCTAGAAACTCTTCTGTTTAACACATTGGAAACCAAGTTAGCATCAGACTGTAGTCGCGATTCGGACGGACCCCTTCGGGCTCGCGCCGGGTCGAAACGGAGTTCAGGGTGACGCTTGATTTCCACCGGCGGCGGGTTGGTCCGCCCATCGGAGCCAGGTTCGCAACGGGCGGTCCGCCGCCCGGTGGCGCGGCGGCTCCAGCGTCTCTCAACTCCCCTGTCCATCGGGCGCGCCGGTTTCGGTTCGCCCGATTTTTTTTGCGCTCTGCATCGTTCTCCTTTTCCAGCAGGGGCCCCAGGCCCCATTTCGGAGGTTCGAATGACCAAACGTGCTCTGAAGCGTATGGCGCGTGAAGGCGAATTCAACAGCTCGCAGTTCGAGGAGGAGTCGAAGGTCCGGCGCCTGCCCGTGGATCGTAGCTGGTCGCCGCTCCGCGCGCAGGGACCGGAGGCGGAGCGCGAACAGGGCTACATGAAGACCATCAAGGCCAAGTCCGACGGCCAGATGGAGCTGATCCAGGCGATCGACGCCCGCAATCTCGTCCTCGCCCTCGGCCCGGCGGGGACCGGCAAGACCTATCTGGCCATCGCCAAGGCCGTGGAGGCGCTCGAGGCGGGCCGGGTCGGCCGGATCGTCCTGTCCCGCCCGGCGGTGGAGGCGGGCGAGTCCATCGGCTTCCTGCCCGGGGAGATGGAGGACAAGCTGGCGCCCTATCTGCGTCCCCTCTACGACGCCCTGTCCGACCGGCTGTCCATGAAGCGGGTGCGGGCCCTGATGGCGGAGGGGCTGATCGAGATCGCGCCGGTGGGCTTCATGCGCGGGCGGACCCTGAACAACGCCTTCGTGGTGATCGACGAGGCGCAGAACTGCACCTATGTGCAGCTGAAGATGCTCCTGACCCGGCTGGGCTGGCACTCCACCATGGTGATCACCGGCGACCCCAACCAGTCCGACCTGCTGCCCGGCGTGTCGGGGCTGGGGGACGTGGCCAACCGGCTGGAGACCCTGAGCGACGTGTCCGTGGTGCGCCTGCGCGACGCCGACATCGTCCGCCATCCGCTGGTGGCGAGCATGCTGGGGGTGCTGTAGGGGGGGAGGCGCGCCGAGACGGCCCGTCGGCTGCCCGCCCAGATCAGGGCGAGCAAGCCCGGAACGGGCCGTCTCGAAGCTCGCAGGTCAAATCAGCCCCCCCTGTACGCGCTTCGGTCGCCTCATCCCTTCCGCCGCCTCAAGACCACGATCACGGCGTATACAATGACCGGGAGCCCCATCACCGCGTCCTGGATAGCAAAATACACGAAATCTTTCTTGTATTTAGCAATAAGCAGGTCACTGATTATTATGGCAACCAATGAGACAAGGCCGAAAATCAGAACCCTTAGAGATCGTCGCCGGATTATAGAAAACGTCATCACATCCCCAAACAAGTCTGGAGCATCAACAATTCGATATAAACAACAATAATTTCGCGATCACTGATCAGCGATCATAAGGATTGTAGACGCCAAATCGGCTCGCATATATTGAGCTCTGCAGTTTGTTCGCCTGGGCCATGTCGTAGTTTTTCGCAAAGGCATAGACGGCGGCGTTGAGGGCAATCGCAGCGGTCGCCGGCGCCGCAGCGACTCCCACTGGAATTTCGAGAATGCTCAAAAGCGAAGGGACACCGCCGCCAAGCACGGCGCCTTCGACCACTCTCGGGACGAAGAAATCGATAATCGAGCTGGAAATGAATTCATTTTCAAAGCCCTGGAAGGCCTGCTCCGCCTTGTCGGCAGGATTGGCATGCGCCGTCACGGTAAGGCTGCCGTCGGCATTCTGGGTCACCGTCGTGCCATAGCTGTCGATCGCGACAAGGCCGACAAAGCCATCGAATGACGGCGAGTCATAGCCGCCCTGTCCCCCCGGGTCGCCGAAATCGCCAAAATCGCTGTAAATGTCTCCGTCGCCGCCGGAGACATGGGCCAACTCCTCAAGCCTCAGAACTCGCATGTCAGATCCCCGAATTGAAAAGAAAACGACGCCCGAAACATATTGCAAATATTCCGTCAATCAATCATTAATTGCAATTAGAACCGCTCCTTATTTCATTTTGCAAATATATATATGAATTAAATTTAGTTTGACTGAATATTTATTTCGTCGCGCCATCCGAGGCCCACCCCATGTCGTTGAATCCAGACGTCGCCATACTCCGCCGCCAGCTTCATGGGGCCATTCGGCGAAGCGCCCTTCGCGACGGCCGACGTCTACGCCTGGTGTCCCCGGACGGCCTACCGAACAGCTGGCTAATCGACCTCCGGCCGATCCTGACCCGCGCAAACACGCTCGACGCCCTCGCCGAAGTCTTCTGGCACCGCTTTGAACGGGACCTGCCGTTTCAGATCGGAGGGATGGAAACGGCGGCGACTCCGCTGATCGCGGCCATCCTGATGAAATCGGTTCAGAAGGGCTACCCGATCAATGGCTTCATCGTCCGGAAGGAACGCAAGACCTATGGCGCAGGAAACATCATTGAAGGAAGCATCACGGATGACCCCATCATCGTGATTGACGATATTATTTCCTCAGGGCGCAGCGCAGATAAGATTTTTTCTGTCCTTGAGGACAATTCTCGCCGGTTCAGAACGTTGTTTGCAATCATTGACTACCAGTCGCCAGATGGCTGTGATTGGCGAGAGCGTCGCGGCGTTGACGTATCCAGCCTGTTCAATTTGATGGACTTCGGCCTGAAGATTTCAGCAGTGAAGCGAACGCCACGCGCTCCGATCTTTGAGACCGCCTGGCGTTTTCAATCACCTGACGCCAATTTCCATAGCCTGACCCCCAAGTCCTCACCAGTGACGGACGAGACACGCGTCTATTTTGGCTCAGATATTGGAAATTTTTACGCCTTGGACTGTGCAACGGGTGAGTGCTGCTGGAAGTTCAAGATTTCAACACGCCAGCACAAGAATATCTGGTCCACGCCTGCCCTGCATAAAGGACGGGTCTATTTCGGTGGATACGATGGCAACGTCTATTGTCTCGATACGGAAACCGGTCGCGAAATCTGGCGAAACACGGACGCCGAATGGGTCGGGGCCTCTCCCGCCATTGCCAGCGATCTGAACCAGCTCTTCATCGGTCTGGAGTTCGGCGTCGAAGGCCGAAGGGGCGCTGTGGCGGCTCTGGACCTCGACTCGGGCGAAACCCTCTGGAGCTATGCGACCCGCCGATACACGCACGGGAGCCCCGCCTATTCATCCCGTCGCCGGGTCGTTGCCTGTGGCAGCAATG
This sequence comes from uncultured Caulobacterales bacterium, assembly GCA_903851655.1. GTDB lineage: Bacteria > Pseudomonadota > Alphaproteobacteria > Caulobacterales > Caulobacteraceae > CAIMFV01. Next base: position 25,187 of record CAINOV010000289.1, read on the forward strand.
ACAACGAACTGCTTTTGTTCGATGCACGGACAGGGGCGCGGCTCTGGCGGTTTGAGACCCGGGGCGACACTGCGAAGGGATCGATCCGGCAGGCGCCCGCCTTCTGGGAGGCCGGCGGTCATGTTGTGACCGGTTGCGCGGATGGCCGCATCTACGTGGTGGACATCGCCTCAGGCCAGGAAGTCTGGGCGCATCAGACGGCGAACACCATCAATTCCGCGCCCCTGATTGTCGGAGACAAGGCGTTCATCGGATCAACGGACAAGAGCCTGTATGTGCTGGACCTCGTCGGGCGGACCGTTCACACCCGCATGGACGCCAATGCGAAGATCTTCAGCACCCCGGCGTTGATCGAGGGCAAGGTGCTGTTCGGCGCGACGGACGGTTCGGTCTACCGGGTCGACCCGGACACCATCGCCCTGGAAGGCGTCGCCCGACTGCCGGACGCCGTGACCAACCGGATCACCCATGCGCCGCGACACGGCCTGTACTACGCCCTCACCTACACCAACCAGATTTTTGCCCTGCGACCGACCTGAAGTTCTTACCGCCGCCTTCACTCCGGGTTAACGCGCATCAACGATCCTGAAGAGGTCCGTGGGGAGCCCGTCGCTTGCGCAGCCTGATCGCCGCCGTTGAGAGAGTGGATCCCGTCCAGGTGTCCGGCCGCGTGGCCGCCGTGCATGGCCTGCTGATCGAGGCCCGGGGCGGCCTGTCGCGCCTGTCCGTGGGCGCGCGGGTGGACATCGACCGGCACAACGCCCCCTCCCTCGCCGCAGAGGTGGTGGGCTTCCGCGAGAACCGGGCGCTGCTGATGCCCTTCGGCGCGGTGGAGGGCGTGGCCCCTGGCGCGGAGATCCGCATCCTGCCCCAGGGCGGCGCCCTGCGACCGACCCTGGCCTGGCGGGGCCGCATCGTGAACGCGTTCGGCGAGCCCATCGACGGCAAGGGCCCCCTGCCCCAGGGCCCCGTCCCCTACCCGCTCCGCTCGCCGCCCCCCGCCGCCCACGCCCGCGGCCGGGTGGGCGAGCGGCTGGATCTCAAGGTCCGGGCGATGGACGTGTTCACCACCTGCTGCCGGGGCCAGCGCCTGGGGGTCTTCGCCGGCTCGGGAGTCGGCAAGTCGGTGCTGCTGTCCATGCTGGCGCGGGAGGCGGAGTGCGACGCCGTGGTCGTGGGCCTGATCGGCGAACGGGGCCGGGAGGTCCGCGAATTCATCGAGGAAACCCTGGGCGAGGAGGGGCTGAAGCGCGCCGTGGTGGTGGTCGCCACCTCCGACGAGCCGGCCCTCACCCGCCGCCAGGCCGCCTACGCGACGCTCGCCATCGCCGAGTACCTCCGCGACCAGGACCAGGAGGTGCTGTGCATGATGGACAGCGTCACCCGCTTCGCCATGGCCCAGCGGGAGATCGGCCTCGCCGCCGGGGAGCCGCCCACCACCAAGGGCTATACCCCCACGGTCTTCTCCGAGCTGCCCAAGCTGCTGGAGCGGGCCGGCCCCGGGCCGATCCGCGCCGACGGCACGACGGCCGCCCCGATCACCGCCATGTTCACCGTGCTGGTGGATGGGGACGACCACAACGAGCCCATCGCCGACGCGGTCCGCGGGATCCTGGACGGCCACATCGTCATGGAGCGGGCCATCGCCGAGCGGGGCCGCTTCCCCGCCATCAATGTGCTGAAGTCCATCAGCCGGACCATGCCCGGCTGCCAGACCCCCTTCGAGCAGGAGGTGGTCCGCACCGCCCGCCAGACCCTGGCCGCCTACGCCAACATGGAGGAGCTGATCCGCATCGGCGCCTATCGCCGGGGCTCGGACCCGCAGATCGACCGGGCCATCCTGCTCAATCCGGCGCTGGAGGCCTTCCTGACCCAGAAGAAGGACGAGGCCACGCCCCTGTCGGAGGCCTTCGCCGAGCTGGACCGCCTGCTGAACGGAGGCGGTGAGGCGTGAGCTGGGCCGACTCCCTGATCCGCATCTCCACCTATGAGGTGGACGAGCTGCAGAAGCGGCTGAAGGAGGTCCTCGACCGCCAGGACGCGGCCGAGCGGCGGATCGACGATCTGGACCTGGAGGCGGAGGAGGAAAAGCTCCGCGCCCGGGCGGACGCCGCCATCGCCTGGTGCCATCCCGACTATCTGAGGGCCTGGAGGCTTCGCCGCGCCCGGGCGGAGGCGGAGCTCGCCGCCATCGCGCTGGAGGCGGAGGGCGCCCGCGACGCCCTGGCCCAGGCCTATGAGGCCCTGAAGAAGGTCGAGCACGTGGCCGAACTGGCAAGGCAGGCGCAGGCGAAGACCGAGCTCAGGATCGAGAACGCCGGGCTGGACGAGATCGCGCTGCGCAACAGCCACACCGCGCGGGATCTGAAGCGGCGGGGGTGAGCGGGGCGCCGGACGGCGGTTCCCGCCTCAAGGCCGGGAATGACAGGTATTTCAAATTCAAAAACGGCCGTCATTCCCGCC
>CAINOV010000290.1 GCA_903851655.1 uncultured Caulobacterales bacterium
GGCTGGAAGCGGGTCCCCTATATCTGGTTCGGCACGCTGCTGCAGTTCGGCGGACTGGCCATCATGCCCTTCGCCCTGATCCTGTTGTCCGGCGACAGCCACGGCCCGCCGATCATCGGCCAGGCCGGTGCGGCGCTCGCCTTCCTGATGGCCGGCGCAGGCGTCCACATGACCCAGACCGCGGGCCTCGCCCTGGCCACCGACCTGGCGCCCGCCGCGGTCCGGCCCAAGGTGGTGGCGCTGCTGTGCCTGATGCTGCTGGTGGGCACCGTGATCGCCGCCGTCGGCTTCGGCTTCCTCCTCACCCCCTTCAGCGAACTGCGCCTGGTCCAGGTGATCCAGGGGGCGGCCGCACTCACCATCATCCTGAACAGCATCGCCCTGTGGAAGCAGGAGGCCCGCGACCCCGCCCGGCACGCCGCCGAGACCGCGCCGCCCCGCTTCGCCGAGGCCTGGGGCGCCTATATGAAGACCGGCCGGGCCCTGCGCCGCCTGCTGGCCATCGGCCTGGGCACCGTCGCCTTCAGCATGCAGGACGTGTTGCTCGAGCCCTATGGCGGCAAGGTGCTGCACCTTCCCGTCGGGGTGACGACCCTGCTCACGGCCCTGCTGGCGGTGGGCGGCGCGTCCGGCCTCGCCCTGGCGGCGCGGCAGCTGAACCGGGGCGCGGATCCCTATCGGGTGGCCGGTTTCGGGGCCACCGTCGGCATCGCCGCCTTCATCGCCGTGATCTTCGCCGCCCCCACCGGATCGCCGGCCCTGTTCGCCCTGGGCGTCAGCCTAGTGGGCTTCGGCGCCGGGCTGTTCGCCCACGGAACCCTGACCGCCTCCATGAACATGGCCGAGAGCGACGCCACTGGCCTCGCCCTCGGCGTCTGGGGCGCGGTCCAGGCCCTGGCGGCCGGTCTCGCCATCGCCGCGGGGGGCCTGATCGGCGACGGGGTCGCCTTCCTCGCCCGCAGCGGCCGGCTGGGCAGCGTGCTCGCCACGCCCGCCACCGGCTTCACCGCCGTCTATCTCTTCGAGCTGGTCCTGCTGTTCGCCACCCTCGTGGCGCTGGGCCCGCTCGCCCGTTTCGGGGCGCCCGCGCCCCTCAGTCTCACCGTCGGGGCCGTTCCCGCCGGAGCGGGTCCCATCAACACTCTCTCGGCCTGAGCCGGCTTCCACAGGAGAAGCGCAATGCCCAACAATCCCGTCTTCGCAGGCAATTTCGACACAGCGTCGCTGATCTTCGGCACGTTCGTCGCCTTCTTCTTCGGCCTGATCCTCTATCTCCGCCGGGAGGACCGCCGGGAGGGCTATCCCCTCGAGGATGACGTCACCGGCAAGACCGAGAGCCTGGGCGGCCTGGTCTTCACGGCCCAGCCCAAGACCTTCCTGCTGTCCGGCGGCGGTTCGGTGATCAAGCCGGACTACACCCGCGATGGTCCGGTGGCCAATCTGCGCCAGACCACGCGCACCCCGGGCTCGCCCTTCGAGCCGGTGGGCGACGCCATGTCCGCCGGCGTCGGACCGGGCTCCTACGCCCAACGGTCCAAGGCGCCGGAGCAGATGTTCCACGGCGGCCCGAAAGTGGTGCCGATGCGCGTCGCCGAGGCCTTCTGGATCGATGGCAAGCTGGATGATCCCCGGGGCATGATCGTGGTGGCCGCGGACTACGTCCAGGCCGGCGTGGTCACGGACTGCTGGGTCGACCAGGCCGAGGCGCTGATCCGCTACCTGGAGGTCGAGCTGTCCGCCGAGACCGGGGCCGCCGGTCGTCGCGTGCTGCTGCCCATGACCATGGCCATCCTGAAGAAGTCGAACCGCCCGGTGGAACGCCGGGTGAAGGTCCAGTCCATCCTGGCGAAGCAGTTCGCCGGGGTGCCGCAACTGTCCAATCCCACCTCAGTCACCGTCGATGAGGAAGAGCGGATCGCCGCCTATTACGGCGGCGGCCTGCTCTACGCGACGCCCGGCCGTACGGAGCCCCTGTTATGAGCGAACACGATTACGAAGAGATCCGCGGCCTGCCGGGTCGGTTGCCCTCGGACGAACGCCTGCTGTGGCAGGGCGCCCCTGACGCCTGGCGTCTGGCCTGCGAGGCCTTCCACATCCGGGCCGTGGCCCTCTATTTCGGCGGCATGATCAGCCTGCGCGCGGCGGGCAGCCTGGCCCACGGCGCGCCCGCCGGCCGGGTGCTGACCGAGGCGGCGGCGGTCAGTCCGCTGGCGATCCTGGCGCTCGCCCTCCTGGGCGGCCTGGCGGTGCTCTACAGCCGCACGACGGTCTACACCATCACCACCCGTCGGGTCGTGCTGCGCTTCGGCGTGGCCCTGCCCAAGGCGATCAACCTGCCGTTCTCGCAGATCGAGAGCGCGTCGGTGAAGCGCCGGGGCGGAACCGGCGGCGACCTGGCCCTGACCCTGAAGGCGCCCAACAAGATCGCCTTCCTGCACCTGTGGCCCAATGTCCGGCCCTGGCGCCTCGCCCGCCCCGAGCCCAGCTTCACCGCCCTCAACGACCTGGACGGCGCCAGCGCGGCCCTGGTCGCCGGCATGAAGGAGGTGACCCCGATCACGGTCTCGGCCATCGCCCAGACCGATGGCGTCCGCGCCGCCGCGTCGGGCCCGGCCCGTCCCGAAGCAGCTGCGGCCTGAGGAGGTTCGTCCCATGAGCGCCATTGACCAAGAGACCCTGCCCAGAGGCGCCGTCATCGCCGCGGTCAGCATGGTGGTCTTCAGCGTGCTGGCCACCGCCGCCACGGCCTATGTCCGCCATCACGCCCCGGCTGCGGCCGCGGTGTCAGGGCCGGCCCCAAGCCGCGTCGTGGAGCTGAGCTTCGCGGACATGCCCGATGGCTCGGTGAGCATCCGCAACCACGCCAGCGGGGCGGTCATCGCCGCCCTGCCGCCGGGCTCCGACGGGTTCGTGCGCGGGGCCATGCGCGGCCTCGCCCATGACCGCCGGGTCCGGGGGATCGGCGCGGACGCCGCCTTCCGCCTCTCGGAATGGCCGGATCGCCATCTGGTGCTGTCCGACCCGACCGACGGCCGGACCATCGACCTCGACGCCTTCGGCGACATCAACAAGCAGGCCTTCAGCCGCCTGCTGCCGCAGCAAGGCGCCCGGTCATGAGCCGGCGGATCGAGACCCTGTCCTGCACCATCGACATCGAGCACACGGCCTCCAGCCTGCACGCCCATGTCAATCTCGACGGGGCCCTCGACATCCAGCCCGGCGACCGGGTGCGGGTGCTGGGCGCCCCCATCGTGGTCCGCTTCGGCGAGCGGCTGACCCTGCGCCGCAACGCCGAGGTCCGGCGCGCCGGCTTCCTGGAGCGTCAGTGGACCCGTCTGACCGCCGGCCTGTCCCTTACCGAACTTTACGAAGTCAGCTTCACCCCCGGGAGATTGTCATGACCGACGCCACCCTTTCGATGTCTCCCTCCATCGCCGATCCGGCGATCGCCGACACCACCAAGCTGGCGCAGAAGGACACGATCCTCAGCCCCCGGTTCTACACCACCGATTTCGCCGCCATGGACCGGATCGACGTCACCCCGGTCCGGCGGGAATGGGACGCCCTGATCGCCGAGATGGCGGCCGATCCGAACCGCAACCACTTCCGGCGGACCGAAGCCTTCGAGAATCTGCTGGAAGACATGGAGCCAGCCCTGCGGCAGGAGTTCGTGGACTTCCTGGTCAGCTCCCTGACCGCGGAATTTTCCGGCTGCGTCCTCTATGCCGAGATCGTCAAGCGGGTGAAGAACCCCGACATCAAGGCCCTGTTCAAGTACATGAGCCGGGACGAGGCCCGACATGCCGGCTTCATCAACGAAGCCCTGAAGGACTTCAAGATCGGCGTGGACCTGAGCTTCCTGACCAAGGTCAAGAAATACACCTTCTTCAAGCCCAAGTTCATCTTCTACGCGGTCTATCTGTCAGAGAAGATCGGCTACGCCCGTTACATCGCCATCTATCGCCACCTGGAGCGTCACCCGGAACGTCGGTTCCATCCGATCTTCAAGTGGTTCCGGGAATGGTGCGCCGACGAGTTCCGTCACGGGGAGGCCTTCGCCCTGATCATGCGGGCGGATCCCAAGCTGCTGACCGGTTTCAACCGTCTGTGGATCAAGTTCTTCCTGCTGTCGGTCTATGCGACCATGTATGTGCGCGACCACGCGCGGCCGGCCTTCCACGCCGCCCTGGGCGTCGACCCCACCGAGTATGACTACAAGGTCTTCCGCATCTGCTCGGAGATCACCCGCCAGGTGTTCCCGATCGTGGTGGACATCGACCATCCCCGGACCAAGGCGGCCTTCGAGCGCCTGTTCGCCATCACCCAGAAGATGGAAACCGCCGGACTGCTGGGCAAGATCGGTCTGGGGATCCAGGCCGCCGCAGCCTTCCTGTCCCTCTATTCCGTGCCGTCCATCCCCAACGAGACGCCCAGCGACGTGCGTCTCGCGGCGGTCTGGTAGGGAGCGGAGCCGTCATGAACCTCTCTGCAGTCGGCGCGTCCATCGGCTACACGGTCTTCCTCTGGTGGTTCTCCACCGGCGCGATCCTGTGGCTGGACCGGCGTCCGCAGCGGTTTCACCGGGCCGGCTTCGCCCTGGTGTCGGCGGTGGCGGCCGCGTCCGTGATCGGCCTCGGGCTCAGCCTCGACGACGCCTCGCCCCGGGGCGCGGTGCTGGGCTTCACCGCCGCGCTCGGCCTTTGGGGCTGGCATGAGGCCAGCTTCCTGATGGGCTTCGTGACGGGGCCCAGCCTCGCCCCCTGTCCGGCGGGGGCCAGCGGCTGGCGCCGCTTCCGGCTGGCCGCGGCGACCCTGATCTATCATGAGATCGCGCTCGCCGTGACCCTGGCGGCGCTGGCGGTCTTCAGCGCCGGACACGGCAATCCGGTGGGCCTGTGCACCTTCGGGGTGCTGTTCATGGCCCGGCTCAGCGCCAAGTTGAACCTGTTCCTGGGCGTGCCGAACTTCAGCATGGAGTTCTTCCCCGACCGGCTGCGCTATCTGACCAGCTATCTGCGCAAGTCCTCGGGCAACGCCCTGTTTCCCCTGTCCATGGTGGCCGGGGCGGCGGTCATCTGGATCGAGAGCCGGGGCCTCAGCGCCGCCAGCGCGCGGCCCTATGTGGTCGTTTCTCAATCCCTGCTGCTGGCCCTGACGGCGCTGGCGGTCCTCGAACACCTGTTCATGGTGCTGCCGGTTCCGGACAGCACCCTCTGGCGCTGGGCCCTCCCGGCGTCCCCCGACAACGGGCGCGATCAACGCGCCCTCGACAAGCGATAGGCAAGGAGCGTTCCTCTCATGGACCCCACGACAGACCACCGGATGGACTACGAAGACTTCTTCCGCGGACAGCTCGACGGGCTGCGCGAGGAGGGACGCTATCGCGTGTTCGCCGAGCTGGAGCGCGAAGCCGGCAGCTTCCCGAAGGCCAAGCGCCACCGGGAGGGCGACGCCCACGACGTGACCGTGTGGTGCTCCAACGACTATCTGGGCATGGGCCAGCATCCTGACGTGATCGGCGCCATGCACGAGGTGCTGGACAAGTGCGGCGCCGGCGCCGGCGGCACGCGCAACATCTCCGGCACCAACCACTATCACGTCCTGCTGGAGCGGGAGCTGGCGGACCTGCACGGCAAGGAATCCGCGCTCACCTTCACCTCCGGCTATGTGTCCAACTGGGCGGCGCTGGGCACCCTGGCCGGCCGCATCCCCAACTGCGTCGTCCTGTCGGACCAGCAGAACCACGCCTCGATGATCGAGGGGATCCGGCATTCCGGCGCCCAGTGCGTGATCTTCAAGCACAATGACCTGGTCGATCTGGAGCAGAAGCTGGCCGCCGTCGAGCCGGGCCGGCCGATCCTGCTGGCCTTCGAGAGCGTCTATTCCATGGACGGCGACATCGCCCCGATCCGCGAGATCTGCGACCTGGCCGACCGATTCGGCGCCATGACCTATCTGGACGAGGTCCACGCCGTGGGCCTCTACGGCCCCCGGGGCGGCGGCATCGCCGAGCGGGAAGGGCTGATGGACCGGCTGACGGTGATCGAGGGCACGCTGGGCAAGGCGTTCGGCGTCATGGGCGGCTATGTGGCCGGCTCCGCCGCCGTCTGCGACTTCATCCGCAGCTTCGCCTCGGGCTTTATCTTCACCACGGCCCTGCCGCCGGCGGTGGCGGCCGGCGCTCTGGCCTCGATCCGGCACCTGAAGACCAGCCAGGCGGAGCGCGCGCGCCACCAGAACCGGGTGGCCCGGGTGCGGCGGGAGCTGACCGCCATCGGCATTCCCTGCCTCCCCAATGACAGCCACATCATTCCGGTGATGGTCGGCGACCCGGTGAAGTGCAAGATGCTGAGCGACTGGCTGCTGGACAATCACGGCATCTATATCCAGCCGATCAACTATCCCACCGTGCCCCGGGGCACCGACCGCCTGCGGATCACGCCCTCGCCGGTGCATTCCGATGCCGACATCGCCCATCTGGTCAGCGCCCTGTCGGAGCTCTGGTCGATCTGCGCCCTGGCCCGCAAGCCGGCGGCGGCGTGACGGCGCGGACCGACGCCGCGAACAGGAGCCTGTGATGTCGATCGCCCGCCAACTGCACCCCGCCGCCCTGCCGCGGGAGGTTGTGTCCATGGAGGCCGTCTCTCGCGAGGTTCCGGCGACAAGGCAGCTGATTCCCGCCCTCGCCGCGGATGGGTCCATCTATCCGATCGAGAAGATGGACGCCCATCGCCGGGCGGTTCAGCATCTGGCCGTGTCCGTGTTCGTCTTCTCCGATGACGAGCTGCTGCTGCAGCGTCGGGCCGACAGCAAGTATCACTGCGGCGGGCTGTGGGCGAACACCTGCTGCACCCATCCTCACTGGAACGAGTCCGACGCGGCCAGCGCCGTGCGCCGGCTGCGGGAGGAGATGGGGTTGAGCCTCGCCCTGACGCCGGGCGCGGTCATCGAATATTCGGCGGCGGTGTCGCACGGGCTCTGGGAGAACGAGCGCGTGCAAGTCTTCCACGCCCGCGTCGATCGGCGCCATACGGTCCCGATCCTCAATCCGGACGAGGTGTCCCACGCCCGCTGGGCGTCGCTCTCCTCGATCCGCGCCGATCTGGTCCGGGATCCGGGCGCCTACGCCCCCTGGTTCCGGATCTACATGGCGCGGTGGGCCGAACTCGGCGTCTGACGCCGGGATCGCCGGGGTGCGTCCGCGGCCCGGGGCTCAGCGCGGCGCGAACAGTCCGCGCCGGCGAAGGTCCGCCAGATGCACCGGGAACGAGGCGACCAGGCACAGGCCGATCCAGGGCAGGCCGGCGCCCGTGAGGGCGGCCCGCAGGGCCAGCAGGATCAGCGCCCCGGGGCCCAGCGCCAGGGCGATGTCGAGGCTGGCCGCGACGCCCCGCCGGCGGACCAGCCAGGCGAACTCCAGCAAGAGCACGACCAGGATCAGGTCGACCGCGGTTCCGTTCGCAAAGAACGCCTGCAACATCGGGACAGCTCCGCGAAACCCTGACGCGACCGGGCGGCCCTAGCCGAACGGGCCGTTCATCCGGACGATGGTGAAATTGAGCACGGAGGCGATGCTGAGCCACAGGAGATAGGGGGCCAGCAAGCCGCCGGCGGTGCGGGAAATGCGGAACAAAAACAGCATCAGCCCGGCGATGGACAGCCACAGGAACCCGACCTCCGCCAGCGCCCAGTCCGGCCGGTGCAGGCGAAAGAACAGCAGGCTCCACAACACATTGAGGAAGCCGTTCAGGGCGAACACCCCGATCATCCATTCCCGCCGCGCCACGTCGGCGCGGATGCGGCGCCAGGCCAGCACCGCGGCGAGGGTGCACAGGGCGAAGATCGTCGTCCAGATGACGCCGAAGGCCGGGGGCGGCGGCTGCCAGTCCGGCTTGTTCAGGTGCTGATACCAGGGCCCGATGTCGGTCAGGGTCCCGCCGATGGCGGCGGTGACCGTGGCGCAGATCGCCGCGACGGCCAC
>CAINOV010000291.1 GCA_903851655.1 uncultured Caulobacterales bacterium
CACCGCCTCGCAGACCCGGACCGGGTACAGGGCCGGCTTGCCGGGGGTCCCGGCCTCGCCGATCCCGCGCGCCGGCAGGACGCCCGGGGCCGCCCTCTGGGTCATGGGCAGGGCGACCGGCCGCCGGTCCGCCCCCACGGCGTCCACGGCGGGACAGGCGTCGGCCTCGGTGACCACGCGGGCGATGCGCGCGCCCTTCTCCCCCAGCACCACATAGCGCGCCACAGGGGCCGCCGGCGACCCCTGGGCGACGCCGACCGCCGGGGAGATCAGGCCCAGGGCCAGGACCGCGACGCAAAGGGTCCGGTCGATCAGCTTGACGCTCACAGGGCGTGATCCTTCTGCACAGCGGGGGACCGGGCGGCCCATCCGGGTCATCGCGCAAGGACCTACTCCGCTCCAGGATGACGGTTCTATCGCGGAAATATGACGGTGGACGACTTGGCCGTCGCCCGTTCTCAGGGACGGTGAAATCGGCTACGGGAAAGCCCCCGACGGGGGCCGGTCGTCGTCGCGCCCCGGTCGCCAGAGGTCAAGCCCCGAAGGTTCCGCCGATGACCCCGTCCCCGCGCCCGGTCTATGATCTTGCTGTCATCGGCGCCGGGATCATCGGTCTCGCCCACGCCTATGTCGCCGCCCGCCTCGGCAAGCGGGTGGTGGTGATCGAGCGGTCGGTGCGGGCCAACGGCGCCTCCATCCGCAATTTCGGCTTCGTCACCGTCACCGGCCAGGCCCGGGGCCAGAGCTGGCGCCTGGCCAGCCGCACCCGGGACGTCTGGGCGGAGATCGCCCCGCAGGCGGACATTGCGGTGGAGCATACCGGCCTCCTGCTGACCCTGCGCCGGCCCGAGGCCGTGGCCGTGGCCGACGCCTTCCTGCAGACCGAGATGGCCGCCGGCTGCGACCTTCTGGACGGGGCGGCGTTCCGCAAGCTGCATCCCCAGATCGCCGCGCCGGACAGCCTGGGCGCCCTGCGCTCCACCCGGGACCTGCGGGTGGAGTCCCGCACCGCCCTGCCGAAGCTGGCGGCCTGGCTGGAGGCGGAGATGGGCGTGGCCTTCCTCAACGCCACCGCCGCCTATTCCGCCCAGCCGCCGGAGATCGCCACCTCCCGCGGGCTGGTGGCGGCGGGGGCCTGCGTGGTGTGCCCCGGCGACGACTTCGCCACCCTCTATCCCGAGCGGATCGCCGCCTATCAGGTCCAGCGCTGCCGGCTGTCGATGCTGCGGCTGGCCGCGCCGGGCTTCGCCTGGCCGGCCTCGGTGATGTCGGACCTCAGCCTGACCCGGTACGAGGGCTACGCCGCCCTGCCGCAGGCCGAGGCCCTGCGCGCCCGGCTGAAGGTCGAGCAGGCGACCCACCTCGCCCACGGGGTGCATCTGATCGCCGTGCAGAGCGCCGACGGCAGCCTGGTGGTGGGCGACAGTCACCATTACGGCGACCAGCCCTGGCCCTTCGCCCCGGCGGAGGCGGAGGCCATGATCCTCGACGAGTTCGAGAACGCCACCGGCCTCGCGCCCCCGCCGGTGGTGGAGCGATGGACCGGCGACTACGCCACCGCCCCGGACCGCACCTTCTTCATCGACGCCCCGGACCCGGCCGTGCGGCTGGTGATGGTCACCAGCGGCACGGGCGCCTCCACCGCCTTCGGGATCGCCGAGACGACCCTGTCCGACCTGTTCCAGACTCCGGGAGACACCGCCCCATGACCTCCGTCCTCAAGGCCGTCATCTTCGACTGGGCCGGCACCGTGGTCGACTTCGGCTGCGTGGCGCCGATCGAAGCCCTGGTCGCCGCCTTCGCCGCGGAAGGCGTTCCGGTAACCGCCGCCGAAGCCCGCCGGGACATGGGGCGGGCCAAGCTGGACCACGTCTGGGCCCTGCTGGACCATCCGCCCGTGGCCGCGCGATGGCGCGACGCCACGGGCGCGGCGCCGACCGTGACCGACCGCGACCGGATCTACGAGGCCCTGGTCCCCCTGATGGAGGCCGCCGCCACCCGCCATGCGGTGCTGATCCCCGGCGCGGCCGAGCTGGTGGCGGACCTGCGCCGCGAGGGAGTGAAGATCGGGTCCGGCACCGGCTACACGCGGGAGATGATGTCCGGCATCCTGCCCCGGGCTGCGGAGCAGGGCTACGCCCCCGACGTGGTGGTCTGCGCCGGGGAGACGCCGTCCGGACGGCCCGCGCCGCTGATGGCGTGGAAGGCCATGGTCGAGCTGGATGTGTGGCCGGCAAGCGCCTGCGTGAAGGTGGACGACGCCGAGGTGGGCATCGAGGAGGGTCGCCTCGCCGGCTGCTGGACCGTGGGCCTGTCCGCCTCGGGCAACGGCGTGGGGCTGAGCCTGGCGGACTATCAGGCCCTGGCGCCCGACGACCGCGCCGCCCGCGTCGCCCGCGCCGCCGCCGCGCTCACCGCCGCCGGCGCGCATTATGTCGCCGACAGCGTCGCCGACCTGCGGCCTGTGCTGGACGACATCGCCCGCCGGATCGCCGCCGGGGAGCGCCCCTGACGCCGGGCCGAGCCGGCCCGATCCTGTCCAAACATTAACTGGTCATCCGTCCCCCGCGCCTCTAGGTCGGTCGGAACCGGACGGAGGGTGGGACATGCGCGGTTTCGGACATCAGGGCTTGCTGGGGAGCTTGCTGGGGGCCGCTCTGGCCCTCGGCGCCGCCCAGGCGGCCTCGGCGGAAACCCTGCAGGACGCCATCTCGCTGGCCTATGAGAGCAACCCCACCCTGCAGCAGCAGCGGGCCCAGCTGCGGGCGCTGGACGAGACCTATGTCCAGGCCCTGGCCGGCTATCGCCCGACCCTGGGCCTGTCCGGCACGGCCTCTTACGAGCGCTATGCGCCCAGCTTCGCCTCGAGCCTGACCTCGCGCACCGCCCAGGCCACGCTGACCGCGACCCAGCCCCTGTACACCGGCGGCCGGGTCAGCGCCGCCGTGCGCGCGGCGGAGGCCCAGGTCCTGTCCGGCCGCGAGACCCTGCGCGCGCAGGAAGCGGCCATCCTGCAGCAGGTGATCGGCGCCTATGTGGACGTCCGCCGCGACACCGCGATCGTCGACATCCGCCGCGCCAATGTGGAGGTGATCAAGGCCCAGCTGGACGAGACCACGGCCCGCTTCAATGTCGGTCAGCTGACCCGCACGGACGTGGCCACGGTCAGCGCCCAGTATGCGCAGGCCCGGGCCAACCTGGCCGGCGCCCTGGGCCAGCTGAAGACCAGCCGCGCGGCCTATCTGGCGGTGATCGGCCGCCCGCCGGGCACGCTGGAGGCGGAAAGCCCCCTGCCCGGCGCGCCGAAAAGCCTCGACGACGCCTTCGACACCGCCGAGGCGCGCAATCCGTCCCTGCTGTCCGCCAGCCTGAAGGAGCAGTCGGACCTGGCCCTGGTGGCCCAGGCCCGGGCGGCGCGGATGCCCACCGTCTCGGCCAGCGCCTCGTACAGCCAGGGCGCGGCGCTGGGCGCCTATCCGGACAACAACAACCAGAACACGGTGGTGGCGGGAGTCACGGTCACCCAGCCGCTGTTCTCCGGCGGGCTGGTCAGCTCGCAGATCCGCGCGGCGCTGGAGCAGGACAACGCCGACCGCCAGGCGCTGGAGCAGGCGCGGCGCAACACCATCCAGTCGGTCTCGGTGGCCTGGAACCAGATCCTCACCGCCCGCGCCAGCCTGTCCGCCAGCCAGGAGCAGAAGGACGCCGCCGCCCTGGCCTTCGAGGGGGTGAAGCAGGAATTCCGCGCCGGCCTGCGCACGGTCTTCGAATATGTGCAGGCCGAACAGAGCGTGCGGGACGCGGAGCTGTCGGTGGTCAACGCCGGCCACGACGCCTATGTGGCCGACGCCGCCCTGCTGGCGGCGGTGGGCCGGCTGGACGTGGCCTCCCTCGGTCTCGGCGCCCGGCCCTATGACCCCGCCCGCAATTTCGACAAGGTCCGCGGCGGACTAAGCACGGTGCTCGATCCGGTAGCCGGCGCCCTGGACCGGATCAACCCCAATGGCGCGCCGGCGACCCTCGACCCGCACCGGGGCGCGGTGCTGGGCCCGCTGAAGGCCGACGCGGACACCACTCAGAAATAAGGTCGGGCGGCCCGGTCAGGCCAGCCGGGTCCGGAGATGCTCGGCCACCCGCAGGGCGTTGGCGACGATGGTCAGGGTCGGGTTCACCGCCGAGGACGAGCAGAAGAAGCTGGCGTCCACCGCGTACAGATTGTCCAGCTCGTGCGCCTTGCAGTTCACGTCGAGCACCGACGAGGCCGGGTCCGCGCCGAAGCGCAGGGTGCCGTTCTGGTGCGCCGTGCCATAGAGCGGCAACAGCTCGTCCACCTCGAAATGATGTCCGGAAAAGACGTGGTGGTGGGTGACGAAGCCGGACAGGCCCTCGCGCAGCCGCTGAACCAGCCGGTCATGGGCCGACAGGTCGCCGAAGGTGTAGCTGAGCCGGATCTGGCCGTCGGGCTCCACGGTCACGCGATTGTCCGGATGCGGAAGATCCTCGGACATGGCGAGGAAACTCACCATCCGGTGGGCCAGGGCGTCGGAGAAGGCGTCGGGGATCAGGGCCGGTGGCAGCCAGTCGGAGATCTGGCCCTCCAGGGTCTGGCCGGACATGTATTCCAGCAGCTGGATCTGGCCCATGGGATAGGGATAGGAGCCGTCGGGCTCGCCGAAATAGAAGTCGTTGACGCACAGGGTCTTGGGGAAGGCGGCCTCGAAGCTTTCCACCGCCAGCGAGATGACCGCGGAGGTGGCGTGGAACATGTAGTTGCGCCCCACCTGGTCCGAGCCGTTGGCCAGGCCGTTGGGATGCCGGTCCGTGGCCGACTTCAGCCACAGGGCGGCGGAGTTGGCGGCGCCGGCGGCGGTGACGATGATGTCCCCGGTGAAGCGCTCCTCCCCGTGTTCGCCGGTGGTGAGGACGGCGGTGGCCACCTTGCCCGACGCGTCCGTCTCGATCCGCCGGGCCAGCCGCCCCGTCAGCACGGTGACATTGCTCCGGTCCTGCGCCTTGGCCAGCACGGCGGTGCGGGCGTCCACCTTGGCCAGCACCTTGCACGGATAGCCGCCACAGGTCTTGCAGCGGATGCAGGGCGCCAGCGCCGGATCGAAGTCGTTGCGGCGGATGCCCAGCGGCAGGGGCGAGGGCGTCCAGCCCAGGCTCTCGAAATGGGCCTTCAGCTCCAGCACACCGGGGTCATGCTGCAGGGCGGGAAAGGGGAACGGCGGATCGTCGGGCTGGTCATTGGGATCGACGCCGCGGGTCCCGTGCACCTCCCACAGGGCCTCCGCCTTCTGGTACCAGGGCGCGAGCTCGGCATAGGAGATCGGCCAGGCCGGCGACACGCCGCCCACATGCTGGACCGCGTCGAAGTCGCGGGCCTTCATCCGCATCAGCGCGGCGCCATAGAACGTCGTGTTGCCGCCCACCCAGTAGTGGGTGTTAGGAATGAACGGCTTGCCCGCCTTGTCCAGCCAGGTCTCCCGCGTGCGGTACTTGCGCTTGATGAACACCGCCGAGGGCGACCAGTTGTCGTCCTCCACCGGCAGGACCTCGCCCCGCTCCAGGATCAGGATCGACTTGCCGGTGTCGGCCAGGGCGTGGGCCAGGGTGGCGCCGCCGGCGCCGGAGCCGATGATGATCAGGTCGTAGTGGGCGGGCATGTGTCGGTCTCCATGATCGTCTCGCGTCAGGTGGCGCCGCCGGCGAAGCTGCGGGCCGCGCGGGCGGCGGCCCAGCGCTGCAGCCCGTCGGGCGTCAGGCGGAACAGGATCGCCGCCAGCCGGTTGTACCAGCCGGGAATGACCACCAGCCGCCCCCGGTCGCTGGCCGCCAGGGCTGCGGCCACCACCTGCTGCGGCGTGGCGATGAAGGCTGAGGGCATGCCGCGCATGGCGTCCTCGGTGCCGTTGGCGGACTGGAACTCGCTGGAGGTCGAGCCGGGCAGGACGCAGGTCACCCGCACGCCCCGGCTGACCACCTCGGCGTGCAGGGACAGCATGAACTTCAGCACGAAGCTCTTGGCCGCGGGATAGACCGTATGCCCCGGCCCGCCCTGGGACAGGGCCAGCAGGGAGCCGGTGGTGATGATCCGCCCCTGTCCCGCGGCCAGCATCCCTGGCAGCACCGCGTGGGTCAGGGCGCAGACCGCCAGGACCAGGGTCATCACGCAGTCCCGCTGGGTCGGCCAGTCGGTCTCCGCATAGGCGGCGGCCAGGCTGTAGCCGGCATTGTTCACCAGGACCGCCACCGGGCGCCCGTCCAGCGCCGCCAGCACCTGGTCATGGGCGTCGGGCCGGGACAGGTCCAGGGGAATGACCAGGGACTGGACGCCATGCGCCGCCGCCAGCTCTGCGGCCAG
>CAINOV010000292.1 GCA_903851655.1 uncultured Caulobacterales bacterium
CGGACCGTCGCCGAAGCCAGCGCGGTCGGCCGTGTCGGGCTCGACGCATAACCTCTCCGGAAATGCGTGAGGTTCTGCGTACGCCCGAGAACCAGCCCCCTGGCATCTTCGAGGGATGTCTCGATCACGCTCGACTTCCAAACCACCGACACAACTCGACCCTAAGGCCAATGCCCTTCCGGACTGGCTGCGGTCGCGGGATGTGTCTTCGATTGGCCAGCACAATCCTTCGGTCCGCCGTGATCCGGAACCGGCGCATCACGCGCTTCTGACCATCCCCGAAGTCGCCGAGCGCGTGCGCGTTTCGACCCGCACGGTGTCTCGCTGGATCGCATACGGGACGCTTGATTGCGTCCGGATCGGACGCGTCGTCCGCGTCCCGGCTGAAGCTATCGACACGCTGATGCGGTCTGGAAAACTCCCATGAAAACAATGGCCAAAATGCGGATCGTGATTAGGGCAAGGCTTAGTCCACTTGCATGAGCGCATCGATCTGGCTCTGGGGATGGCCCTGGACGATCCTTGTGATGACGTCGGTCAGATAGGCTTCAGGATCGATGGCGTTGAGTTTGGCGGTCTCGATCAGGGTCGCCAACACGGCCCAGTGCTCAGCGCCGCCGTCCGATCCGGCGAACAGGGCGTTCTTGCGGTTCAGGGCCAGAGGCCGGATGGCGCGCTCGACGGTGTTGTTGTCGATCTCGATCCGGCCGTCGTCGAGGAACAGGGTGAGCCCCTCCCAGCGGGAGAGCGCATAGCGGATCGCCTCGGCCAGCTTGGATTTCTGGCTGACCGTCTCAAGCCTGGCGCGGAGCCAGGGCTCGAAGGCCTCGAGGATCGGTCGGGTGTGCAGGTGGCGCGCCGCCTGGCGCGCGTCCGGCGTCTGCCCGCGGATCTCGGCCTCGATCTCGTAGAGCTTCTGGATCCGGTTGAGCGCCCCTGTGGCGATCGGTGCGGGCCCCGCCGCCGCCAGATCATAGAACTTGCGACGGACGTGAGCCCAGCAGAAGGCCAGACTGACCGCGCCCTTCGCCGCGACGGTGCGGTATCCGCCATAGCCGTCGACCTGCAGGACGCCGGTAAAGTCGGCCAGATGCGCCATCGGCCGCGCGGCCCGTCGGTCCGGCGCATAAACATAGACCACGGCCGGCGGATCGGTCCCGCCCCAGGGTCGGTCGTCTCGGGCGTAGGCCCAGAGCTGGCCTGTCTTGGTACGTCCTCGTCCCGGGTCCAGCACTGGCGCCGTCGTCTCGTCGGCGAACAGCTTGGGCGAGGCCTTCAGGGTCTGGAGCAGGCGCTCATGGATGGGCCTCAGCAGGAAGGCCGCCCGCCCGGTCCAGTCGGCCAGGGTGGAGCGATCAAGCCTGACCCCCTGTCGGGCGTAGATCTGAGCCTGCCGATAGAGCGGCAGGTGATCGGCGTACTTGGCCACCACCACGTGGGCCACCGTCGCTTCCGTCGGCATCCCGCCCTCGATCAGGCGGGCGGGCGCGGGCGCCTGCAACACCACCCCCTCGCAGGCGCGGCAGCCGTAGCGCGGACGGCGCACCACCAGCACCTGGAACCTCGCCGGGATCACGTCCAGCCGCTCAGCCCGGTCCTCGCCGATCACGTGCAAGGCGCCGGCGCAGCACGGGCAGGCCTTGTTCTCGATATCGAGGATCGTCTCGATCCGTGGCAGATGGTCCGGGAGCTTGCCACGGTTGGCGCGCCTGTGGATCACAGCCTCCGCACGGCGCGTGGGTTCTTCGGCTTCAGCCGAGGCGGCGTCTGCCGCCTCGGTCTGCTGGACGTCTTCCAGCCCCAGCTCCAGCTGGTCGATGGGCAGGGTCTCCGCCCGGCGGCCGAAGCGATGACGCTGCATCTCCTTGATGATCTGCCGCAGCCGCTCAGCCTCAGTGGCGTGTGCGGCGCGCTCGGCCAGGATCATCGCCTGAAGCGCGTCTACATCGGTTGGCAGGGCGTGGGTCAGTCCCGTCATGACC
>CAINOV010000293.1 GCA_903851655.1 uncultured Caulobacterales bacterium
CCGGGCCACGGCGGAGCGCGCCACCGGGGTCTCCAGCCCGTTGACCAGCCGCAGCCGCAGATTGCGCCCCGACCGGACCACCTCCGCCACGGCGTCCCGCGCCACCCACCAGGACCGGTGGGTCTGCAGCCCGTCCACCCCCGGCAGACCGGCCAGGGCGTCCTTGAGCGGGGTCAGCACCAGTTCGGACCCCCGGTCGGTATGGACGCGGACATAGTGATCCTCCATCTGCAGGCAGACGATCCGGTCCCCCAGCCGGGCGGGCAGTCGGTCGCGGAGATCTCCGCTCCGCGCCGGAACGGCCGAGGCAGCCTTCCCCGCCTGAGCCGCCTCCCGCCCCTCGAACAGGCGCCGCAGCCAGATCAGCACGAGGTTCAGGGGCAGGCTGACGAACAGCACCTGCAGGTACCAGTCCCACGGCGCCATGTAGTGGACGGTCGTCGGCCACAGGGCCGTGTCGGTGACCTGGCAGAGCCCACTCATCGGCCCGGCCAGGACGGCGGAGGCCAGCGCCAGCAGGGGCCATTCGGGCAGGCCGGCCGCCAGACTGTAATGCCGGGTGGCGCGCATGCCGGTCCCGAACACCAGCTGGCCGATCCCGAACATCGCCGCCCAATAGGCGACCCGCAGCCACAGCGGTCCCAGCAGGAAGGTGCCGAACGGGCCGATCACGCCGACGAACACGCCCACGCCCAGCGCCGCCGCCAGTTCGCGGCGCCAGTCCTGTCCCCGTCCCAGCCAGTCCGGAATGCCCATGGCGTGCTTATAGCCCGGCCGGCGGGGGGGCGGGAGACGCTGCGGCGAAAATGGGCGGCGCCGCCGGGCCGGGACCATTCGCCGGACCGCGAACCCGTTCGCCCATTGGCGAAATCCGGGGTTCCGCCAGGGCCGGCGCCCGGACGAGACCAGAGGCCCCACGCCACCTGACCGCCGAGTGATCCCATGTCCCCCCTGCTGCGCCTGCTCTTCGCCCTCGCCGCCCTGCTGCTGGGCCTGCCCGCCCTTGCCGACCCCGCGCCGCCCCCCGCCTATCCCGGCGTGGGCTATCAGACCCTGGAGATGCCGGATCCCGCCGGCGGAACCGTCGAGATCGCCGTCTGGTACCCGGCGGCGGCGGACGCGCCCCTCGCCGTCGCCCGTAACGGCTCCTATCCGCTGCGGCTGGCGACGGACGCCCCCGTCCGCGGCGAGCACCGGCCGCTGGTGGTCATGTCCCACGGCAATGGCGGGGAATCGGGCAGCCACTGGGACACTGCGGTGGCGCTCGCCCGGGCGGGCATCGTCGCCGCCGCCCTCACCCACACCGGCGACAACTGGCGGGACCAGAGCCGGGCGGTCCATCTGCCCGAGCGACCGCGGCAGCTGAAGCTGCTGGTGGACTACATGCTGGCTGACTGGACCGGCCATGCGACGATCGATCCCGGCCGGATCGGCGCCTTCGGCTTCAGTTCGGGCGGCTTCACGGTGCTCGCCCTGGCGGGGGGCGAGCCGGACCTGTCCGCCACGGGCCCCCACTGTTCCGCCCACCCGACCTATTATGACTGCCAGCTGATCACCCGCTTTCCCGGCGCCGCGGCGGCCATCGCCAGGGCCAGGCCCGTCTGGATCCACGACCGCCGCATCCGCGCCGTGGTCGCCGCCGCCCCGGCCATGGGTTTCGCCTTCGGCCAGGCCGGACTGGCGTCAGTGACCCAGCCCCTGCAGCTGTGGCGAGCGGCGGACGACCACGTCCTGCCCCATCCGGACTACGCCCAGGCTGTTCGCGACGCCTTGCCGACGCCGCCGGAATATCACGTGGTTCCCGGCGCGGATCACTACGACTTCCTGCCGCCCTGCAACGAGCTCCTGCGACGCAACGCGCCGGTGATCTGCGCGAGCCCGGCGGGCTTCGACCGCGCCGCCTTCCACGAGACCTTCAACCGCGAGGTCGTGGCGTTCTTCGTCCGGACGCTGGGGGGGTGAGCACGCCTGATAGAGGTTCCCGGCTCAAGGCCGGGAATGACAGCTAGATATAAAAACATATATTTAGCTGTCATTCCCGGGCGAAGACCCGGGAA
>CAINOV010000294.1 GCA_903851655.1 uncultured Caulobacterales bacterium
GGGGTTCCCGGCTCAAGGCCGGGAATGACAGACTTTGAATTTAAACAGATGTCATTCCCGGGCGAAGACCCGGGAACCTCTGTCAGGCCGCACTCACATGGACCCCGAACCGGATCAGCTGGCGATGGCGGCGGCGTCCCGCTCTCCGGTGCGGATGCGCAGGGCCTGCTCCAGGTCCGTGACGAACACCTTGCCGTCGCCGATCTTGCCGGTATTGGCCGAGGCGGCGATGGCGTCCACCACCTTGCTCACCACATCGGTGGGCACGGCGATTTCCAGCTTGACCTTGGGCAGCAGCTTCACGGCGTATTCGGCGCCGCGATAGACCTCGGTCTTGCCCCGCTGGCGGCCATAGCCGCGGACCTCGGTCACGGTGACGCCCGACGCACCGGCTTCCGTCACGGCGTCGAGAACGGCGTCAAGGCGGCTCGGCTTGATGATGGCGGTGATCAGCTTCATCGAAGTGATGTCTCCTCGTCCCCGGACAGATGCGCGCTTCGTCATAGGTATGGCGAAGAATTCCGGTCATTCCAAGGCCCGGCGGGCCCGCGACGGGCTTATTGCTCCGGTTCCAGACGAACGGCGGGCGCGACCACCGCCGGCCGGAGGGGCGCAACCGCCACCCGGCGCCCGGCCTGGCGGGGTTTGACGGCAAACGTTTGCTTCACGGCCTCCATCAGGATCAGGCCGGAGACGGGGGGCGCCAGCCACGCGATCGTCTGCTCGATCAGCTCCGCATAGGGCGCCAGCACCGGCCAGGGCGGCGCGTAGAGCGCCCGGGACCAGGCGGTGGGGGACAGCTCCGCGGCGATCACCGCCTGCTCCAGCTGGCTGCGGGTGAAGGGGCGGCCGTGGCCGAAAGGGGTCTGCTCGGCGCCGGCCCACAGACCCGCCCGGTTGACCACCGCCAGGATGATGCGGCCGGACGGCGCCAGCACCCGGTGCGCCTCCGTCAGGAAGGCGTCCAGGTCCGGCGCCTCCTCCAGCCCGTGGACCACCAGCACCCGGTCGAACAGGGCGCCGGGAAACGGCAGGGCGTCCTCCGCCGTCAGGCAGGCCAGATTGGCCGCATGGGCGGGCCAGGTCTCCACCCCCTGTCCGGCGGGCATGCCCGCCACCACCCGGCGGGCCTTGCTGCGGAACGGATCGAGGAACGGCGTCGCATAGCCCAGGCCCAGCACGTCGAGACCCGATGCGTCCCCCCAGGCCGAGACCAGCTGGCGCATGACCATGGCCCGCACCGCCCGGCCCAGGGGGGTGGCGTAGAAGGCTCTCAGTTCCAGCACGTCCCGTCGCATGGTCTCGCCAATCCCGCCCGCGTGCGCCTATATGACCGTCGACAGCATAGACCGGAGACGACCGTCATGGGCCTCGATATTCACCTGTTTCCGTGTCTTTCGGACAATTATGGCATCCTGATCCGGGATCAGGCCAGCGGCCTCGCCGCCACGGTGGACACGCCGGACGCGGACGCCATCCTGGCGGAGGCGGACCGGCTGGGCTGGCGCCTCGCCCGGGTGCTGAACACCCACTGGCATCCGGACCACGCCGGCGGCAATGCGGCGGTGAAGGACGCCACGGGCGCCGAGATCGTCGGCCCGCAAGAGGTCACCCGCATCGCCCCCCTGGACCGGTCGGTGGTCGAGGGGGACACCGTGCCGCTGGGCGCAACGACCCTGACGGTCATCGACACAAGGGGTCATACCGACGGCCATATCAGCTATTACGCTCCGGATGCGGCGGCGGTGTTCGTGGGCGACACCCTGTTCGCCCTGGGCTGCGGCCGGCTTTTCGAAGGGACGGCGCAGCAGATGTGGAGCAGCCTCGGCAAGCTGGCCGCCCTGCCGGACGACACCGCCGTCTATTGCGCCCACGAGTACACGGCGTCCAACGCCCGCTTCGCCCTCAGCGTGGATACCGATCCCGCCGTGGCGGCGCGGTGCGCGGCGGTGTTCGCCGCCCGGGCGGAGGGGCGGCCCACCGTGCCCACCTCGATCGGCCTGGAGAAGGCCACCAACCCCTTCCTGCGGGCGCCGTTGCTGGCGGGGGCGCTGGGCCCGTTCCACGGCGACGCGGAAGCCTTCGGCCTGGTCCGCGCGGCCAAGGACGGGTTCAAGGGGTAGGGGTTGAGCGAGGTTCCCGGGTCTTCGCCCGGGAATGACGAGGTTACATATAATTTTTAGGCGTCATTCCCGCCCTTGAGGCGGGAACCTCCGTCCGGATGCGGCGCCA
>CAINOV010000295.1 GCA_903851655.1 uncultured Caulobacterales bacterium
ACGAACTTGCCGTTGGTGATGTCCACCTGGCCGCCGCCCAGATTGGCGCAGTAGAGGCCGCGCTTCGTCCCGGCGATCATCTCCGCCTGAGGCGTGGATCCCCCCAGCATGCCGGTATTGGTCATCCGCGGCATGGGGATGTGGGCGTAGGACTCCCGCCGTCCGTTGCCGGTGGGGGCGAGCCCCATCAGCCGCGCGCTCATCCGGTCGTGCATGTAGCCCACCAGGACGCCGTCCTCGATCAGGATCGTGCGCTCCGTGGGCGTGCCCTCGTCGTCGATGGTCAGGGAGCCGCGGCGCCCGGCAATGGCCCCGTCATCGAAGATGGTGACGCCCCGGGCCGCCACCTGCTGCCCGATCCGGCCGGAGAAGGCGGAAATGCCCTTGCGGTTGAAGTCCCCCTCCAGGCCATGACCCACGGCCTCGTGCAGCAGCACGCCGTTCCAGCCGGGGCCGAGCACGACCTCCATCTCCCCCGCCGGGCAGGCCACGGCGTCGAGATTGACGAGCGCCATGCGCAGGGCCTCGTCCACCTGGCCGCGCCAGCTGTCGGGACGGATCCACGCGTCGAAGGACGCCCGGCCGCCGGCGCCGCTGGAGCCGGACTCCCGCCGCCCGTCCCGCTCCACCGTGATCGACACATTGAGCCGGGCCAGGGGCCGGATGTCCCGCAGCACGCGGCCGTCCCCGCGAAGAATGTCGATCTCGCGACGCTCCCCGATGATCGAGGCGCTGACCTGCACCACCCGGGGATCCCGGGCGCGGGCGAAAGCGTCGATCTCCTGCAGCAGGTCGGTCTTGGCGGAGAAGGCCAGGCCGCCGACGGGATCGTCGTCGCCGTAGAGGCGGACATTGGTCTGGCGCGGCCCCTCGGCCGCCACGCCGCTGTAGCCCCGACGGGCCAGCGAGGCGGCGTCGGCGGCGCGCCGCAGGGCGGCTTCGCTGATCTCGCTGGAATGGGCGTAGCCGGCCGTCTCTCCCGCCACCACGCGCAGGCCGAAGCCTTCGGTGGTGTTGTAGCTGGCGGACTTGAGCCGGCCGTCATCGAAGACCAGCGCCTCGCTTTCCGCCCGCTCGACGAACAGCTCCCCGTCATCCGCGCCGGCCAGGGCGGACTGCAGCACCTCAAGCGCCCGCCCGGTGTCCACGCCGCGGGCTTCCAGCAGGGTCGGCGGCGGCGTCTGGACTGTCATGGGGATGTGATCCGTTTTTGCTAGTTTCCATAGATCGCAATCCCTGGCCCCCGGGGCAAGAGGCCGCTTGAGACGGCCTGCGGCGTTTTGGCGCATGTGATGGCGAAATAAGGTCAGTCAAGATCACGTTCCGGTCGCATTTTACTGCTGAGATCGAGGATCCGAGGCGCGACCGGGCGGCCATTGCGGCCCTGACATCAAGAGAGTGGGATGCGATGGACCCGATGATACTCAAGCGGGAATGGCCCAGCCTCGGCCTGCTTGGGCTCTACGCCCTCGAGGGCGGTCTGGCGGGCGCCGGGCATTTCGCCACGGCGGGAGGGCTGTTCGTCGCAACCGCCGCGCTCGGCCTGGCCATCAGCCTGCGCCTTGCGATGACCGATCGTGCGCTCTGGCCGACCATTCTGGTGGCCGCCCAACTGGTCTGCCTCACCTGTCTGCTGCTGGGTCGGACCGGCGACGCCCTGGTGCTCGCCGTCTGGGCCGCAGCCCACGCCCCGGCCCTGATCGCCCTGGCGCCGGGCATGGTCGTCCGCGCGCGCTCCGCGCCCCTCGCCGCGCCCCCGGCCGGCTGATCCCGCAGGATCGGCCGCCGCGACCGAGCCCCTCAGACCTCCAGCCGTCCGTCCCCCAGGGCCGCCGCCTCGAAGGCGTAGACGATGGCCGGGTCCGGCGGCGGCAGGCCCGCGGAGATGACGGGCGGGGCGATGGTCCGCAGCAGATGGCGAAGCAGGTTGATCCGCGCCTGCTTCTTGTCGTCCGTGTGAACGCAGGTCCAGGGCGCCAGCGGCGTGTGGGTGCGTGACAGCATCTCGTCCCGGGCCCGGCTGAAGTCGCTCCAGCGCGCCTGGGCCTCTCCGTCCATCGGGCTGATCTTGAGAGCCTTCAAAGGATTGCGCCGCCGGTCGTCCAACCGGCGCGTCTGCTCCTTCTCGGAGATATCCAGCCAGTATTTCACCAGCTTGATCCCGCTCTCCGCCAGCATCGCCTCGAAGGCGGGGGCGTCACGCAGGAACTGTTGGTGCTCCACCGGCGTGCAGAAGCCCATCACCGGCTCGACCCCGGCCCGGTTGTACCAGGAGCGGTTGAAGATCACCCACTCCCCCGCCGCCGGAAAGTGACGGACATAGCGCTGGAACCACCATTCGCTCCGCTGGCGGTCCGACGGCTTGGGCAGGGACACCACCCGGGTGTTGCGCGGCGCCAGATGCTCCGTCAGCCGGGAGATGACCCCGTCCTTGCCCGCGCCGTCCCGCCCCTCCAGCACGATGATGATCCGCTCGCCCTGCGCCAGGCCATGGATCTGGGTCTGCACCAGGGCCAGCTGCAGGGTCTCGATCTGCTGATCATAGGATGGTCCCTTGTCGTGCATCCGGCCGTCTCCTTCGCCCCTGCTGCAAGTCCCCGTTCATTGGGCCATGAACACCGCAGCCGCGGCGGCGGCGCGCTTTGGCCCCAGCACCGCGGCGGCCTTCGGCCCCTCGAGGCTGCGGGCGCCCACCCGCTTCAGATCCGCCAGCGTCACCCGGGCGAAGGCCGCCTCCGACTCCGCCGGGTCGATCAGGCGTCCCAGGGCCAGAAGCTGTCCCGCCGCCTGCTCCGCCCGGGCCAGGGGTTGTTCCCGCCCCATGTGCAGACCGGCGCGGGCCTGGGCCCGGGCCCGGGCCAGCTCGGCCTCGGTCACGTCCTCCACGAGGCGGGCGAGGCCCTCGACGATCAGGTTCGCCGCCGGCTTCGCATCGGCGGCGGCGGTCCCGGCATAGACGCCCAGCACGCCGACATCGTCATAGTTCGCGCAGTAGGCGTCGATGGCGTAGCACAGGCCGTGGGTCTCGCGCACCAGCTGGAACAGCCGCGACGCCATGCCGCCGCCGAGGATCTCCGCGAACAGCCGCAGGGCGTGATAATCCTCGCTCTGCACCGAGACCCCGGGGCTCAGCCAGACCAGCTGGGCCTGCTCCAGCTTTCGGCTCTCCACCACGACGTCCCGGGTCATGAAGGCCGGCGCCGGAGACGGGCGCGCCACCGGCGTCATGTCGGCGAACTGGCGCTCCACCTCGGCCAGCAGGGCGTCCTCGTCCACGGCGCCGGACGCGCTGACCACGATCCGGTCCGCGGCGTAGAGACTGCGATGGAAGGCCGCCAGGCGGGCGGCCGTCGCCGGCGCCAGGCTGTCCATGGTTCCCAGGATCGGCCGACCCAGGGGCTGGCCACGGAAGGCGGCGCCCTGGGCCAGGTCGAACACCCGGTCGTCGGGCGTGTCGGCGGCGTCGGCGATCTCCTGGGCGATGACCAGCTTTTCCCGCTCCAGCTCGTCGCCATCCAGATGCGGGCGGCGGACCAGGTCCGAGAGCACTTCCAGCCCGAGGGGCAGACCGTCGGCCAGGCAGCGGACCTGGAAACTGGTGCGCTCGAAGCCGGTGGCGGCGTTCACCTGCCCGCCCTCGGCCTCGATCGCCTCGGCGATGCCCCGGGCGTCCCGGCGGCCGGCGCCCTTGAACACCATGTGCTCGAGCATGTGCGCCCAGCCGGCCTCGTCGTCGGCCTCCCAGCGGGAGCCGCCGCGGATGACCACGGACAGGGCGAGGCTCGACAGCCCCGGCATCGGATCGGCCACGACGCGAACGCCATTGGCCAGGGTGTGGACACGCGGCGTCACGCTTGGGCGAACTCCCGGATGAAGGCCTTGACCAGGTCCGCGTCCGCCGGGATCTGGGTCATGCGCTCCGGCAGACCGGCCAGGGCGTCGGCGCGGGGGTGGCGGGACGCCCACGGGGACGCCTCGGCGGGCGCCGTTTCGGGGAACTTGGCCGGCGAGGCCGTGGACAGGGTGATGATCGGCGCGCCGGCGTCCGGCAACCGCCGGGCCGCGGCGACGCCCACGGCGGTGTGGGGGTCGATCAGCCGGCCGCAGCTGCGCCAGACCTCGACGATCGCGGCGGTCGTCTGGGCCTCGCTGACCGCCTCGCCGCGGAAGCGGGCGACCATGTAGCTGCGGGCGGCGGGGGACAGGTCGACGGCGCCGGTCCGGGCGAACTGCTCGAAGACGGCGGCGGTGGATGCGGCGTCGCGCCCGCCGGCCTCGAACACCAGCCGCTCGAAGTTCGAGGCGATCTGGATATCCATGGCCGGGCTCTGGGTGGCCACGGCCGCCCCCCGGGCGTACTGGCCGGTCTGAAAGGCCCGGGCGAGGATGTCGTTGCTGTTGGTGGCCACCACGATCTGCTCCACCGGCAGGCCCATCTGCGCCGCCACATGGCCGGCGAAGGCGTCGCCGAAATTGCCGGTGGGGGTGACAAAGCGCATCGGCCGCTGCGGCGCGCCGAGGGCGGCGGCGGCGGTGAAGTAGTAGACGCTCTGGGCGGCGATCCGCGCCCAGTTGATGGAGTTCACCCCGGACAGACGCACCGCCTCGCGGAACGGGTCGTCCCGGAACAGGCCCTTGACGATGGCCTGGCAGTCATCGAAGTCGCCGGCGACCGACAGGCAGGCGATGTTGTCGTCCGTGGGCGTGGTCATGAACCGCCGCTGGACGTCGCTGATCCGTCCGTCCGGAAACAGGATGACCAGCCGCACATGGCGGGAGCCGCGGAACGCCTCCACCGCCGCGCCGCCGGTGTCCCCGGAGGTGGCGGCGACAATGGTCAGGGTCTCCCCCCGGCGGGACAAGATAAGGTCGTAGAGCCGCGCCAGCAGTTGCATGGCCACGTCCTTGAAGGCGAGGGTCGGGCCATGGAACAGCTCCAGCATCCAGCGGTTCGCGTCCAGCTGGACCAGGGGCGTGGCCGCGGGGTGGTCGAAGGTGGCGTAGGCGCTGCGGCATAGCTCCTCGCACGCCGCCGCCGTCAGGGCGTCGCCGGCGAAGGCGCCCAGGACCCGCGCGGCCACCTGGGCGTAGGACAGGGACGCGAAGCCCGCGATCTGGTCCGCCGTGAACCGCGGCCACTCGGACGGGACATAGAGGCCGCCGTCCGACGCAAGCCCGGCCAGCAGGACGTCCTCGAAGGTGACGGGCGGGGCGCCGCCGCGGGTGGAGATATAGCGCACGTGGCCTCTCATGGAGCTTGAGCCGCAGGACGGACGGGCCGGGCTCAGCGACCGCGGGTCCGCCGGAGGAAGGCGATATAGACCCCCACCAGCGCCGCGGCGAGCCCGAACCAGGTGATCGCGTAGCCCAGATGATTGTTGGAGACCGAGACCGGCACCGGCGCGGGCGCGGGATTGCCCGACGCCGGGGCCGGACGCTCCAGCATCAGGATCACCGGCGCCGGCGCCGCTGCCCCCAGCGCGGCGCCCATGGCCGCCGTATCACGGTAATACCAGACGTCGCCGGGATGCAGATGCGGCGGGGTGAACAGTCCGGGCTTGTCCGGACGGCGCAGAACACCCACCACGGGCCCGGTGACGGCGGCCGGAACGGACGGCTTGCCGGTCAGGAAGCCGCGGTCCACCAGCAGGGTGCGATAGGGACCGCCATCGATGGGACAGGCGGTGATCACGCGGCGTCCCGGCCCGTCCTCGCGCACGGCGTAGACCTGCAGGGTCGGCCCCTGCTCCAGACCGGGACAGTCGAACTGGACCCGGACATAGTCCACGTCCACGTGGTCGCTCAGCCGGTTCAGGACCGCGCTCAGCGGCTCGGCCGGGGCGGTCTGGGCCTGGCTGATCCGCTCGAGGAGCTGGGTCTTCCACGCCAGCCGCTGGACCTGCCAGGTTCCGAGACCACACAGCAGCACCAGGGCGGCGGCGAAGGAGACGTGGAGGGCCCAGCGCGCGCCGGGCGCCCGGCCGGGCGCGGCGGCTTCAGTCGACATGGGGACGCTCCACCGGACAGACGCTTTCGGCGCCCGCCTGAGACGCGTGATTGTGGAACTGCAGGGCCACCAGCACGCCCTTGAACGGCCGCAGCGCGCCCAGGCACAGCAGGACCGCGACGGGGATCCAGATCAGCAGCTCAAGCCACACCGGCAGGTGCAGGCTGACCTCCGTGAACAGCAGGCCGAAACAGGCCACCGCCCCGCAGATCAGAACCACGAACACCGCCGGGCCATCGCCGGAATCCGCCTTCGCCAGATCAAAGCCGCACTGAGCGCAGGTCGGCCTGACCTTGAGATACCCGTTGAACAGCGGGCCCCGACCACAGTTCGGACACCGGCACTTCAGACCCGCAAGGAAGGGGTTGGCGCCGGTCACGCCCGGATCAAGCTGCCGGCGCGCCGCGGAACGCGACATAGATGAAGGCGAACAGGAACAGCCACACCACGTCCACGAAGTGCCAGTACCACGCCGCCGCCTCGAAGCCGAAATGCTTCTTCGGGGTGAACCCGCCGGACAGCAGCCGCAGCAGGCAGATCGCCAGGAAGATGGTGCCGATCAGCACGTGAAACCCGTGGAAACCGGTCGCCAGGAAGAAGCTGGAGCCATAGAGGCCGGCATTGGCCGACTCCGGGCTGAAGAACAGCTTCTCGCCAAGGATCTCGCGATACTCATAGGCCTGGACGGAGGTGAACATCACGCCGAGCAGGACCGTCAGGATCAGGCCCCACTGGGCCGATTTGCGGTCCCCGTGCTGCAGGGCGTGGTGCGCCCAGGTGACCGTGGTGCCGGAGGTCAGCAGGATCACGGTGTTGATCAGGGGGAAGTGCCAGGGATCAAGGGTCTCGACCCCCTTGGGCGGCCAGACCGCCCAGGCTGCGCGGACCTCGTCGATGGCCGAATGGGTGCGGGCCACGTGGAACAGGGCCATCTCGAAGAAGATCCAGAACCAGGCCACGAAGAACATCACTTCGGAGGCGATGAACAGGATCATGCCGTAACGCAGGCCGATGGACACCACCGGGGTGTGGTCGCCGCCGCGGGCCTCCTTGATCACGTCCGACCACCAGCCGAACATGGTGTAGAAGATCCCGAGGAAGCCCACGACCAGCACGGCCCAGTTGCCCTTGGGAATGCCCAGCAGGCCCTTCAGACCCACCACCAGCCCGATGGCGAGCACGGTGGCGAAGAAGGAGCCGACCAGCGGCCACGGGCTCGGCTTGACGAGGTGATAGTCGTGTTTGACAGCGTCGCTGGCCATGACCTGCTGATAACCTTTCGTCCGTGACACGCACCGGCGAGGTCGCGCGGCGGCGTCGCTCCCCGGTGTCTCGATTCCCCTACGCTATAGACCCCGGATCCCTCCAAAGCCAAGAGGCTTCAGCGTTTAACTGCCGGCCGAACGGGTCGGCGGCGCAGAATCCGGCGCCGGATAGAAGGTGTAGCTGAGCACGATCTCGGACAGGTCGGTGGTGCTGGAGTCCTTGGCGAACTTCGGATCGACGTAATAGATCACCGGAAAGGTGACCTCCTGCCCCGCGGCGATGGTCTGGTCGCTGAAGCAGAAGCACTGGGTCTTGATGAAGTAGGCGGCCGCCGCCTCGGGCGAGACATTGTAGGCGGCCCGGCCGCGGATCGCGTGGTCGCTGTGGTTCTTCACCCGGAAATAGGCGAGGCCGGCCTTGCCGATCTGCACGGTGCTGGTGGCCTGTTCCGGCTGGAAATCCCACGGCAGGCCGCGGACATTGGTGTCGAAGCGCACGGTCAGCTTGCGGTCGATGGGGGTGAACACCGCCCGCTCCGCCCGCCGGGCGGTGCCGTTGAAGCCGGTGGCGGCGCAGAAGGCGCGGTACAGGGGCACCGACGCATAGGCCAGCCCGACCATGGCGCACACCAGCACCGCCAGCCCGCCGGCGACCCAGCGGCGGCGGGACGTGTCAGTTGGCGAGGCCATGGCCGCTCAGACGCAGGATCGAGACCGCGAAGACCAGGCCGACGAACACCAAAAGGGCGCCGGCGATGGCGAGGGAGCGCATCCGCCGGGCGCGGGCGGCGTCGCGGCCTTCCGCAAAGGGGTCGGTGGCGGTGGGCTTCAGCGGGGTGTCGGGCATTGACGGCTCCATGACGGGCGGCGGACGCGCGGCGGCGGTCCCCCTCCGGGGACCCCAGGCTCAGTGGACCAGGGCTTTCCAACCATGTTCGGCCAGCAGGGCCGCAAACAACGCGAACAGATAGAAGATCGAGACGGCGAACAGGTCCCGGGCCTCGCGGGCGCCGGGCTTCACCGCATATAGGCCCGTGGCGCCCGGTTCGCCATCGCCGGCCTTGCTCAGGGCCAGGCGGATCGCCAGTCCCAGGAAGATGGCCCCGCCGATCCCGGCGGTGGCGAGGTAGAGCCCGCCCCCCAGGCCGGTGAAGGCCGGGGCGATCCCGATGGGGACCAGCAGCAGGCTGTAGGCCAGGATCTGGCGGCGGGTGGACTTGGGCCCCTTGACCACCGGCATCATCGGCACCCCCGCCGAGGCGTAGTCGGTGGCGGTGTAGAGGGACAGGGCCCAGAAGTGCGGCGGGGTCCAGAAGAAGATGATGGCGAACATCAGCCAGGCATTCAGCGGCGCGTCGCCGCTGGCGGCCGCCCAGCCCAGCAGCGGGGGAAAGGCCCCCGCCGCGCCGCCGATGACGATGTTCTGCGGCGTCCAGCGCTTGAGCAGCATGGTGTAGATGACGGCGTAGAAGAAGATGGTGAAGGCCAGGATGGCGGCGGGCGCAAGGCCCACCCCCAGCCCCATCAGCATCACCGAAAAGGCCGCCAGCACCAGGCCGAAGGCCGCGGCGTCGCCCTTGCGGACCCGCCCGCGGGGGATCGGACGGCTCTTGGTGCGCTTCATCAGGGCGTCGATGTCGGCCTCGTAGGCCATGTTCAGCGCCCCGCTGGCGCCGGCGCCGATGGCGATGCACAGGATGGCGATCACCGCCAGGGCCGGATGCATCGGCCGGTCGGCGCAGACCAGCCCGGTGAGCGCGGTGAAGATCACCAGCGACATCACCCGCGGCTTCATCAGCATCACATAGTCCAGCCATGCGGAGGGCTGGGCCGTGGACGCCGCCCAGTCGCCGTCCGGCGCGGAGGCGGGACGCGTCTGGCCCGCGTCATCGGCGCTGGAGAAGGCGGGTGCGGTCTGGCTCACGGTCCGGACTTCCTTGGCTTCCGCCGTTGGCGGCTTGGGAGGCAGGGAGCGCCCTGCAAGAGCAAAGGCGCGGGACCCCTCAAGGAGATCCCGCGCCTTGGGACGCTGATCCGGGCGCCCGGCCGGGAGGCCGGGATCGCCCGGAAGACTTAATGCGAGTCCGTCGGGCTGATCTTGGGCAGCTCGTTGAACTGGTGGAACGGCGGCGGCGAGGACAGGGTCCACTCCAGCGTCGTGGCGCCGGCGCCCCACGGATTGGCCTCGGCCTTGCGGCGGCGGATGGCGGCTTCGGCCAGCAGGACGAAGAACACCACCATGCCCGCCAGCATGATCAGGTAGCCGTAGGACGAAACCAGGTTCCAGTAAGCGAAGGCGTCAGGATAGTCCACATACCGGCGGGGCATGCCCTGCAGGCCGAGGAAGTGCTGCGGGAAGAAGATCACGTTCACGCCGATGAACATCAGCCAGAAGTGGATCGCGCCCAGCACCTCGTTGTACTTCACGCCCCACATCTTCTCGAACCAGTAGTAGAAGCCGGCGAAGATGGCGAACACGGCGCCCAGGCTCAACACATAGTGGAAGTGGGCGACCACGTAGTAGGTGGCGTGCAGGGCGTAGTCGATGCCCGCGTTGGACAGCACCACCCCGGTCACGCCGCCGACGGTGAACAGGAAGATGAAGCCGACGGCGAACAGCATCGGCGTCTTGAACTCGATGGAGCCGCCCCACATGGTGGCGATCCAGCTGAAGATCTTGATGCCGGTGGGCACCGCGATGATCATGGTCGCGGCCACGAAATAGGCCTGCAGGTTCACGTTCATGCCGACGGTGAACATGTGGTGGGCCCACACGACGAAGCCGACGAAGCCGATGGCCACCATGGCGTAGGCCATGGCCAGGTAACCGAACACCGGCTTGCCCGAGAAGGTGGACACGATGTGGCTGATGATGCCGAAGCCGGGCAGGATCAGGATGTACACTTCCGGGTGACCGAAGAACCAGAACAGGTGCTGGAACATCATCGGGTCGCCGCCGCCGGCGGGATCGAAGAAGTGGGTGCCGAAGTTCCGGTCCGTCAGCAGCATGGTGATGGCGCCGGCCAGAACGGGCAGGGACAGCAGCAGCAGGAAGGCGGTAACCAGCACCGACCAGACGAACAGGGGCATGCGGTGCAGGGTCATGCCCGGCGCGCGCATGTTGAAGATCGTGGTGATGAAGTTGATGGCGCCGAGGATCGAGCTGGCGCCGGCCAGGTGGACGGCCAGGAT
>CAINOV010000296.1 GCA_903851655.1 uncultured Caulobacterales bacterium
GGCGGCGGCCGCGACTGGACCCCGCCGCTGGAAGGCGAAGCTCCTCCCCCGCGGGAGCGCAAGCCCTATGAGGGCAAGAAGCCCCCGGGCAAGCCGTTCCACAAGGGCCCGAAGAAGCCGTTCAAGCCCAAGGGGTGAGGGTCGCCGCGCCTCCATCGCCCCGTTCGGCGGGAGGTTCCCGGCTCGAGGCCGGGAATGACATATTATCATGAAATCAATGAGTTAGATGTCATTCCCGGGCGAAGACCCGGCAACCTTGATCAGGATATTGCGCTTCGTCCGGACGGAGGTTCCCGCCTCAAGGGCGGGAATGACGGCTGTTTTTGATTTTATGAAAGCTGTCATTCCCGGGCGAAGACCCGGGAACCTCCCTCAGAACACACCCCCCTATTTCGGCTTGCGGAACTTCAGCACGAACTGGTCGGTCTTGCCCCGGATGGACGGGTCGAACACCAGCGCCGTCCGGGGATCGGCCGGGTTGCGCAGCACGTCGGACGCGCCCTCGAACACGAAGCCCGCCGCCTCCACATCCTTGCGCACCACCGCCTCGTCGATGCGGTGCAGGGTCTTGGTGTCCGCCGTCCCCGAACCGGCCGGAGCGGAATGGTCGACGATCAGATAGACGCCGCCGGGCTTCAGGGCCGCGAAGATCGCCTTGTTGATCGGCAGGAGGTTCGGCGGTCCCGCCGCCGGACCGATGGGGTTGTAGAGATCGTGATAGTTCTGCGCCGTCCAGACCAGGTCGGCCGGACCATCCGGCGGGGTGAAGCCGCCCGCGGAATAGACCACCGAGGTGTTGGGGTGCGTCGCCGCCCAGGCGTCGATGACGGCGGTCTTCTTGGCCATGTAGTCCTTCGCCGGCGCCGGAACCGTGGCGTAGACATGTCCCGTCGGGCCCACGAGTCCGGAGAAGACGAAGGTGAAGTAGCCGCCGCCGGGGATCAGGTCGACCACCCGGTCGCCCGCCTTGATCCCGGCGAAGGCGGCCAGTTCCAGCGGCTTGCGGGCCGCGTCGCGGGCGACGTCCTCGGCGGGGCGGCCGGGATCGGCGAGCGGCGAGGCGGACGCCGCGAGGGCGACGGGCGCCGTCGCCGTGAGCGTGGCCGAGGCGGCCAGCAGGGAAACACCGGCGACCAGCGCCGCAGTCAGGGTCTTCATGGGTCGTCCTCCGAGTTTTTGTCGGAGAAGGTTAACACGACCCGCGAGACGCGCGAGGGGTGGAACGCCCAGATTACCGATCCTTAATCCGCCCCCCCAAAGACCGCCCAGCGGACCGCCCCTTGCCGCCGCCCGGGAGTGAGGTACCCTCTTCCGCTGCGCCGACGCCCGCCAGAAGGCCGCGGCGCGATGGAGGACGACCATGACCCTCACCCGCCTGCCGCCGGTGAAGACCACGCTCCAGCCCAGCAACCACCCCTATCTCAACGGGGCCTGGACCCCTCTGCACGAGGAGGTGGACGCAGATGACCTTACCGTGATCGAGGGCGAGATCCCGCAGGACATCGATGGCGTCTATCTCCGGAACACCGAGAACCCGGCGCACCAGCCGCTGGGCCGCTACCACCCCTTCGACGGGGACGGCATGCTGCACCAGATCGAATTCCGCAACGGCCGGGCCAGCTATCGCAACCGCTTCGTCCGCACCCGGGGGTTCCAGGCGGAACAGGAGGCGGGCGGGTCCCTGTGGGGCGGGCTGGCCGATCCGGCGCATCTGGCCAAACGCCCGGGCTTCGGCGCCCACGGGTCGCTGAAGGACAGCTCGTCCACCGATGTGGTGGTGCATGCGGGCATGGTTCTGTCCACCTTCTACCAGTGCGGCGAGGGCTATCGGCTGGATCCCCTGACGCTCGAGCCCATCGGGGTGGAGGCGTGGGTGCCCATCGACGGCATCTCCGCCCATCCCAAGGTGGACGAGCACACGGGCGAACTGCTGTTCTTCAACTATTCCAAGCACGCGCCCTACATGCATCTGGGGATCGTCGGCGCCGACAACCGGCTGAAGCGCTATGTGCCCATCGACGTGCCGGGCCCCCGCCTGCCCCACGACATGGCCTTCACCGAGCGGTTCGCCATCCTCAACGACCTGCCGGTGTTCTGGGACGCCAAGCTGCTGGAGCGCAACATCCACGCGGTGCGCCTGCACGAGGGCCTGCCCTCCCGCTTCGCCCTGGTTCCGCGGCATGAGGACGGCGGGCCGATCCGCTGGTTCGAGGCCAGCCCCACCTATGTGCTGCACTGGCTGAACGCCTATGACGACGGGGACGAGGTGGTGCTGGACGGCTACTTCCAGGAAAACCCGACGCCGGAGCCACGCCGGGACGCCCCCCCGGGCTTCGAGCACATGATGGCCTATCTGGACGAGATGAGCTTCCGGCCCAAGCTGCACCGCTGGCGCTTCAACCTCGTCACCGGCGAGACGACGGAGGAGCGGCTGTGCGACGAGATCCTGGAGTTCGGCATGATCAACGGCCAGTACGCCGGCCGGAAGTACAGATACGGCTACTCCACCGTGCCGGAGCCGGGCTGGTTCCTGTTCCGCGGCTTCGTCAAGCATGACCTGCAGACCGGCGGGACGGAGCGCTACGTGCTGCCGCCGGGCGTCTATGCGTCCGAGGCGCCGTTTGCGCCGCGGATCGGGGCGACGGCGGAGGATGACGGCTATCTGGTCAGTTTCCTGATCAACGAGGCGGCGGGGACCTCGGAATGCGTGCTGATCGACGCGCAGAAGCTGGCCGAGGGCCCGGTCTGCCGCATCGCCCTGCCGCACAAGCTCAGCTCCGGCACCCACGCGGTCTGGGCGCCGCGGGCGATGCTGCGGGGCTGAGGGCGCTGTCTGAACGAGGTTCCCGGCTCAAGGCCGGGAATGACGACCAAAACAGAATTTCAAAAGATCTGTCATTCCCGGGCGAAGACCCGGGAA
>CAINOV010000297.1 GCA_903851655.1 uncultured Caulobacterales bacterium
ACAAAAATATCTAGAACAATTATTTGCTCTAATTACTGGTAATAAAGCATCTCTTTCTATGTCTATTTTATCTAAATCTTCTGAAGAAAACATCAATAAATCATCTAATCCAGTTATTAAGCCAGCCCGCTGGCGTGGGGCGCAAGCGCCGCCAGCGCGGCGCCCGAACCGATCCACGCGCCCACCACAAGCACCGAGACCGCGCCAACCCCGACCAGTTTGCCGAGCACGATCTCGATCGGTCGCGCCATGGCCAGAAGCGTCTCCAGGCCCCGGTGGCTCCGCTCGCGGACCACCGCCTGCAGCAGCATGCCCATGGAGCCGGTCAGGGTCATCCACAGGAGCGTGGCCAGGGCGAACTGGCCGATCCGGCGCGTCGCCAGGGCGGCGGACGCGGGCGCGGCGACCGGCGCGGGTGTCCGCGTCACGTCGAGGGGCGCCGGCGGCCCGTCGCCGGGATGCGCGCCCCCCTCCCGCGTCCGCAGGGCGATGCGGTCCAGCAGGAAGGCGCGGGCCAGGGGCGGGAACAGGGTCTGGCCGTCGATCACCTCCAGGGTCAACTGACCCTCACGCCGGGCGAGGCGCAGGTGCGCAGACGCCGGGCCGGCGGTGACGACAAGGGGCGTTCCCGACAGGGCCGCCAAGGTCTGGACCGCGTCGGCGGCGGCGGCGCGGGTCGCCGGATCCGGCGCCGCGACGCTCACTGTCTGCGCCTGGGCCGTGCGCGGGGCGGCGCCCGGCGTCATCTGCGCCAAGGCGAGCAACGCCGCCATGGCCACCGGACCGAGGGCGAGGGCGACCCAGAAGGTCAGGGACGCCACATAGGCGGTGAACTCGCGGCCGGCGATCAGGCGGATCCGGGTCAGAGCGGGCGGCATGCGGCCTCGACCCTTCGCCGGCGATCCCAGCGCCCTGGAGTCACCTCAGGCCGCCCGGTTGTCGGTGGCGGCCCGCGCCAGGGTCCAGAACGCCCCCTCGAGGTTTTTCTGGATCGGTTCGAAGGCCATGACCGGGATCGACCGCTCCGACAGGGCGCGGAGCAGCGCCGGATGCGGGACGTGCGCCGGCAGCAGGACGCGCCAGCGGACCGCCTCGCCAAGCCCGGCGGACAGGGGCGCGGCGCTGCCGCCCAGGCGCTCCGCCACCGCCCGCAGGGCCGCCGGATCCGACGTCACCACGATCGCCCCGTGCGGCGCCTGGTCCGCGGCCTCGGCCAGATCGCCTTCGAACACCGTGACGCCGGCGGACAGCATGACCACGTGGTCGCAGATGCTCTCCACCGCGGCCATGGAGTGTGTCGACAGCAGGATCGACCCGCCCGCCGCCCGGAACTCGGCGAACAGGGCCAGGATTTCGCTCTGCGCCACGGGGTCGAGCCCCGAGAGCGGCTCGTCGAGGATCAGCAGGTCCGGTTGATGCACCAGGGTGCACAGGATCTGGACCCGCTGGGCGTTGCCCTTGGACAACTCGCAGATCCGCGCGGTGCGGCGCGCGCCCAGGCCGACCCGCTCCAGCAGCCGGTCGGCCGAGGCGTAGGCGGCCCTGCGGTCCAGGCCCTTCATGCGGCCATGGAAGGCGATCACGCTCCGCGCCCGGTCCCGCGGCGCCAGGCCCCGCTCTTCGGGCAGGAAGCCGATCCGGTTGCGGGCCGGTTCGGAGGCCGGCCGGCCGAACAGGTGGATCTCGCCGGCGTCGGGGCGGACCAGTCCCATGAGGCTGCGAAGGGTCGTGCTCTTGCCCGCGCCGTTCACGCCGATCAGACCGGTGACGGCGCCCGGCCGGACGGTCATCGAGACATCCGTCACGCCCGCGCCATTGGCGTAGCGTTTGCCAAGCCGGCTGACCTTGATCGGGGCGGAACTGTCGGCGGTGTCCATGTCCGCCGATTGGGCCTCAACAGTCTTGAGGATTTGCTAACCCGATGTCCGGCGCTGCGTCCCCCGGTCTCCGCCTAGACGGAGTTGAACGGGATCAGCATCGGCGCCATCAGCGAGTTGCCCACCTGCTGGAATGCGCTCTGCAGCGAGGTGATCGGCTGGCCGTTGGAGCACAGCGTGCCGTCGTAGAAGAAGTGCGCGCTGTCCGTCGCCATGCTGGCCAGGGTGGCGCAGGCGGTGGTCTTCGGACTGGTGTCGTAGGAGCAGGTGCCGCCCGTGCCCGCGCCGTAGCCGATGGTGTAGACCCAGGTCCCGAGGGCCTTGGCGCTGGCGGCGGCGGCGACGGCTTGCCCGCATTCGTTCAGGGTCGTCGGCGCGGTGGGCGCGTTGGCGTCGCCATCGGACAGGACGATGATCACCTTCTGGGCGCCTGTGCGTCCATTCGCCTGGAGGTAGGTCTGGGCTGCGGTGACCGCGTCGGCGTAGAAGGTCTTCTGGCCGGCCACGTCGGTGATCCCGTTGGAGCATCCGGCGCCGCCGGCGCCGACGGCGCGCACGATGCTCGAGCTGGTGTTGAGCGTCGTTGCGCTGTCCGAGGTCCGGTAGTCGTTGGCGAGCCCGACGATCAGATAGACCGGCGACTTGTTGTACGGCGCGCTCGTCGGCGCCGAGCTTGAGCAGTCGGAGTCGTATCCGGCGGTGGCGGCGGTCAAGCCCGGATAGACCATCAGGCCGACCTGGTCGACGGACGGGGCGAGGGTCTTCAGCAGGGTCTGCACCCCGTTCTCGGCGCAGGCGAGCCGGGAGATGTTGCCGCAGGCGGGGTCCGGGGACGTCATGGATCCCGTCGTGTCCAGCACGATCATCACGTCCAGCTGCTTGGAGTTTCCGCCGTGTCCGGCGGCGGCCGAACTGACGCTGATCGGAATGCTGCTCAGCCCAAAGTATTTCGAGAAGATCGTCGGCACCGACGCCGTCTCCTTCACGAAGATCGTGTCTGCGCCGCTGGACGGATCATTCTTGGCGGCGGCCGAGTGAACGCACAGACCGAAGGTCGTCTGGTTCTTCAGGCAGGCCAGCAGGGGATAGCCGCTCGCCATCACCACCGTGACGCCCGGGATCGCGTTCGCGCCGCCGGAGACGGCGCTGTAGTTGGTGGCGGTGGCGTTCGGGTCCACCGAGGCGCTGCCGATGTCCATGGACGCCGCCAGGACCGCGGCGTCGGCGGACATCTGCATGCGCCGCTGGACGGCGCGCGCATTGTTCAGGTCGATGACCAGCGCCGCCATCCCGACAAACACCGGGATCAGCAGCGCGAACAGCGCCGCCGTGGCGCCGGCTTGATTGGCGCGGAACCGCTCCGCCAGCCAGGTCGCCGAGGGTCTCATTCAATTCGCTCCGAAGCCTGGGCGGTCAGCATGCAGCCGGCCCCGCCGAAATTGACGCCCATTACGCTGAGATCGCAGGGATAGGTGGCCGTCAGCGTCGAAGCGGTTCCCGAGGCCTTGGCCATCGAGCCGGCGCAGCCGGAGTCCGAGCTCGCCGCGGACGTGGAGGCCACCAGGCCGCCGGTGCAGCTCGTCGCGCCGATCAGGACATTGACTTTCAGCTGGCTGGTATTGAGCGTGGGGGCGGTCGTCGTCAGCGCCGTCACCGCGGTCGAGATCGGCGTCGTCGATGTCCGGCTGACGGCAAACTGGCGTTCGGCGTTGGCCACGCCCGCGGTCAGCGACAGGTAATTGTTATAGACAATTCCGAACTTGATCAGGCCGAACAGCATCGTCCCGATGACCGGCACAAGTATCGCGAACTCCGCAGCGCTGGCGCCGCTCCGGTTCTGAATGAATTGGCTTCTGAGCGTCATGACTTGACCGGGCCTTGCTGAAGTTTGCAGACCCGGAGGTGAAATCCCCCGGATCCACGCCCTGTGACGTCAAATGCGCCGTGCGGCCATGACTATTCAAAACAAATCACCCGATCGGAGATTTTGTTTCATTTCAGTCGCCGCCGAGGCGTATCAAGCCCAGGTCAGGCGCTGCGGTGCAATCGCCGTGCCAAAGCCAGCACGACTGCCAGAGAGATCAAAGCTCCGTATTGGATCTGTGGCGAAGAAAACATCAGCAGCGCCGGAGCGACCCACGCGAGGACTGCGATGAGCTGTTGCAGGACCTTCTCGGGTCTTGAGGGTGACAAACGGGCATGCCCCCAAAGCCATCCCACCGCCGGCGCGAGCAAGGCCAGGTCATAGGCGCGCAGATAGGGGCTGATCAGCACGGTCGCGGCGCCGGCGGTGGCGGCCCGCAGCGCCGGATCCGGGCTTCTGCGCCAGACCCACAGCGCCGTCAGAGCCGCGACCGCCGCGCCGGTCCAGTGGGCCAGCGCCGCCGGGCCGGGACCCAGTCCGCAGGTGCGGGCGAAGGTCATCAGGCTGGGAACCGCCCGCCAGTCCGACGAGCTCGAGCGGATCACCGACATGGGATGCAGCATGCGGTCGATGAAACCGACCCACGGATCGGGCCCGAGCAGCAGCAGCGCGCCCCCCGCCAGCAGGGCCTGGGACGCCGCCGCCGCCGCCAGGGCGCGCCAATGGCCGCCGATCATCAGCAGCAGGGGCGCCAGGACCGCAAATTGCGGCTTGCAGGCCAGCAGGCCGAGGAGCACTCCCGCCGTCAGGGGGCGGCGGTCCAGCAGGCCGACTCCGCCGGCCAGCAGGGCGACCGTGTAGAGCCCGTTCTGGCCGAAAAACAGGTTCACCGCAGCCGCCGGCGCCAGCAGCAACAGGGCCGGAACGCGGCCCCCGGCCAGCGGACGCAGGGTCAGGACAAAGGCCGCATAACCGCCGACCGACCAGACCAGCCAGGCCAGGACATAGGGCAGCGCGGCCAGGGGCGTCAGCAGCAGCTGCAGGGTCGGCGGGTAATTCCAGGGCAGCTTCAGGGTCATGCCGGGGAAGGCGGCGTGCTCGGCCGCAATCATCCTCGCGTCATTGTACGCGCCCGCGGCGTCCCCCCGCAGGACAAACCGTCCCGCCTCGTAGAAGGCCTCGAAATCATAGAACAGGGGCGCGCCGCCGAGGGCGACGCCGTGATGCGTGGTCTGCGCCGCGGTCAGGACAAACGCCGCATAGAGACCGATCAGCACGGCGGTGACGCCGTGGCGCACGGCGGCGGCTCCGGACAGGTTCATTGCGTCGAGGCCCCGCTTGGCTGACAGTCGTGGGCGGGCCGGTCTGCGGGTGTCGCGGAGACCGGGCCAGGGCCGGATGGCTCTGGTCCGCAAGCGTCGCAGGAAGTGGTCCAGATTTGGTAAACCCGCCGACGGGGGACCCCCGCCGGGTTCACGGGATCGTAACCCCTGTCGATTGAGGTCGTCGGGCAGTGCATGACCGCGGGCCAGGGGGAGACGGGTGCGGACGTCGAGAGAGCCTTCGTCGCCCGCCTGGCTTGTCGCCCTGGGCGCAGCCGTCGCCGCGCCGTACTGCGCCTATTCGAACTTCGTGCTCAACCACTTCTACCATTATGGCGCGGTGCTGCTCGACACGGGCCTGCTCGCCGACCTCGCGTGGCGCAAGCCCTGGTGGCTGCCGATGGCGCCCCTGTTCGGCGGTCAGAGCTTCTACGCCTTCCACGTTTCTCCGCTGCTGTCGCTCCTGTCGGCGGTGAGCCGGATCGTCCCTCTGGGGATGCCGCAATGGTTCGCCGCCTTTACCGGCGCGGCGCACGCCCTCGCCGCGGCGGCCGCCTTCCTGGCGCTGAGATACGGGGTCGGCCTGCGGGGCGCGGGCGGGACGGCGATCGCCGTCGCGCTGTCGATCCTGTTCGCCTTCAACGGCCTCGCCCTCGCCCAGGTCCGGTATCCGCACTTCGAGATCCTGATCGCGTCCGCGATGATGCTGTTCTTCGTGGCCTGGCGCCTCGGCTGGATGCGGCGAGCCCTCGCGGCCCTCGCGCTCTGCCTGATCTGCCGCGAGGACGCCGGCTTTCATGTGGCGGCGTTCCTCCTGACCGTCGTCGCCCTCGACTGGCGGCGGGGCGTCGCCCGGCCCGATCAGCGCCGGACCCTGGCGCTGGCGGCGCTGGCGGCGGGGTACAGTTGCGCGGCCCTGGCGGCGGGGCATCTGGCGTTTCCCCATGCGTCCAGCTTTGTCCGGGTCTATCTCGGCTCGCCGCCCCTTGCGGGGTTGACGCCGTCGGTGGTCGCGGGCCGTGTCCTGATCATCCTCTACGGCCGCTCCTATCTGGTGCTGCCGGCGGCGGTGGCCGCCGTCTGGGCCGTGCTGCGACGCAACCCGTATGTGTTCGCCGGGTATCTGGCCTGCGCGCCCTGGGCGATGGTCAATCTGCTGGCCCAGAGCGAGCTGGCCGCCCGGCTCGACTCCTACTACGGCTTCCCCTTCATGGCGGCGGCCTTCTGGCCGCTGGTCGGCGCGTCCATGGGGGGCGAGGCGACGGCCGGGTCCCGCAGGGCGACGGTGACCGGCTTTGCGCTGATGACGCTGGCCTCCTTCACCGCCCTGGGACTCCAGCATAATCCGAGCCGCATTCCCCTGTGGTCCGGCCTCACCCGGCCCGTCCCGGCGGCGGAACAACGGCGGGTTGACGCCGCCGTCGATGCGGTCCTGGCGGATCGGTCGCGCCTCGGTCGGCTGGTCGTCAGCAATGGGATCGCAGCCCTGCATCCGCCCGCCTTCAGTCTGGCGGAGACGACGCCGGTTGCGGGTGTGGCGACCTACGACACGGCGATCGACATGAGCGACGGGTTCAACAGCGGCGCGGTCCGGGCGGCGGCCGCGCGGTCCGGGCTCGGCCGCGTCTATCGGATCGCCGGGACATCCCTGAGGATCGAGACCAACCGCGATCTGCGCTCGCTGCCCGCCCTGGGCCCGCAGCTCACGGCGGCGTCGTCGCCCTGAGGTCTTGGCTCACGAAGTGGAGGGGCGGGGTCATCCCGAGAAAGCGGGGCTGCAGCCGGTCCCGGCGCACGGCGCCGTTCGCGTCGGTGAAGTAGGGCGGCCAGTTGATCGGGGTGGGGCCGACGGCGGCGGGGTCGCACGGGCCCGGACGCCGGTAGACACAGGACTGCGGCGGCGCGGCCCCCAGCACGCCCGCCTCGCCGGTGAAGCATCGGACTTCATGAAACGCGGCGGGCGGGGGCGCGGCGCGATTGAGGGCGACCAGCCAGTTGTATCCGCCGGCGCTGCGCCAGGCCTGATCCGCCAGGGCTGGATACAGCGGGACCCCCTGACGCAGGGCGCTCGCGCCCAGGCTGCCCACCCAGCTTTCGCTGGGCGGATTGCGGTCGCGCCCGAAATCGAACTGCACGCCCACGCCGCAGACGCCGCTCTCGTGGGCGACGAGGTCGAACGCGCCGATGGTCTCGGATCGGTTTTGCCAGAACAGACGATACGTTTCCCCGGCGCCGACCACCAGGGATGCGAATGCGAAGGCGGCGAGGCACAGCCCCACCGCCGTCGCGCGCGGATGGGACACTTTCTTCAGCTCCGCCT
>CAINOV010000298.1 GCA_903851655.1 uncultured Caulobacterales bacterium
ACCGCGGAGCCGCGGATGAAGCCCACCGTGGCGCCGGACAGGCCGACGATGATGAACTGGACCGCCATGGCGCACAGGATCAGGCCGAGCACCCGGACCACGATCATCATCCCGGTCTTGCCCAGCAGCCGGGCGATCCAGCCGGAGGCGAGAAACGCGGCCAGCACGCTGAGGGACACGGCGGCGATGGCGCCCAGGCCCGCGATGCGGCTTGGCCAGTCATTGGCGTCGCTGGCGTAGATCACCACCGTGGAGATGGCGCCCGGTCCGATCAGCAGGGGCATGCCGAAGGGCACGATCAGCCGCTCGAAATGCCGCCGCGCATCGGCCGAGGCGTCGTCGCCCGCGGGGCTCGTCGCGCCCGCGCCCTGCGGCCCGGTCTGCTCTCGGTCCAGATCCTCCGGCGTGGCGACGCCCTCGCCCCCGGACATCTGCAAGCCCAGCAATAGCAGCATCAGCCCGCCGGCGATGCGGAAGGCGGGCATGGAAATGCCGAAGAACTGCAGGATACCCGTGCCGGTCACGTAGAAGAAGGCCAGGAAGCCGGCGGTGAACAGGGAGATGTAGATGACCAGTTGCCGCTGCGCCGCCTTGGGCACCCCGAGCGTCGCGGCGGCGTACAGGGGCACATTGCCGACCGGGTCGATCAGCGCGAACAGGGCGATGAAAAAGTTGACCGCGACTTCGAGCTGGCCCATCAAACGTCTCTCAACATGGTCTCCGTCATTTCGCCCCGCGCCCAGCCCAGAGGCGCGACGCCCCGGATCGCGCCGCCACCGCGCCGCCGTCGGGCCGCGCGCACAGACGACGGCGACAACCGCGACAGCTGCAAGGAGCCCGCATGACCGCCGATCCCCGCCTGATCATCGCCCTGGACGTTCCGACCCGCGACGCGGCCGAACACCTGGTGCGGTCTGTGGACGACGCCGTCTCATTTTACAAGATCGGCCTGCAATTGTTCGCCTCGGACGGCATGGGGCTGGCCCGGGCTCTGAAGGCGGCGGGCAAGTCCGTGTTCCTGGACTGGAAGCTGCACGACATCGGCGCCACCGTGGAAAAGGCCGCCGCCGCCGTCGTCGCCTCCGGCGCCTGCGACCTGCTGACCGTGCACGCCGAGCC
Organism: uncultured Caulobacterales bacterium; assembly: GCA_903851655.1. Taxonomy (GTDB): domain Bacteria; phylum Pseudomonadota; class Alphaproteobacteria; order Caulobacterales; family Caulobacteraceae; genus CAIMFV01. Next base: position 1,120 of record CAINOV010000298.1, read on the forward strand.
CCAGGTGCTTGCCGCCGCGGTGCGGGGGCGCGGGTCCGACCGCCAGGCGAAGATCCTGGGCGTCACCGTCCTGACCAGCCTTGATGACGCGGCCCTGGTCGAGCTGGGCTATGGCCTCGGGGTCTCCGCCCTGGTGGAGCGCCGCATCCGCCAGGTGATCGACGCCGGCGCCGACGGGGTCGTGGCCAGCCCGCACGAGGCGGCCCTGGCGCGCCGGATCGGCGGTCCGGACTTCCTGGTGGTGACCCCGGGCGTCCGTCCGTCCGGCGCGGCGCTGGACGACCAGGCCCGGGCGGCGACGCCGGCAGATGCGCTCAAGGCCGGCGCCAGTCATCTGGTGGTCGGCCGCCCGGTGACCGCAGCGGCGGACCCCCGCGCCGCAGCGCTGGCGATCACCGCGGAGATGGCGCCGGTTCCCGCCTGACGGCCGACCGCGACCTGCGACGATTCATCCCGGAATTGTTCGGGCCGGAATTGATCGGGGCCCTTGCACCGTCCGCGCCCGTTCGCTTAGCTCCCGGCAAGACTGAAAACCGTGGGGAGTTGCGCCGTGAGCCAAACCGATCTGTTTCCCGTTCCGGCCAGCTGGGCCGCAAGGACCCGCGTCACCACCGAGGGCTATGCGGCCATGCGCGCGCGCGCCGCCGCCGATCCCGACGCCTTCTTTGGCGAAGCCGGCCAGCGCCTGACCTGGATCAAGCCCTATACCGAAGTCCGCGATGTCTCGTTCCATGTGGAGGACTTCCGCATCCGCTGGTTTGCGGACGGCGTTCTCAACGTCTCGGCCAACTGCATCGACCGGCACCTGCCGCACCGGGCCGCGGACACGGCCATCATCTGGGAGGGGGACGATCCGGCGGCGTCCCGGCGGATCACCTATCAGGAACTGCACGACGAGGTGTGCCGCTTCGCCAACGTGCTGAAGAAGCACGGCGTGAAGAAGGGCGACCGGGTCACCATCTACCTGCCGATGATCCCCGAGGCGGCCTATGCCATGCTGGCCTGCACGAGGATCGGCGCCGTCCATTCCGTGGTGTTCGGCGGGTTCTCGCCGGACAGCCTGGCCGGCCGGATCCTCGACTGCGACTCCACCCTGGTCATCACCGCCGACGAGGGGGTGCGGGGCGGGCGCCGGATTCCCCTGAAGCAGAACGTGGACACGGCGCTGGCCAGCTGCACCGGGGTCAACACCGTGCTGATGGTCACCCGGACCGGGGTGGAGGTCCCGCTGACCGAGGGGCGCGACTTCGTCTACGAGGCCGAGGCGGCCACGGTTCCGGCCACCTGTCCGCCGGAGCCCATGGGCGCCGAGGACCCGATGTTCATCCTCTACACCTCCGGCTCCACCGGCAAGCCGAAGGGCGTGCTGCACACCACCGGCGGCTATCTGTTCTGGGCCGCCTACACCCACGAGATGGTCTTCGACTACCGGCCGGGGGAGGTGTTCTGGTGCACCGCCGACGTGGGCTGGGTCACGGGCCACAGCTACATCGTCTACGGCCCGCTCGCCAATGGCGCCACCACCCTGATCTTCGAGGGCGTGCCGAACTATCCGTCCAACAGCCGCTTCTGGCAGGTGATCGACAAGCACCAGGTGGAGATCTTCTACACCGCCCCCACGGCGCTGCGGGCCCTGATGCGGGAGGGCGAGGCGCCGGTGAAGCGGGCGTCGCGCAAGTCCCTGCGCCTGCTGGGATCGGTGGGCGAGCCGATCAATCCGGAGGCCTGGCTCTGGTACCACCGGGTCGTGGGCGAGGGCCGCTGCCCGATCGTCGACACCTGGTGGCAGACCGAGACCGGCGCGTGCCTGATCAGCCCGATCCCAGGAGCGGTGCCCACCAAGCCGGGCTCCGCGACCCTGCCCCTGCCCGGCGTGCAGCCGCTGATCGTCGACGCCGAGGGCCGTCCGCTGGAGGGGGCGTGCGAGGGCAATCTGTGCATCACCACCAGCTGGCCCGGTCAGATGCGCTCGGTCTACGGGGACCACAAGCGCTTCATCGACACCTATTTCACCACCTATCCCGGCCTCTACTTCACCGGCGACGGCTGCCGCCGGGACGAGGACGGCTATTACTGGATCACCGGCCGGGTGGACGACGTGATCAACGTCTCCGGCCACCGCATGGGCACCGCCGAGATCGAGAGCGCGCTGGTCGCCCACCCGCATGTGGCCGAGGCCGCGGTGGTGGGCTTTCCCCACGATGTCAAGGGCCAAGGCATCTATTGCTATGTCACCCTGAACGCCGGCGTCGCGCCGAGCGAGGAGCTGCGCCGGGAGCTGGTGGCCTGGGTCCGCCGGGAGATCGGGCCGTTCGCCGCGCCGGACGTGATCCAGTGGGCGCCCGGGCTCCCCAAGACCCGGTCCGGCAAGATCATGCGCCGCATCCTGCGCAAGATCGCCGAGAACGACATCGGCGCGCTGGGCGACACCTCGACCCTGGCGGATCCCTCGGTGGTCGACGACCTGGTGGTCAATCGCGCGGGGGCGTGACCGACAGCCGGGGCCGGCGCGCGATTTGTGCTGACAAGGCGCGGCGGGCGGTACAGGCTGGGTCCTTCAGAGGCCGGGCCGACAAAAGAGCCCGCCGGGAGGACACATGCCGGTCGACACCAATGGCGCCCCGCCGGGCGGCGGGACCCTTTCGGACGCGCTGGGTCCGGGCCTTGATCCCGGATCGGAGGTCATCGCCGCGGGTCCGCCGGACCTGGGCGGGATCTTCCGGTTGCCCCGCGCGGCCTGGGCCTGGGCGCTGTTCCAGGGGGTGCGCGACCCCTATGTGGTGGTCGTCTCGATCTACATCTTCGCCCCCTATTTCGCCACCACCGTGGTCGGCGACCCGGTGCGCGGGCAGCAGATCGTCGCCAACATCGCCACCCTCCAGGGGGTGATCCTCAGCCTGACCGCGCCGCTGCTGGGGGCTGCGGTCAATCGCCTGGGTCCGCGCAAGCCGGGGCTGGCGGTCTGCGTCGGCCTGATGATCCCGATGATCGCCGCCCTGTGGTTCGTGCAGCCGGGCCCGGGGGGCATGTCCGTCCTGACCACCAGCGTCATGCTGGGCGCGATCGCCGTGCTGCTGGTCTATACCGACCTGCTGCACAATGCGCTCCTGAGCCAGGTGGCGCCGCCGCAACAGGCGCCGGTGGCGTCGGGCCTCGCCTACTCCCTGCTCAACGCCATCTCGACGGCCATACTGGTGGCGGTGCTGTGGGCGTTCGTGCTGCCGGGCAAGGTCCACTGGCCGTTCATTCCGGCCGCGCCCCTGTTCGGGCTGAGCGTGGCCGCGCATGAGCCGGAGCGGATCGTGGGACCGATCATCGCCCTGCTTCTGGCGCTGGGTTCAGCGCCCCTGTTCCTGCTGGCGCCCGATGCGGCGCGAACCGGCGTGAAGCTGCGCGACGCCCTGGTGGAGGGGGCAAGGGAGCTGGCGTCCACGGTCAAGGTCCTGCGCGGGGAGCGCAACGTGACGCTCTTCCTGGCCTCGCGCATGGTCTATACGGACGGCAAGACCGCGCTGCTGGCCTTCAGCGGGCTCTACGCCAAGGGCGTCATGCACTGGCACGTGCTGGAAATGCTGGCCTTCGGCATTCTGCTGTCGATCTTTGCCGTGCTCGGCGGATTCGTCGGAGCGGGCCTCGACCTGCTGCTGGGGCCGCGCCGGGCGGTGATGCTTGAGGTGGGTGGGTCGCTGCTATGCGTGGTGGCCGCCACGGGCATGAGCCCGCACGCAATCTTCTACGTCATCCCCTGGGACAGCGCGGCGCACCCGGACCTGTGGGGCGGGCCGATGTTCCGCACCCTGCCGGAGGTGCTATATCTGTGTGTGGGGTTCGGCACGGCGATCTTCGTCACCGCCGCCTATTCGTCGAGCCGGATGCTGCTGGTCCGGCTGGCGCCGGCGGACAAGCTGGGGTCGTTCTTCGGGCTCTACGCCCTCAGCGGCACGGCGACCATGTGGCTGGGATCCCTGATGGTCGGCCTGTTCACGGCCCTGTGGCATACCCAGCAGGCGGGCTTCGCCGCCATCGCCGGGTTATTGACCCTGGGCGGGCTGGGCATGACCTTTGTCCGGGGCGGAGACCCCCTGCCGCGGACCCCGCGGACGACCGACGGCTGACGCCGACTATTCGGAGGCCGGGGTCGCCGCGGCGCCCGGCAGGGACGGACCGGAAGACCCGCCGCCGCCCGGCGCGCCGCCGGAGCCGCCGGAGCCCCCCGTGCGAACGCTGACCTGGCAGTTGGGGGAGCAGGCCATGTCCGTGCGCTCCGCGCCGCGGAACACGCTGACACGGCCCGTATGGGCCACGCCCACCACGACCTCGGTGGCGTAGAGGGTCCGGCCGGCGTTATCCAGCACCACCACATCGGTGACCCCATACCCGCGACCGCTGACGAACAGGGTGTGGCTGTCGACGACCGTGACGTCCGCCACCGTCGGATTGCCGACCACGACGGACTGGGCCGCGCCGGAGATCTTCAGGCGGGTGGAATGGTCGAGAGACACGACCAGCGGCTCCGACCGCGCAGGGGGCGCGCCCGCCAGGACAGCCGCCACAGCGGCGCCGGCGATGGCGAACAGGGTGATCGGACGAAGCGAAGGGTGGCGGGCGAAACGCATGTCACGAACTCTCCAGATGGAATGAGACCCGCCAGATCGCCCCACGGCGCGCCCTCGCGCCTGCGCGATCTGTGAGCCTGCTGCCAGGACTGTGGGGACAATTCGTCAACAAACCCCTTATCGCCCCGCAGCCTGTGACGGTTCGCGGCGGCGGCGGCCCCGCCGTCCGGCTGGCGCGCAGACCCAGGGTCGCTGGGGCGACGGGCGCGCCGGCCCCGGGTCAGAACACCGTATTTACGCGTATTGATTGTAAAACTAGTCCGCCTGATTGTGGCCATATTGGATAAATCGCGACATTTTGTCTCACCCCCCGGGCCATCGGCGGCAGGACGTGGCGAGGCGGCGATCGCGCCAGCCCTTTCGAATCAAGGCCCTCCAGAATCCGCTTACCAAGTATTAACCATAGATTCGCTTTGCCACCTCTTTATATAGACGCTCAAATTGAAGTTAAGTTTACAGTAATGTTAATTTGTTGATTACACTCTTACCGAAATTATTGGTTGTTGACTTCATCTAACATTAACTCATGTGCGGCAGATTACTCAGGCAATAAGGGGTCAGGCGAGTGGAAACGCTCTAACCCCGCTCGCTTGGCAAATGAGGAGAACACTATGACCAAGTTCGTTACGCGCTTCCTGAAGAACGAGTCCGGCGCCACCGCCATTGAATACGGCCTGATTGCCGCCCTGATCGCCGTCGTTGTGATCGGCGCGGTCACCGCGGTCGGTAACAATCTGAGCGGCAAGTTCAACAACATCGCGAACTCCGTGAAGTAATGCAGCTGGGCTCGGGCGGACGGCGACGTTACTGCGCCGCGGTCCGCCTGGAGCACCGCCAAGAGCCGGCCGTTACATGCGCCGGCCTGTATCTGCCTGATGGGGGCCGCGGCTTATTCGGTCGCGGCCCTTACTTTTTTCAGCCGTGACGGAGGTTGTCCGATGCGATCGCTCTTGGAAGACTGCGCTGCGGATGAATCCGGCGCCACGGCCATCGAATATGGCCTGATCTGCGGGCTCATCGCCCTGGTGGTCATCGGCGCCATGACCAACCTGTCCAACGCCATCTGGAACAAGCTGAACATGGTCGCCGGCGCCCTGTGATCCGCGACTAAACGGTTCCTTATAGGATCTTCGGCTAGTCTCGCGGACGATCTCAACGGAAGCCGAGTCCTTCATGCCCGTTCTGAACCTCCTGGTCGCCGCCCTGTTCCCGGCCGTCGTGATCTTCGCCGCCCTGCGGGACGCGACCACCATGACCATCCCCAACTGGCTGTGCGGTCTGGGCGCCGTGATGTTCCTGCCGGCGGCGTTCGCCAGCAGCATGAGCCTGGGCGCCATGGGCGTCGGGTTCGCCGTGGGCGCGGCCTGTCTGATCGCTGGCATCGGCATGTTCGCGGCCCGCTGGGTCGGCGGCGGAGACGCCAAGTTGTTCGCCGTCTGCGGCCTCTGGCTGGGCTGGCCGTCCTGGATCGAGTTCATTATGTGGACCGCCGTCGCTGGCGGCGGTCTGGCGGTCGGCCTGCTCGGCGCCCGCAAGCTGGCGGCGCTCTGGCCCATCCGCATCCCCGCCTGGGCGTCGCGACTGCTCAGTCCGGGCGGCGACATTCCCTACGGCATCGCCATCTGCGTGGGCGCCCTGTGCGCCTTTCCCGAAAGCCCCGTCATGCACGCCCTCAGGCTCGGCGGCGGGCGCTGACGGGTCCTCGCCGCGGACAGGCCCCCGGCCGCCCGCAATCCCAGCTTCCGGCGGGTTAAGCAAAAAGCGGCTCTCGGCCACAAAGGCTTAGTCGAACGTTAACCTGCGACGGCCAAGGTCGGCGCAGTCGGGTGGGCCGGATTCCGCGATTCGTCCATTACCGGCTCGGTGCATCGGAGCTGGGGTCATGGGTCCGAAACGGATCATCGTGTTGAGCATTGCCGGCATTGCAGCGGTGATGGCGCTTTTCCTGATCCGGAGCCTGGCCACGGGCAAGGAAAACAAGCCGGCCCCCGCCCCGGTGGTGCAGGCCGGTCCCGCCCTTGTCTATGTGGCCGTCGCCGGACGCGACATCAGTGTCGGGGACCGTATCGCCGAGTCCGACCTGACCTGGCAGCCCTGGCCGGCCGCCAACATCAGCACCGACTACGTGACCAACGGCCCGGTGCCCAACTTCACCGGCAATACCGGCGTGGGCAAGGCGGCCGGCGGCGCGATCGCCGTGGCCGACTCCGTCAAGCAGCGGGCGCTGGGAATGCAGGGCACGCCGGGCGAGGTGTTCCTCGGCGGCGTCGCCAAGGAGATCGTGCGGAAGGGCGAGCCTGTGGTTCTGGCCAAGGTCGTCCGCGCCGGCCAGTCCGGCGTGATGGCCGTGCGGCTTGAGCCGGGCATGCGCGCCATGGCCATCCCCCTGTCCCCGGAAAGCTCCGCCGGTGGGTTCGTGCTGCCCGGAGACCATGTGGACGTCGTCCAGGTGCGCAAGCTCGAAGGCGGCGTCGTGACCTCCAACACCGTGATGAAGAACGTCCGCGTCCTGGCCATCGACCAGAATACCGCGACCTCCAACAAGGGTTCGACCCTCGGGGCCACGGCGACGCTGGAAGTCGCGCCGGAACAGGCCGAGAATCTGGTGCTGGCCCGGGCCCAGGGCGACCTGACCCTGGTCCTGCGCTCCTACGCAGATGTGGGCGGACCGACGGTCGACGGCATGATCAAGCGCGCCCAGGCGCTGATCTCCACGCCGGTTGTCCGCGTCTACCGCAATGCCGCCGCCACTGAAGTCAAGGTAGCCCGGTGACCCACAGCCTCCGCCCCAACCCCCGCGCCCGTCGCCCTGTTCAAAGCCCCGGCGTTCACAGCCCCGGCGCCTGGTGGCGCCGGGCGACCTGCGTGGCGCTGGTGGTCACAAGTCTGTCGACCGGCCTCGCCGAAGCCAGCGCCGCGCCGGCGACGCAGGGCAGTGACGCCGCCCTAGTGGGCGCGCCGAAGCGCGGGCGCGAAGCGGCCTCGCGCCGGACGCACGCCGCGCCGGTCGCCGTGTCGGCCCAGGCGACCGCCACGGACATGCCGGCGACGCTTGTCCAGACCCCGGTCAATGAGCAGACCGTGCGGGTCGACCTGGGCGGCGGGGGCGTATCCCGGTCGCTGACCCTGCCCCGGGGCAAGTCCGCCGTGATCGAACTGCCGGTGGATGCGCGGGACGTGGTGGTCTCCAACCCCAAGGTGGCGGAAGTCATCCTGTCCACGCCGCGGCGGGTCTATCTGCTGGGCCAGACCGCCGGCCAGACCGACGCCGTGTTCTTCGACGCCGGCGGGCGCCAGCTGCTGCGCCTGGACGTGCGGGTCGATCAGGACGTTTCAGGCATCGCCCAGACCCTGGGCCGGATGCTGCCGGGCGCCCAGCTCCATGTGGAAGCCGTCAATGACAATGTGATCCTGTCCGGCCAGGTTCCCGACGCCGCTTCGGCGGACAAGGCGGTGCGCGTCGCCGGCGGGTTCGTGGGCAAGCCCGACAATGTGATCAACATGATGAGCATCGCCGGTCCGGAGCAGGTCATGCTCAAGGTCAGGATCGTCGAGGTCAACCGGTCGATCATCAAGCAGCTGGGCTTCGACCTCAGCACGCTGGTGGGCCAGACCGGGATGAACCAGTACCTGGCCGGAATCTCGCCCACCTACGGGGTGAACGGCGCCCTGATGGGCGGCCTGACCGGCGGTTATCAGATCAACACCACGTCGCAGCCGGAACTGTCCGTCCCCTGCGCTGCGGGTACCTGCACCCAGGTGGTCCACGGACCGTCGTCCGGGATCCCCAACTGGAACACCGCCGTCCCCACGGCCACGGCGGGGTCGACCGGCGTCAACCAGGCCAAGGCGCTGATCCAGGCCTTCGAGCGCGTCGGCCTCGTCCGGACCCTCGCCGAGCCCAATGTCACCGCCGTCTCCGGCGAGAGCGCCAAGTTCCTCGCGGGCGGCGAATTCCCGGTCCCGGTCAGCCAGGATTCCACGGGGCGGATCACCGTCGAATTCAAGCAGTATGGCGTCGGACTCGGATTTTCGCCGGTGGTGCTGGGTCCGGGTCGCATTTCCCTGAAGGTCTCCACCGAGGTCTCGGAAATCAGCAGCCTGAACGCCTTCTCGTCCTCGGGATCCTCGACCGGCTCGACGCTGGTGATTCCCGGCCTGAACGTCCGCCGCGTGGAAACGACGGTCGAGCTTCCCTCCGGCGGGGCGCTGATGCTCGCCGGCCTGCTGCAGAACACGACCAAGGAAACCCTCGACGCCCTGCCGGGCCTGATGGAGCTGCCGGTGATCGGCCCCCTGTTCCGGTCCCGCGACTTCCTCAACAACCAGAGCGAGCTGGTGGTGATCATCACGCCCTATCTCGTGAAGGGAACCAGCCCGGATCAGCTGGCCACGCCCGCGGACGGCCTGGTCATCGCGGGGGACTTCGAAACCGATCTCCTCGGCCACCTCAACTCGGGTTTCAGCAAGCCGGCGGCAGGCGCCACCTATCAGGGACCTTACGGCTATGTTGTGGAGTAACACCGGCATGACGCGCACCCCGCTCATCGCAGTCCTCGTCGCCTCCGCGATCACCCTCGGCGCCTGCGCCACCGGGCCCGGCGGAGGACACGCGCCGCCGGCCGTCGCGGCCAAGACCGCCAATCCGACCCTGGACCCCAAGCCGCGGACGGAACTCGACCGCTATCGCGCCGCCACGCGCGAGTCCGACGGGGAACTGGCTCTGGCCCAGCATCCCAGCGGGCGCCTGTCGGAAGCGCAGAAAGCGGCGCTGATCTCGCTGGCCCAGGCGAACTCGGATCCCGCCAGCTCCGGCTTCGTGATCCGCACGGCCTCCGGCGAGACCGCGTTCGGCGACGCGGCCCAGACCGCCCGTGCGGCGATGGAGGTCCTGAAGTCCGCGGGTGTCGCCGAATCCCGGATCCAGCTGGATCACTACGACGCAGAGGGCGCCGGGGCGCCCGTGAAGATCACCTATCGCAGGGTCCAGGCGGTCGGCCCCGACTGCCGGAAGGGTTGGGATGACCTGTCCGCCACCGGATCCAACCGTGTCTATGGTCACTTCGGCTGCGCCACGGCGGCGAACCTGGCGGCGATGATCGCCAATCCCCGCGACCTGCAGCATCCCGCCACCGAAGCGCCCGGGGACGCGACCCGTCGCGGCTTCATTCTCGGAAAGTACCGCAGGGGCGAACAGACATCGTCCAGCAAGGACACCCAGGCGTCCGGCGCCGTCTCGAGCGCGGTTCAATAGCCATGACCTACACCCTGCCCGATCAGAGTGTTGACCAGGACCCGTTCGAGGCCAGTCTCGACACGCACGAACCCCAGTGGGTCGACAGCGCCCCGTCGGAGCCCGCCTACGCCGCCCATGGCGTCGACCCGATTCCGGCGGGTCCGCCGGCCGTCGGCGGCGCACTCGTGTCCCTGGACGACTCGGCCGCGGGCGAACTGCCCGTCCCGAGGATCGCCATCCATTTCTTCTGCCGCCACGAAGAAACCGCGGCCGCCGCCGCCCGGGCCTCGTCGGACCGGCGGCTGTCCCGGGCGACCCCCAAGGTCCTGCGCGGCGGGCTGACCGAAGCGATCGCCATCTACCAGGAGCAACCGACTCCGCCCCTGATCGTCGTGGAGTGCCTCGAGCCCGGCCTGGAGCTGCTGCAGAAGCTCGAGAGCCTGGCCGAGGTCTGCGACCCGAACACCAAGGTGGTGGTGATCGGCGCCTCCAACGACATCGCCCTCTACCGCGAACTCATGCGCCGCGGGGTCAGCGAGTATCTGGTGCCGCCGATCCAGCCGCTGCAGCTGATCCGAACCATCGCCGGCCTCTACGCCGATCCGACCACGCCGTTCGTCGGCCGCACCGTGGGCTTTGTCGGCTCGAAGGGCGGCGTGGGCGCGTCGACGATCGCCCACAACATCGCCCACACCCTGGCGGAGCAGGTGAAGGTGAATACGGTGGTGGCCGATTATGACCTGGCCTTCGGCACCGCCGGTCTCGACTTCAACCAGGATCCCCTGCAGGGGGTGTACGACGCCCTGCACCAGCCCGACCGGCTGGATCCGGTGTTGCTGGACCGGATGACGGCCCGCTGCACCGACCGCCTCAGCCTGTTCGCCGCCCCCGCCACCCTGGACGATGTCTACGAGTTCGGCCCGGAGGTGTTCGAGGAGGTGTTCAACCGCATCCGCACCACCGCGCCGTTCGTGGTCCTCGACATTCCGCACATGTGGAACGCCTGGGTGAAGCAGACCATCCTGGCCTGCGACGACCTGATCATCGTGGCGACGCCGGAGCTGGCCTCCCTGCGCAACGCCAAGAACATGATCGACCTGATCCGCAAGGCGCGCCCCAACGACGCGCCGCCCCGGCTGATCCTGAACCAGATGGGCGTGCCCGGCCGACCGGAAATTCCGGTGAAGGAGTTCGCCAAGGCCCTGCAGCTCGAGCCGGCCCTGGTGCTGCCCTTTGACGCCAAGCTGTTCGGCGAGGCCGCAAACAACGGCCAGATGCTGGTCGAGGTCAACCCGAAAGCCAAGTCCGTGGAAGGCCTGCTGGAGTTCGCCCTGGCCCTGTCCCGACGCGAGGCCGCCCCGCCGGCGCCGAAGACCCGCTCACTGATCGAACGCCTTCTGAAGCGCGCCTGAAGGAGGAACGGGAACCTTGTTCGGTAAACGGAGTCCGACTGCGCCCCAGCCCGCGCCGCCGCCAGCCCCCGCCAAGGGGCCGGACATCGCGACGCGTCCGCAGCGGTCGGAACCGGCGCGCGTCGAGCCGCCGGAGCCGGCTGCGGCCAAGCCCCGCGCCACGTCGGGCCTCGACCAGCTGCGCGCGGCCCAGGGCGGCGCCGTGTCCAGCTCCGGGCCCGTGGCGGAGATCGTCCGGGATCAGACGGACTATTACCACGCCACCAAGACGACCATCTATTCGGCCCTGCTCAACACCATCGACCTCGGCCAGCTGGCGCAGCTGGACCACAAGACGGCGGCGGAGGAGATCCGGGACATCGTCGCCGAACTGGTGGCGATCAAGAATGTCTCCATGTCCGCGGCGGAACAGGATCACCTGGTCCAGGACATCATCAACGACGTGCTCGGCTACGGGCCCCTGGAGCCGCTGCTGAAGCGCGACGACATCGCCGACATCATGGTCAACGGCGCGCATCGGGTGTTCATCGAGGTCGGGGGCAAGGTCCAGCTGACCAATGTCCGCTTCCGCGACAACGCCCAGCTGATGAACATCTGCCAGCGGATCGTCAGCCAGGTCGGCCGCCGGGTGGACGAAAGCTCCCCCATCTGCGACGCCCGCCTGCCCGACGGCAGCCGGGTGAACGTGATCGGGCCGCCCTTGGCCCTGGACGGTCCGACCCTGACCATCCGGAAGTTCAAGAAAGACAAGCTGACCATGCGCAATCTGGTCGAGTACAACTCGATCAGTCCGGAAGGCGCGCGGGTGCTGGGCGTCATCGGCGCCAGCCGCTGCAATATCGTCATCTCCGGGGGCACCGGCTCCGGCAAGACCACCCTGCTGAACACCCTGACGGCCTTCATCGATCCGACGGAGCGGGTGATCACCTGCGAGGACGCGGCGGAGCTTCAGCTGCAGCAGCCCCACGTGGTCCGGCTGGAGACCCGTCCGCCCAATCTCGAGGGCCAGGGCCAGATCACCATGCGCGATCTGGTCAAGAACTGCCTGCGGATGCGTCCGGAGCGGATCATCGTCGGCGAAGTCCGCGGACCCGAGGCCTTCGACCTGCTGCAGGCCATGAACACCGGCCACGACGGCTCCATGGGCACGCTGCACGCCAACAGCCCGCGGGAAGCCATCAGCCGGATGGAATCCATGATCACCATGGGCGGCTATGGCCTGCCGTCCAAGACCATCCGCGAGATGATCGTCGGCTCGGTGGACGTGATCATCCAGGCGGCCCGTCTGCGGGACGGCTCCCGCCGGATCACCCACATCACCGAGGTGCTCGGCCTGGAAGGCGACGTGATCATCACCCAGGACCTGTTCGTCTACGAAATGACGGGCGAGGACAAGGACGGGAAGATCGTCGGCCGGCACCGGTCCACCGGCATCGCCCGGCCGCGCTTCTGGGACCGCGCCCGGTATTACGGCCTGGACCGGGAACTCGCCGAAGCCCTCGACGCCGCGGAATAGGGAGACAGCCGATGGACATGTCATCGATCTGGCCCATCGCCGCCGCCCTGCTCGGCTTCGTGGCCATCGCCGGGGTCGGGTGGGTTCTGGTGGGCGAGGAGAACACCAGCGCCAAGGCCACCAAGCGCCTGGGCGCGGTGGCGGCCGACAGCAAGTCCGAGACGTCCCGCGCCCGGTCGTCCATGGACAACCAGGTCGCCCGCCGCAAGCAGATCCTCCAGACGCTGAAGCAGCAGGAGAACCAGGACCGCAAGGCGAAGCTCAGTCTCGAGTCCCGGCTGATCCAGGCCGGACTGTCCCTGTCGGTCCGCGACTTCTGGATCGGATCGGGCATCCTGGGCGTGATCTCCATCGTCATCGCCCTCCTGCTCCGTGCGCCGATCCTGGCCTCCGTGGGCGTCGGCTTCGCGGCGGGGCTCGGCGCGCCGCGGTGGATCATGTCCAACATGGCCAAGGGCCGCGCGAAGAAGTTCACCGAGGAATTTCCCAACGCCATCGACATCATCGTCCGCGGCATCAAGTCCGGCCTGCCGGTCCATGACTGCATGCGCCTGATCGCCGCGGAGAGTCCGGAACCCCTGGCCAAGGAGTTCAAGAAGCTGATGGAGAGCATCTCGGTCGGCACGTCCATCGATCAGGCCCTGGAGAAGATGTACGACCGCATGCCCACCTCGGAGGTGCGGTTCTTCTCCATCGTGCTGGCCATCCAGCAGAAGACGGGGGGCAACCTGGCCGAGGCCCTGAACAACCTGTCGGTGGTGCTGCGGGCGCGGAAGCTGCTGCGGGAGAAGATCAAGGCTCTGTCCGGCGAAGCCGTGGCGTCCGCCTTCATCATCGGCGCCCTGCCGCCCGGGATCGGCCTGATGGTCACCCTCACCTCCCCCGGCTACATGAACCCGCTGATCAATGATCCGCGCGGGCATGTGATTCTCGGCATCGGCATCGGGATGGAGATGCTCGGCATCTTCGTCATGCGCCGCATGATCAACTTCAAGTTCTGAGGACAGGCCCATGGAAAGCGTCATGGCCCTGTTCGAGCCGGCCAACCTGCTTTCGGTGTTCGTGGCGGTCGTGGTGTTCGCCACGGTGGTCACCCTGGTGACGCCGATGATGTACCGCGACCGCCTGAGCGACCGGATGAAATCGGTGGCCAGCCGCCGGGACGAGCTGCGCCGGATCGCGCGGGCCCAGATGCGCAACGAAGCCCCGACCCTGAGGCAGACCGACGAAGGCTTCTACAAGAAGGTCGTCGATCAGCTGCAGCTGTCGCGGCTGCTGGAAGACCCGAAGGTGGTGGACACCCTGGCCCAGGCCGGTTTCCGCGGTCCGCGACCGGTTTCGACCTTCTATTTCTTCCGGTTTGTCACACCGTTCGTCTTTCTGATGTTTGCGATCGTCTATCTCTATGTGCTGAAGGCGATCGAATGGCCGCCGATGACCAAGATCACGGCCTGCGTCGTCCTGTTCGTCGCCGGCTTCTATGCGCCGAACGTCTATCTGCAGAACGTCATCACCAAGCGCCGCCAGGCCATTGTCGGGGCGTTTCCGGACGCCCTGGACCTGCTGCTGATCTGCGTCGAATCCGGCATGTCCATCGAGCTGGCCATCCAGAAGGTGGCCACCGAGATCGGCACCCGCTCCATCGAGCTGGCCGAGGAGCTGACCCTGCTGAGCGCCGAGCTGTCCTATCTGCCCGAGCGCAGGATGGCCTATGAGGGCCTGTCGAAGCGGGTGAACTATCCCGGGATCAAGGCGGTGACCACGGCCATGACCCAGGCGGAGCGCTACGGCACGCCGCTGGGCACGGCGCTGCGGGTGATGGCCAAGGAAAACCGCGAGCTGCGCATCGCCGAAGCCGAGAAGATCGCCTCCCAGCTGCCGGCGAAGCTGACCGTGCCGATGGTCCTGTTCTTCCTGCCGGTGCTGTTCCTGGTGATCCTGGGACCGGCCTACATCAAGGCCACGGACACCACGACCAAGAGCGACACGCAACAGCGCATGCGCGCCCATTGACGGCGGCGGCGGCGGTCGCGGGCGAGGCTGTCAGGGCTGCTTGATCGGGACAACCTTGGACCCGGCGGGCGCGGGCGCCACGCTCTTGGCGGCGGCCTGGGTCAGCGGCGCGGCCGCGGCAGGCTGGAGCGACTTCAGATAGGCGAGATTGGCCGACGCCACCGCGGGCGGAAGATCTTCCCGGATCAGTTGCTCCGCCTCGTCCAGCTTTCCCTCGAGGCCGATGACCAGGGCAAGGTTCTGCCGCACCTGCACCGTGGCGTCCGGGCGCACCACCGCCCGGCGCAACAGCGCCTCCGCTTCGGCGCGTTCGCCCTTGGCGGCATGGAACATGGCCAGGTTTGACAGGACGGCGGGATTTTCCGGCGACAGGACGAGGGCGTGGTTATAGGCCTCCAGCGCCTCGCCGGGACGCTGGCTCTGTTCCAGGGCCACCCCCAGCAGCGAGAAGGGTCGCCAGTCCTTCGGAGCGAGGCGGCTGGCCTGCTTCAGCGGCTGTATGGCGTAGAAGCCCTGCCGCTCGCTGATCCGCGCCCGGGCGATCTCGAGGATCGCCTCCACATTCTCCGGGTGCAGCGTCGTGACCTTGGTGGCGGCGGCGTCGGCCTCGTCATAGCGCCCGAGCTGGCGCAGGGCGACCGCCAGCCGAACGCCCGCCTCGGCGTCCATCGGGTCGACATCGGTCTCGTGCGACCAGAAGGCGGCGCGGGCGAGGGGGTCCAGCCGCTCTGCCGCAGCGCGCTCGGCCGGCAGGGCCTTGCGCAGGGGCTGCGGCGCCGCAGCCTTGGCCGGGGCGGGGGCGGATTGAGCCGCCTTGGCCGGCGGGACGGCGACGCCCGGATCCGCAGCCAGCGCCGGACCGGCCAGCATCAGGGCTGCGAGAATGGTTGCGATGGAGGAGCTGTTCGTACACATGATGGCGCATCCCGAAGCCGCGGCGATCTGCCCGGCGCAGTGTCTTCGCCGTCGCCTCAATTTTGCGTTAACACATTTGCGGCGGTTGTCATGGAGTGCCGGTCTTGACCCACCCTCGCGCGAACCTGATCGCCGACAGCGCCGCCGCCGGAACGGTCTGGCTGGTGACGGAGGCCGCCTTTGCCGAGCGGTCGGCGGCGGACCCCTCCCTGGCCGCGCTGGGGGCCCTGCACGACTTCGCCGGCCAGGCGGGACGCCTGATGGCCCGGAGCGGCGCGGCGGGACCGGAGGCCTGGTTCGGGCTGGGCCGCGCGCCGGGCTCGGTCATGGCCCTGCGGGCCCTGGCGGAGCGGTTGCCCCCCGGAGACTGGCGAATCGCCGGAGAGTGTCCCTGGCCGGTCGCCGATATCGCCCTGGCCTTCGCCCTCGGCGGCTATGTCTTTGATCGCTACAAGGCGACCAAGGCCCGCCCGGGCCCGCGCCTGGCGGTGGGCGCCGCGGCCGAGCCCGCCCTGGCGACGGCGGCGGCCTGCGCCCTGGCCCGGGACCTGATCAACACGCCGGCCTCCGACATGGGCCCGGCGGAGCTGGAGCAGGCGGCGCGGACCCTGGCCGCCGCCCACGGTGCGGAAGTCTCGGTCACCACCGGCGACGCCCTGCTGGCGGAGAACTATCCGGCCGTGCACGCCGTCGGTCGCGCCGCGCCCCCCGCCCGGGCGCCGCGGATGATCGAGATCGGCTGGGGCGACCCCGCGGCGCCGGTGGTGGCCCTGGTCGGCAAGGGCGTGACGTTCGACTCGGGCGGCCTGGACCTGAAGCCGTCCTCCGGCATGCGCTGGATGAAGAAGGACATGGGCGGGGCGGCGCACGCCCTGGCCCTGGGCCAGCTGGTGATGGGCGCAAACCTTCCGGTGCGGCTGATCATCCTCGTGGCCGCCGTGGAGAACGCCGTGTCCGGCGACGCCATGCGGCCCGGGGACGTGCTGCACACCCGCAAGGGGCTGACGATCGAGATCGGCAACACCGACGCCGAAGGGCGTCTGATCCTGGCCGACGCCCTCACCCGGGCGGCGGAGCTGGACCCGGTGCTGACCCTGGATTTCGCCACCCTGACCGGCGCCGCGCGGGTGGCCCTGGGTCCGGACGTGCCGCCCTTCTTCACGGACGACGACACGCTGGCCGCGGACCTCGCCGCCGCCGCCCGGGCGACCGAGGATCCGGTCTGGCGGCTGCCCCTGTGGGACGCCTATGACGAGGCGCTGGAGTCCGACATCGCCGACCTGAAGAACGATTCCGACCCCTGGGCCCAGGCCGGGTCGATCACCGCCGCCCTGTTCCTGCGCCGCTTCGCCCCCGCCAGCGCCTGGGCGCATTTCGACATCTTCGCCTGGCGGCCGCGCAAGCTGCCGGGCCGCGCCTTCGGCGGGGAGGCGCAGGCCCTGCGCGCCAGCTATGAGATGATCCGCCGGAGATTTGGAGCGTCCTCATGACCGATGCTCGCACGCTGCTCGCCCGGGATGGCGTGGCCGCCGACCGGCTCGAGGGCGTCGTCGCCGCGCGCCGATACCGACGCACGGCCCGTCGCCGGGTGATCGACCCCGTCGCCCCGCTCCGCCGCGCCCCGCAACTGGAGGCGGAACAGCTGTCCCAGCTGCTGTTCGGCGAAACCGTCGAGGTGCTGGAGGAGGCCGAGGGCTTCGCCTTCGCCCAGGCCGGGCGCGACGGCTATGTGGGTTATGTGGACGCCGGAAGCCTGACCGCCGCCGCCGAAGGGCCGGCGGAGCTGATGCGGGTCCGGGTGCTTCGGACCCACGCCTATACCGAACCCTCGATCAAGTCGCTGCCGGAGGGGCTCTATTCGCTGAACGCCCTGGTCGCGCCGGACGCCCGGGAGGGTCGCTTCATCAAGGCCCTGGACGGGGGATGGTTCGTCGCCGACCACCTGGCCCCCCTGGGCGCGTTCGAGACCGATCCGGTGGCGGTGGCGGAGCGCTTCATCGGGACGCCCTACCTCTGGGGGGGCAATGAGAGCCTCGGCCTCGACTGCTCCGGCCTGGTGCAGCAGGCCCTGCGCGCCTGCGGTCGCGCCTGCCCGCGGGACTCCGACCAGCAGATGGCGCTGGGGCGGCCCGTCGATCCCGAGCAGGGCCTCGACCGGGGCGACCTGGTGTTCTGGCGGGGCCATGTGGGCTTCATCGCCGGCGAGAACGCCCTGCTGCACGCCAATGGCCACCACATGGCGGTGGTGAAGGAGCCCCTGGACGAGGCCATCCGGCGGATCGAGGCCGCGGGCTCCGGCGCGCCGACCGGCTACCGCCGCCTCTCCTGACCTCCGGACACGACAACGCCGCCGCCTCGGGCAGGAGGCGACGGCGCGTGACGTTCAGAGCTTGACCGCAGGCGTCAGGCCGCGGGCTTGGCGTCCGCCGGCTTGGCCGCATCCGCCGGAGCGGCGGCGGGCGCCGCGGCCGCGGGCGCTGCTGCCGCGGGGGCGGCGGCGGCCGGGTTCGGCGCCGGGATCGGCGGCGGGCTGGAGTTCTGCTGCCGGAGCCAGGCGATCAGATTGATCCGGTCCTCGCGCTTCTTCAGCCCGACGAAGGACATCTTGGTGCCGTTGATATAGGCGGCCGGACCCGACAGGAATTCATAGACGTGCTGATAGTCCCAGGCCGCCTGCTTGCCGCCGAAATCGGTCATGCCCTGGGAATAGGCGAAGCCGGCATGGGAGCCCGGCTTGCGGCCCAGAACGCCCCAGAGGTTGGGGCCGGTCTGGTTGGGACCGCCATTGGCGAAGTTGTGGCAGGAGGCGCACTTCTGGGAGACGGCGGCGCCGGCGGCCACGTCGGCCTTGGCCAGTTCCGTGCCCCAGTCGGGGGGCGTATCGGCCACCTCAGCGGTCGCGCCGGCGTCTGTGGTCGCCACGGCGATTGCATAGCCCGGCGTCTTGACCGGAACCGGGGCGAACAGCACTTCCGCGCCTTGACGCACGATCAGCAGCAGCAGCACCGCACCCAGCAGTCCGCCAAAAATCTTGTTCCAGAGAAGTTCGTCTTTCATGTCGCCCCATGAGCCTCTGAGAGCAGATTGGGTCCGCCCGCAGGCGCGTGCCGGACCGCTGGAACGGTCAGGCGGAACAGTCGGTCAGGGACCGACAGAACCAGGCGCCGAAACCCGTTCTTGCGTGGGCGTCTCTGACACGCTACCGCGGCTCACGCAACCACTCGCGTGCTGTCTTCCGCTGTTGCCGGCGGAAACAGCGGGCAACAGTGGCGGAAACCGGCCGGGACCATCCAAAACATCATGACGCCGATCATCCTGATACCTGCGCGACTCGCGGCGACCCGTCTGCCGGACAAACCCCTGGCGCAGATCGGCGGCGTCTCGATGATCGTCCGCGTGCTGCGCCAGGCCGAGGCGGCGAACGCAGGTCCGGTGGCGGTGGCGGCGGGGGACGCCGCAATCGTCGAGGCGGTGCGGGCGGCGGGGGGAACCGCCGTGCTCACCGATCCGGCCCTGCCGTCGGGCTCGGACCGGATCATGGCCGCCCTGGCCGCCCTGGACCCGGAGGGGCGCCACGACGCCGTGATCAACCTGCAGGGCGACATGCCCTTTGTCGATCCGGCCATGGTGCGGGCCTGTGCCGAGCTGCTGGCCCAGCGACCGGAGTGCGACATCTCCACCCTGGTCGCGCCGGAGCTATCGCCCGCCGACCGCAGCAATCCCGACGTGGTGAAGGCGGTGCTGGCCATGGCCCCGGACGCGGCCACCGGCCGGGCCCTCTACTTCACCCGCTCGACCCTCTATGGCGACCAGCCGGTCTGGCGTCACGTGGGGCTTTACGGTTACCGCCGCGACGCCCTGGCCCGCTTCACCCGGTCGCCGCCCTCGCCGCTGGAGCGCCGGGAAAAGCTGGAGCAGCTTCGGGCCCTGGAAATGGGCCTGAGCATCCACGCCGCCGTGTTCGGGGCCGCCCCCATCTCGGTGGACACGCCGGCCGATCTGGCGGCCGCCCGCGCCGAAGCCGAAAGGACCGGATCTTGACCGCCCGGACACAGCGACCCGGCATCGCCTTTCAGGGGGAGTTCGGCGCCAACAGCGACGAGGCCTGCCGCGAGCATTTCCCGGACCATAAGCCGACCCCCTGCGCCACCTTCGAGGACGCCTTCGAGGCCGTCCGCTCCGGCGCCTGCGCGCTCGGCCTGATCCCGGTGGAGAACTCCATCGCCGGCCGGGTGGGGGACGTCCACCACCTGCTTCCGGACTCCGGCCTGAAGATCATCGGCGAACGCTTCAAGCCGATCCGGTTCCAGCTGATGGCCAATCCCGGCGTCGCCCTGACCAACCTGCGGCTTGTCGCCAGCCACGTCATGGCGCTTGGCCAGTGCCGCAAGGTGATCCGGGAGCTGGGCCTGCGGACGGAGATCGCCTCGGACACCGCCGGCGCCGCCAAGGCCCTGTCGGAGCATCCGGACCCGACCCGGGCGGCGATCGCCCCGGCGCTGGCGGCGGACCTCTACGGTCTCGAGATCCTGCGCCGGGACATCGAAGACGCGCACCACAACACCACCCGGTTCCTGGTGATGACCGCAGACCCGGCGCCGCCCCGCCCGGCGCCGGGGATCCCCTGCGTCACCAGCTTCGTGTTCCGCGTCCGGAACGTGCCCGCCGCCCTCTACAAGGCCATGGGAGGGTTCGCCACCAATGGCGTGAACATGACCAAGCTTGAAAGCTACATGGAAGGCGGCGCCTTCACCGCCACCGTGTTCTACGCCGATGTGGAGGGCCGTCCCGAGGACCGGAACGTCACCCTGGCGCTGGAGGAGCTTGGCTTCTTCTCGGAGCGCCTGGAAATACTCGGCGTCTATCCCGCAGATTCCTTCCGCAGGCCCTAGGTCGATCCGCCCCAGCGCGCAGGTGGCGAATTCGGATTATCCTGTCGCGCGACCTTGCACTGCACACAGGATTTTACTAGTATCTTCCGCCGGTTGTTCGCGCCCGCAACCCGGACTGTCACTTCTGAACTCCCCTAGGGCGACTTGAGCTCACTGTCCGCAATGGAAAAAGTGCCTATGACCGGCGAGGGCTACAAGGCTCTCGACGAAGAACTGAAGCGTCTCAAGTCTGTGGAGCGTCCGGCTGTGATCGCAGCCATATCGGAAGCCCGCAGCCATGGCGATCTGTCGGAAAACGCGGAGTATCACGCCGCGAAGGAACGACAGGGCTGGATCGAAGGCCGCATCGCCGAGATCGAGGACAAGATCAGCCGTGCGCAGATCATCGATGTCTCGAAGCTGTCCGGCGATCAGGTCAAGTTCGGCGCCACCGTGACCGTGCTGGATGAGGACACCGAGGAATCGGCCCGTTACCAGGTGGTCGGCGAGCATGAGGCGGACGTGAAGAAGGGCCGCCTTTCGCTCACCTCGCCCCTCGCGCGCGGCATGATCGGCAAGAGCGCCGGGGATGTCTTCGAGGTGGTGACGCCGGCCGGGGTCAAGGCCTACGAGGTCATCAAGGTCGAGTGGATCTGACGGCCGCGCCGGCTGGCTCCCCCGCCAGCTCAGACCGTCCCCTGACCATCTGGGCGGTGACCGACGGCCGCGCCGGCATCGAGAGCCAGGCGCTGGGTCTGGCGGAGGCGGTGGCGCGGCTCACGCCCGCCGAAATCACCCTCAAGCGCGTGATCTGGCCCCGCTGGATGCGTCGAACGCCCTCGCGGTTCATTCCGGCGATCCCGCGATTGCTGGACTCCGGCGGGGACGCCCTGAAGCCCCCCTGGCCCGACCTCTGGATCGGCAACGGGCGTGCGTCGATCCCCCTGTCCATCGCCGTCCGCCGCTGGTCCCGGCGCGCCACCTTCGTGGTGCAGCTGCAGGACCCGCTCCGGCCGCCCCGGCTGTTCGACCTCACCATCCCGCCCACCCATGACCCGCTGCGGGGGCCCGACGTGTTCCCCATCATCGGCGCGCCGCACCGGGTGACCCGGGATCGCCTGACAGAGGCCTATCGCGCCTTTTCAGACCTCGTGAGCCCCCTGCCCCGGCCGCGCACGGCGGTGCTGATCGGCGGGACGGCCAAGGCCTACCGCCTGGGCCCGGACCGCGCCCGGGAGATGGCCGAAGAGATCGCCGCATGGGTGCAGGACAGCGGCGGATCGCTGATGCTGACCTTCTCCCGGCGCACGCCGCCGGACGCCCGCGCCATACTGACGGAGCGACTGTCCCGTCTTCCGGGGGTGATCTGGGACGAGACCGGGCCCAACCCCTATTTCGCCTTCCTGGCCGCCGCAGACGCGGTGATGGTCACGGAGGATTCCGCCAACATGCCCGCCGAGGCCGCCGCTACCGGCGCTCCTGTCCATCTGCTGAAGATGGAGGGCGGCCAGCCCCGGCGCCGGCGCTTTCATGCAGACCTGGAGGCGCGGGGGGTGCTGCAGCCCCTCCGCGTCGGAGCGGGCGTCCGGCCGCAGCGCTACGAACCCCTGCGCGAAACGGACAGGGCCGCGGAGGAAGTGCTGCGGCGAATGCGACTGGCCCGACACATCCCCGCGGCGATGCAACGATAAATCATCAAATCGCCGTATTCCGGACGCGGGCGCGCCGCATCCGACGGCGATACGTCGAGGGTCGGTTGACCGGACGCTCTGCTTCGGACCCTGAACAGCCCCCCCAGCCCCCCGGAACGGGTGCGACGGGTCAACCGACGCCTTCCCCCATTTTCAGACATTCGCAGACTGGTCGCGGCGTCGCTCAGAACTGCGCCACGCCGAGTATGGCCCCGCCCCGCGGGGTCTGGGCGAGCACCACCGTGCGCACCGACGCGTCGGCGCCGGGGGGCAGGGGATAGCTCGCGCTGGCGCCGCGCCAGCGTCCCAGCTTGACCAGCGACCGGACAATATTCTGCTGCGAGAGGGTCTTGCCGCGGTTCTCGCCGCTCTTCACCTGGACCGCCTGATCCTGGGGATCATAGCGCACCAGCCAGATATCGGCGCCGCCCTCCGGCGCGCGCCCGGTCACCCGAACCTTGCCGTGAGACAGGCGGATGTGGGCCGTCGCGGTCGCGGGCCGCGCGGTGGCGCGCGCGATCCGGGCCGTATCCACCCCGGCGCCTTCGCTTCGCCCATCAATCACGAGCTGGGGGGAGTAGGTCTCCCGCAGCTTGAAGTGGGCCTTGTAGGCGGCCTGACGCTGGGTGAATTCCGGCCGCGCCAGGGTGTCCTTCCAGCCGAGATAGTCCCAGTAGTCCACGGGGAAGGCCAGGACCAGGACATCCGGCCGGCCGATCACGGTCTTGATGGCCTGATCGGCCTCCGCGCAGCCGGTGCAGCCCTGCGCCGTGAACAGTTCCAGCACATGCGGCGCCGCCTCGACGGGACGCGCCTCCGCGCGGGTCAAGGGGGCGGCGAGGAACAGAGACACGGCCGTGGCGCCGGCCAACCGGTTGAAGCTCAGCATGACGCCGTTCTTAGACCAGGTTTGCACATGGCTGCGCCTCACCTCTGCGTGAAAGGGCCCGGCAACGCCTCACCGCCAAGGGTTTGGGCGCGCCGGACCTGATTCCCGCGAGCTTAGGGGCAGAGGCGCCGGAAGGCTACTCTGCTGCGTCCTCGGTGACGCGGGCGAGGTTGCGCAGCACATAGGGCATGACGCCGCCCGAGCGGAAATATTCCAGCTCGGTCTGGGTGTCGATG
The DNA here is from genome assembly GCA_903851655.1 of uncultured Caulobacterales bacterium. Classification (GTDB taxonomy): domain Bacteria; phylum Pseudomonadota; class Alphaproteobacteria; order Caulobacterales; family Caulobacteraceae; genus CAIMFV01. Next base: position 24,515 of record CAINOV010000298.1, read on the forward strand.
CGGCAACGCACGGGGAACCGGGCCGTCTTGTGGTCCGACGGACGATACAGCTCCACATACAGGGTCTTGCGGGGCGTGATCTCCGTCAGGCCGCGGATCGAGACGATCTCCTCCCCCGTCAGCCCCAGCCGTTGCCAGCCGTCCTCGATGAACTGCAGGGGCAGGACGCCCATGCCCACGAGGTTGGAGCGGTGGATGCGCTCGAAGCTCTCGGCGATCACCGCGCGCACGCCCAGCAGGCGCGTGCCCTTGGCCGCCCAGTCGCGGGACGAGCCGGTGCCGTATTCCTTGCCCGCAAACACCACCAGCGGCCGACCCTCGGCCTCGTACTTCATGGCGGCGTCATAGATCGGCATCACCTGCTCGGACGGGAAGTGCTTGGTGACGCCCCCTTCGATGTCCGGGGTGATCCGGTTGCGGATGCGGATATTGGCGAAGGTGCCGCGCATCATCACTTCATGGTTGCCGCGGCGGGCGCCGTAGCCGTTGAAGTCCGCCACCTCGACCCCGTGGCCGATCAGGTACTCACCGGCAGGCGAGGCCTTGCGGATATTGCCCGCCGGAGAGATGTGGTCGGTGGTGATGCTGTCGCCGAACACCGCCAGGATGCGGGCTTCCTTGACGTCGGTCACCGGAGCCGGGGTCATGGTCATGCCCTCGAAATAGGGCGGGTTCTGCACATAGGTGGAGTCCGCGTCCCAGGCGTAGGTCTGGCCGCCCTCGATCTTGATCGACTGCCAGTGCTGGTCGCCCTTGAACACGTCGGCGTAGCGCTTGGCGAACAGGGCGTTGGTGACCGAGGCCCGCTGGATGTCGGCGATTTCCTGGTTGGTCGGCCAGATGTCGCGGAGATAGACGGGCTGGCCGTCGGACCCCTCGCCCACCGGCTCGCGCATCAGGTCCTTCTGCAGGGTGCCGGCCAGGGCATAGGCCACCACCAGGGGCGGCGAGGCCAGATAGTTGGCCCGCACGTCCGGATTGACCCGGCCCTCGAAGTTGCGGTTGCCCGACAGGACGGCGGCGGCGACAAGATCGCCCTCGTTGATCGCCGCCGTGATCGGCGCCGGCAGCGGGCCGGAATTGCCGATGCAGGTGGTGCAGCCATAGCCCACCAGGTTGAAGCCCAGGGCGTCCAGGTCCGCCTGCAGGCCGGAATCGGTCAGATAGTCGGTCACCACCTGCGATCCTGGGGCCAGCGAGGTCTTGACCCACGGCTTCACGGTCATGCCCCGGGCCCGGGCCTTGCGCGCCACCAGACCGGCGGCGATCAGCACGGAGGGGTTGGAGGTGTTGGTGCAGGAGGTGATGGCGGCGATCACCACGTCCCCGTGACCCACGTCGAAGCCGGCTTCCGCGCCGGTCTCGGTCTTCACGGCGACCCGCTCGTCTTCCTTGCCGGCCTTGCCGAAATCGCTGGCCAGGGCCGACATGAAGGCCGGGGCCGCATCGGCCAGGGCCACCCGGTCCTGAGGCCGCTTCGGACCCGCCAGGGACGACTGGACGGAGCCCAGGTCCAGTTCCAGATAGTCGGTGAACACCGGCTCTTCCGCCGTCTCGTCCACCCAGAAGCCCTGGGCCTTGGCGTAGGCCTCCACCAGGGCCACCCGCTCCGGCGTGCGGCCGGTCTCGGTGAGGTAGCTGATGGTGGCCGGGCTGATCGGGAAGAAGCCGCAGGTGGCGCCGTATTCCGGGGCCATGTTGGCGATGGTGGCCTGATCCTCGAGGGTCAGGTTGACGAGGCCCGCGCCATAGAACTCCACGAACTTGCCGACCACGCCCTTCTTGCGCAGCATCTGGGTGACGGTCAGCACCAGGTCGGTGGCGGTGGCGCCTTCCGGCAGCTTGCCGGTGAGGCGGAAGCCGATGACTTCCGGAATCAGCATGGGAATCGGCTGGCCGAGCATGGCGGCTTCCGCCTCGATGCCGCCCACGCCCCAGCCGAGGACCGACAGGCCGTTGACCATGGTCGTGTGGCTGTCCGTGCCGACCACCGTGTCGGGATAGGCCACCATGTCGTCCCCGTCCGCCGCCGACCAGACGGTCTGGGCGAGATATTCGAGGTTCACCTGGTGGCAGATGCCGGTGCCGGGGGGCACGACGCGGAAATTGTCGAAGGCCGACGAGCCCCAGCGCAGGAAGCGGTAGCGCTCGCCATTGCGGGCGTATTCCACGTCCACGTTCTGGGCGAAGGAGCTGGGCTGGCCGAAATGGTCCACCATCACCGAGTGGTCGATGACCAGGTCGACGGGGTTCAGCGGGTTGATCTTGGTGGGGTCCGCGCCCAGGGCGGTCATGGCGTCGCGCATGGCGGCCAGGTCGACGACCGCGGGCACGCCGGTGAAGTCCTGCATCAGCACCCGGGCGGGGCGGAAGGCGATCTCGTGCTCGGCCCGGCCCTTGTTCTCGATGAAGGCGGCGACGGCGCGGAGGTCGTTCACGTCCACCGAATCCCCGTCCTCATTGCGGAGCAGGTTCTCCAGCAGGACCTTCAGCGACACCGGCAGGCGCGAAACACCGGAAAGACCGGCTTCCTCCGCCGCCTGAAGGCTGTAATAGACATAGATCTTGTCGCCGACGGTCAGTTCACGGCGGGTCTTGAGGCTGTCAATGGATGGCATGATGCGTCATCTCCTACGGTCGGTCCGCCTCTCGCCCGGGAGTCCGGGGCCCTTTTCGGAGGGGCGGGATCGCGCGCAGACCGGCCGGACACACAGCGTCCGGACGCGCGCCGCGTTCATCCCGCGCGGCCGTTCGCTACATAGACCCGAGAACGTTTCCAGTCCATGACCGATCACGCATCCCAGATCCGCCGCCTTCGCCTGGACGCCGTCAGTCTCGAACGGGGGCAGCGACGGCTGTTTTCCGCGTTGACCGAGGCCCTGACCGCCGGCGAGGCCATCTCCCTGACCGGAGCCAATGGCGCGGGCAAGACCAGCCTGCTGCGGGCGATCGCCGGGCTGCTGCCCCTGGCGGCCGGCCGCATCGCGTTCGACGGACCGGACGGCGAGATCGAGGCGGAGACGGCCCGCTCGGACGGCCTGCACCTGCTGGCGCACCAGGACGGCCTGAAGACCAGCCGGACCGCGGGGGAGGAGCTGGACTTCTGGGCCCGCTGGCTGGGGGGCGGCGGCGACCTCGCCCCGGCGGTGGAGACCTTCAACCTCGAACCGTTGCTGACGCTGGAGGTGCGCAAGCTGTCGGCGGGCCAGCGTCGGCGCCTGGCCCTGGCCCGGTTGCTGGCGGCGCCCCGACCCTTGTGGCTGCTGGACGAGCCCATGGCCCCCCTGGACACGGCCATGCGCCGACAACTGGGAGAGGTCATGCAACGGCATCTGCACAGCGGCGGGCTGATCCTGGCCGCCGTACACGACCCCCTCCCCTTTCCGACCCGGTCACTGCATGTGGGGGCCCCCGGATGAGCGCGCCCGCCAACCCCCTGGCCGCCCTGTTCCGCCGGGAAATGTCCCTCGCCTATGGCCGGGGGGGTGGTCCGCTGCTGGCCTGCGGCTTCTACGCCGGCGTCGCCGTGCTGCTGCCCCTGGCGGAGGGGCCGGACCCTGCGCGGCTGGCCGCCGTGGCGCCGGGAGCGGCGTTCGCCACCCTGGCCCTGGCCTCCCTGCTGTCGCTGGAGCGGCTGTTCGAGCGGGACTACGAGGATGGGGCGCTGGACCTCCTGACCCTCGGCGCGCCGGGACTCACGGTGGTGGCGGCGGTGAAGTGCCTGGCCCAGTGGCTGGCCACCGGCGCGCCCCTGGCGGTGGCCGCGCCGCTGGTGGCGATCGCGCTGGGCGCGTCGCCGGCCCTCGCCCCGCTGGTGTTCGCGTCGAGCCTGCTGGCGGGCCTGGGGTTCAGCTTCATCGGCGGGATCGGCGCGGCCCTGTCCCTGGGCACGCGACGGGGCGGGGTGCTGGTGGCCGTGATCGTGCTGCCGCTGTTCACGCCCCTCGTGGTGTTCGGGGCCGGCGCCGTGGACGCCTTCTCCACCGGACTGGAGTGGGGGCCGGCCCTGGCCCTCCTGGGCGCCTATTGCCTCGGCGCCTGCGCGCTGGCGCCCTTCGCCATGGCCGCCGCCTGCCGCAACGCCCTGAGCTGACCGCCCGGTCGGGTCAGGTGAGGGCTGGCGTGAGGAAGACGGCGATGTTCACGGCCAGCGCCGCGACCCAGATGATCGACCGCAGGGTCGCGCGATCGCTGATATAAGCCAGCCCATGGGCGATCCGCAGCAGGATCCAGGCCACGCACAACAGGTCCAGCAGCGGCCCGCGACCCCCGCCGAACTGCAGCGCCAGCGCCACTGCGCCGATGAAGAAGGGCAACGCCTCGAAGGCGTTCTGGTGAGCGTCATGCGCCCGCCGGCGATGACCCTGATAGAGCTCGGGATCCCGGGGCGTGGCGTTGTTGTAGTGCCCGCCCCATTTCGCCACCCCGACCCAGACGAACGGCAGCAGCGCCGCAATCAGCACGCACCAGTAGGCGGCGGGAAGCGACATCGACATCGACGAATTCTCCGGTCGGCAGGGTCACGGTCGGCGCCGCGCATGATTCTTGCGCCGCGGCCCGTCAGGATATCATAACGGGGGAAGAATCCCTCAGTGACAAAAGGCGCGCGCCCGTGACCGACCCCCGCTCCCCGCCCGCGGACCGCCCCTGGGCGCGGATGCTGCAGACCGCGCCCGTCCTCGAAACACCCCGCCTCCTCCTGCGCGCGCCGACCGTGGAGGATTTCCCCGCCTGGCGGGACAACATGGCCGATCCGGACACCATGCGCTTCCTCGGCGGCGTGGTGTCGCCGCACATGGCCTGGCGCAACATGATGACCGTCGCCGGGGCCTGGGCCCTCGGAGGCGTGTCGATGTTCTCTGTGATCGAGAAGTCGAGCGGCCGCTGGATCGGCCGGCTGGGTCCCTGGCGGCCGGAGGGCTGGCCCGGCGACGAGATCGGCTGGGCTCTCGCCCGCTCCGCCGAGGGCCAGGGCTACGCCACCGAAGGCGCCCGCGCGGCGATGGACTTCGCCTTCGAGGTCCTGGGCTGGGAGGCCTGCATCCACTCCATCGCCGCCGAGAACACCGCCTCGATCGCCGTGGCGCTGCGGCTGGGATCCACCCATATGGGCCAGGCGACCTTGCCGTCTCCCATCGACAAGACCATCGAGCTCTATGGCCAGACCCGGGCGGAGTGGCGCGCGCGCGCGGACCAGCGGGCCATCCCCGGAGGCCTTGTCTAGTCGATCCGCCTTGCATCAGGGGAAACAAGGGTCTAGGCGTTCGCCGCCTTCCCTATCAGGAGCACGAACATGGGCTACCGCGTCGCGGTCGTCGGCGCCACAGGCAATGTGGGCCGGGAAATGATGCATATTCTCGAGGAACTCCAGTTCCCCGTGACCGAGGTGCACGCCGTGGCCTCGCGCAAGTCCGTGGGCAAGGAAGTGTCCTATGGCGACCGCGTGCTGAAATGCGTCGACCTGGAGACCTTCGACTTCTCGAAGATGGACATCGTGCTGATGTCCGCCGGCGGCGCGGTGTCGCGGGAATGGTCCGAGCGCATCGGCGCCGCGGGCCCGATCGTGATCGACAACTCATCCGCCTGGCGCCAGCACCCCGACGTGCCCCTGATCGTGCCGGAGGTGAACCCCGACGCCGTGGCCGACGTCCACCGCAAGAACATCATCGCCAATCCCAACTGCTCCACCGCCCAGCTGGTGGTGGCGCTGAAGCCCCTGCACGACGAGGCCGGGATCAAGCGGGCCGTGGTCTCGACCTATCAATCCGTGTCGGGCGCCGGCAAGGAGGGCATGGACGAGCTCTGGGACCAGTCCAAGGGCGTGTTCGTCCTCGGCCCGACGGAGCCGGTGAAGTTCCCCAAGCAGATCGCCTTCAACGTCATCCCGTTCATCGGCGCCTTCCAGGACGACGGCTATACGGACGAGGAAGCCAAGATGTGGAAGGAGACGCACAAGATGCTGGATCCAGCCATCAAGCTGACCGTCACCTGCGTCCGCGTGCCGGTGTTCGTGGGACACTCCCTGTCGGTGAATCTGGAGTTCGAGAGCGCGCTGGACGCCGACGACGCCCGGGACATCCTGCGGGAGGCGCCCGGCGTGGTGGTGGTGGATAAGCGCGACCCCACCGGCTACATCACGCCCAAGGAATGCGTCGGCGAGTTCGGCGTGTTCGTCAGCCGGATCCGCAACGACACGACGGTGGAGCACGGGCTGAACCTGTGGGTGGTCTCGGACAACCTGCGCAAGGGCGCCGCCCTGAACGCGGTCCAGATCGCCCAGCTGCTGCACGACCGCGGCATGATCCGGACCGCCGCCATCGCCTGATGGCTGCGCCGCGACCGGCAAAAGACAGAGGGACGGCGCCCGGGCGCCGTCCCTTTTTTGTTGACCCTTCCCGTGCGCCAGCGCCGCCGCGGTCCGGACAAGAAAAACCCCGCCGTCCCAGGGACAGCGGGGCGATTCAGCGAGGCGCCATGCGCCGCCGGATCAGACTTCCTGGCTGAGGTCTTCGGTGATCAGCGCGATCTTGTAGATGCCGGCGTCCTGCAGCTTGTTCACCACGGCCATGAAGGCCGAGTACTTCACGTGCTTGTCCGCGCGGATGAACACCGTGTCGTTGCTGTGCGTCGACAGCTCGCCCTTCACGTCCGTGATCAGGGAGGTGAGGTTGGTCGTGCGGCTGGAGTCGCCGGTGCCGACGAAGATGCTGCCCGACTGCTGGATGTTGATGATGGTCGGCGGCTTGGGCTTGGTGTTGCTCGCCGGCTGGGCCGGGGGCAGGTCGAGCTTGATGGACAGGGTGGCGAGGGGCGCGGTCACCATGAAGATGATCAGCAGGACGAGCATGACGTCCACGAACGGGGTCACGTTGATGTCAGAGTTCTGACCCAGGTCGAACTTGGACCCACCGCCCGGGCCGGACAACTTTGCCGCCATCTCGCAATCTCTCCTCAGCCGCCCGAAGGCGGCGACTGTCTCTGTGCGGCGATTGATCGCCTCGAACGCGCGGGAAGTAAAGACGGTTTTCGCCCGGCCCGACCGGATTCCCCCTGCAGGGGCGCCGATTCGGAGAAATCTGCCGGCGGTCTGCGCAGGGCCGCCGACGATCAGACTAGGCAAGGGGGGCCAAGGGGCGGTATCGGGCGATATGCAAGCGTCCTTCCAGAGCCATGTGGTCTCCATTCTGTTCGATCGCCAGGGCGCCGTGTTCGCCCTGTCCGACGGCACGGTGCGCTTCGAGGGCGGCCAGACCGTCGAGGCCCATGACGGCGCAGTCCTCTGCGCCGCCCTTCACCCGTCCGGCGACGGGGTCGTCACCGGAGGCGATGACGGTCGCCTGGTCTGGTCCCGCCCGGGCGGCGCGGTCTGCCTGGCGGAGCTCGGGGGCAAATGGCTCGACGCCGTGGCGACCAGCGCGGACACGGGCCTGATCGCCGTGGCGGCGGGACGGGAGCTGGTGATCCGCGACGCCGCCGACCCCGCCTTCGAGCGTCGCTTCCGGCATGAGCGCACCGTCGCCGACGTGGCCTTCGATCCCAAGGGCCGGCGGGTGATCGCCGCGACCTATGGGGGGGTGATGCTCTGGTATGCGCGCATAGCCGACCAGAAGCCGACCCTGCTGAAATGGCCCGGCGCGCATGTGGGCGTCGCCGTCAGCCCCGACGGGAAGTTCGTCCTGTCGGCCATGCAGGAGAACGCCCTGCACGGATGGCGGGTGTCGGACGCCAAGGACATGCGGATGGCGGGCTATCCCGGCAAGATCCGCTCGCTCAGCTTCATGGCCAAGGGGGCGCTGCTGGCGACCTCGGGGGCGCCGGGGGTGGTGATCTGGCCGTTTTCCGGCGCCAACGGCCCGATGGGGCGCGAGGCGGTGGAGATCGGCGTGGACGAGGACACCCTGGTCACCCGCTGCGCCGGAGCGCGGGACACGGTGCGGCTGATCGCCGGACGATCCGACGGACAGGTCTGGACCGTCGACCTCAATGTCACGGGCGAGCGCCGGCTCCGGGCCGAGAAGGGCGCCGCGGTCAGCGCCGTCGCCGTGACCGCCGACGGCCGCCGCGCCGCCTTCGGCGACGAGGACGGCGAGGCCGCGGTCATCGACCTCTAGAGCCTACTCGACTACGCAGGCGGCCAGATCATCGGCCCGCACCGCCGCCGCCCGGGCGCCGATCTTCGCGCTCCGCCGCGCCACGTAGCGGCCCGGCTTGACCGGCTTCCACTTGAGCGGGCTGGGCAGGATCGCCGCAAGCCGGGACGCCTGGTCGGTGCTGAGGTGATCGGCGGACACGTGGAAATAGGCCTGCGACGCCGCCTCGGCGCCATAGACGCCCGGTCCCCACTCGATGGAGTTGAGGTACATCTCCATGATCCGGCGCTTGCCCCACAGGGCCTCGATCAAGACCGTGTAGCCCGCCTCCAGGCCCTTGCGGACATAGTCGCGGCCGGGCCACAGGAACACGTTCTTGGCCGTCTGCTGGCTGATGGTGGACCCGCCGCGGATCTTGCCCGGATGCCGGGCGTTGGCCTCCGCCGCCTTCTGCATCGCCTCGAAGTCGAAGCCGTTGTGCTCGCAGAAGCCGGAGTCCTCCGCGGCGATCACCGTTTCCACCAGATGCGGCGAGATCTGCCGGATCGGCCGCCAGTCGTGGCGCAGGCCCTTGCCCTCGAACAGGCGCTCGATCATCAGGATCGTGATCGGCGCGGGAACAAAGCGATAGATCCCGACCTGGGCCAGGGGGACCACCACAAGGGCGATCAGGGCGAGGCCCAGCCATCCCGTCAGTCGTCCCGGCTTGTTCACCACACCCCACTCCGCCCCGCCCGCGCAAACAATGCGGCTTGTGTTGACGCTGGGGCCGGGTGCTATTTCGGCCGGTGCGGGCCTGCGGGTCAAGATGGGCGAAGGTTCGGGAAACGATCATGAAGGTCAGCGAGGCGGTGGAGCAACGGATGTCCGTGCGCGCGTTCAAGCCGGAGGCGCCGCCCCGCGCCCTGGTGGAGGACATTGTCCGCCGCGCCGCCCGGGCGCCGTCCGGGGGCAACCTGCAGCCCTGGCGGGTGCATGTGCTGGCGGGGGAGGCGCTGCAGGCTCTGATCGGCGACGTGGCCGCCATCCTCTCCGACCCCGCCCGACGGGAGACGCCGGAGTATGAGGTCTATCCCCGGGATCTGTGGGAGCCCCTGCGCACCCGGCGGTTCCAGGCGGGGGAGGACCTCTACGCCACCCTGGGCGTCCCGCGGGAGGACCGGGCCGGTCGCCTCGCCCAGTTCGCCAACAATTTTCGCCTGTTCGGCGCGCCGGTCGGCCTGTTCTTCACCCTCGACCGCCGGGTCGGTCCGCCCCAGTGGTCGGACATGGGCATGCTGATGCAGACGGTGATGCTGCTGGCGGTGGAGGCCGGCCTCGACACCTGCGCCCAGGAGGCCTGGAGCCAGTTCCCGAAAACCGTCGCGCGCCACCTGGCCCTGGACGAGTCCGAAATGCTGTTCTCGGGCATGGCGCTGGGCTGGCGCGACCCGGATCATCCGATCAACACCCTGCGGACCCGCCGGGCGGCTTTGGAGGACTTCGCCGTCTTCCGCGGGTTCGAGGGGATCTGAGCCGCGGCCCGGTTATTGCCGCTTGGCCGGCGGCGGCGTCCCCGGACCGGCGGCGATGGCGCGGAAATCGGTGGTCGTGTCCGCCGCCAGATAGGCCATGGCCGCCCAGGCCGCCACCGCCTTGTCCAGGGACGCGGCGCTGACCTTGTCGAGGGTGTCGTCCACCGAGTGGTGCAGGTCGAAATAGTGGGTTCCGTCCTGCGACATGCCCACCAGCGGGACGCCGACCAGCCCCTCGAGATCGGCGCCGCCGTCGGCCACCGGCTTGAAGGTGACGGTGGTGGGCAGGGTCGCGACCACCGAGGCCAGGGCCCGGCCATACGGGCTCATGGCCGCGTGTTCGGGCAGGGAAATCGCCACCACGGGCTCCGCCCCGAAATCGCATTCGCCGGCGAGAACCGTCCGGGCCTCGTCGCTCTTGTGCGCAAGCGCGAAGGCCTCGGCGGCCTTGCCGATCTCCTCGGCGCCGAACATCGCCACCCGGATCGTGCGGCGGGGACGCTGGGGCAGGTCGGCGATCAGCTTCGCCGCGGCGGTGGTGATAGCCACCCCGGCCCCGTCGTCGATGGCCCCGGTGCCCAGATCCCAGCTGTCCAGATGGCCGCCGATCACCACGATCTCGTCCGGCCGCTCCCGACCCGGCAGATCGCCGACCACGGTCTCGGCCGTGGCGCCCTCGCGGACCGTGGGGGTGAGCACCAGCTTCAGCCGCACCGGCCGGCCCCGGGCGACCATCCGGTCCAGCTGTTCCGCGTCAGGGACCGACAGGGCGGCGGCGGGGATCTTCGGCGCATTCGACGCATAGGTCATGGCGCCCGTGTGCGGATCCCGCCGGTCCCCCGTGGCCAGGGAGCGCATCAGATAGGCGATCGCCCCGCGCCGGGCCGCTTCGGACGCCCCCTGTCCCCGGATGCGGTAGTTCATGCCGTAGCCCAGGCCGTCCTGGGTCCGCGGGATCGGCTGGGTGACCACGGCGATCTTGCCGGTCAGGGACCCGGGCGCGGCGGCCAGCAGGGCGTCATAGGTGCGGAAAACGACAATCTCGCCCTCCACGCCCGCCGGCGGGGTGGCCACGGAGCCCCCGAGGGCCGCGATGATCAGACGCTGGGGATAGGGAGAGACCACCTCGGCCGTCTCCGCGCCGCGGGTCCAGCCGGGGACGGCGAAGCGCTCGGTGTGAACATTGACGAAGCCCAGGGCCTTCAGCGTCTCGACGCCCCAGGCGGCGGCCCGGTGCTCCGCGTCCGAGCCGGCGAGGCGCGGTCCGATCTCCGTGGTCAGGCTCTCGAGGATGTCATAGGCGCCGCTTCCCTTCAGGGCCCGGTCGCGCAGGGCCTCCGCCCGCGCCACGGCGGCGGCGGGAATGTCCTCCGCCAGACCGGGGGTCGGACACGCGGCGATGACCGCGGACAGGGCGAGGCCCGAAAGGGCGGCAGACCGGACAAGACGCATGGAAGTCCCCTAGTCGTTGAAGGCGTGGCTGACAGTCGGCCGACGGGGCCGGGCCGACGGCGGCCCTCACGCCTGGCGGATCTCCAGGGTGGCGCCGGGCGTCGCCTCGGACAGCAGCCTGACGAGATCCGGCCGTGACAGGGCGACGCACCCTTCCGTGGGCGCGCCATCCGGTCGCGCCAGATGCAGGAAGATCGCCGAACCGAGGCCCGGAACCGGCGGGTCGTCATTGTGACCCAGGATGACAATAAGATCGTAGACCTCGTCCTCGCGCCAGAG
>CAINOV010000299.1 GCA_903851655.1 uncultured Caulobacterales bacterium
CCGGATGGAGGTTCCCGCCTCAGGGGCGGGAATGACACCTGATTTTATATCTTAAATCCTGTCATACCCGGGCGAAGACCCGGGCCCCCGGGTCAGGATGTAGCGCCACATCCGGATGGAGGTTCCCGCCTCAAGGGCGGGAATGACGACGGTTAAAAATTCAAAATTAGTTGTCATTCCCGGGCGAAGACCCGGGAACCTCCATCCGGATAAGCCCACACGCCCCCGTCAGTAGACCGAATAGGGCAGAACGGGCGGCGCCCGGCGCAGGGGGGCGCAGGCGGTGTTGAGGTCCCGGTCGATGGGCGTGGGCGAGATCCCGAGCGCCTTCATCCGCGCGATCTGGTCGCCGGCGTTCAGGGAAATCAGATAGTTGAACGAACGCGCCTGTTGCAGGGCGCCGCGGATCGCGGTCAGGTCGGACGCCGACAGCCGGCCCGGGTCCCCCTCCACCGTGCGGATCACGGCCCAGGCCTCGATCTCCTTGTTCACCCAGTAGCGCATGTCCACCTGCTGGCTGTAGAGACGGCTGAAGCGGTCGAACTCGTCCCGGGGAAAGTGCGTCAGGCTCTGGGACGCGCGCTCGGCCTGCCAGGCGTCGTCGGCGATCAGCTTGCCGAGATGGGGCGACACATCGCCCACGGGCGCGACCCGATGGTGGGCCGCCACGTCGTCGGTGATCTGGTCCAGCTCCGCCAGGCGGCGACCGACGCAGTCCCGGGTGCGGACCCGAAAGGCGAAGAAGCCGCCCGTCTCGGCCAGTTCCTCACGCACGGAGGCCCGCGCCTCGGAGACCTTCGCCGACCAGTGCATGGCCTCGATCGCCTGTTCGCCGGACAGGGCGATGACGATGCCGCACACCACTACGCCGATTTCCGACAGGAACTCCCGCAGGTTGTGCACCGGCTTCGGCTTGTGGATGTCCAAGATCGCGCCCCGTGTCCGCTCAGTCGTCGTCCCGCCTTAACAGGTGTGGCAGACGAGGTGAAGCACGCCCCCGCCACGCCCCTCACAGCAGCCGCCCGCCGGCGTGGCGGCGCTCGTGCTCCAGCAGCCAGGCCTTGCGCGCCAGCCCGCCGCCGAAGCCGGTCAGCGACCCGGACGCGCCGATCACCCGGTGGCAGGGGACGATGATCGCCACCGGATTGGCGCCATTGGCCGCCCCCACCGCCCGGCTGGCCGCGGGCCGGCCGATCCGCGCGGCGAGCTGGCCATAGCCTTGCGTCTCCCCCGGCGGAATGTCCCGGAGCGCCGCCCACACGGCCCGCTGGAAGTCCGTTCCGCCGGTCACCGTGGGGAGGGAGTCCAGCGCGTGCAGGTCTCCGTCGAAATAGGCGCTGAGGGCCTCGCTCACCGGAGCGGGCGCAGGGCCGGGGGTCAGCGCCACCTCGCCCCAGTGGAGACGCAGGAGGCGCATCAGCCGGTCGTCGAAGCCGTCGAAGTCCAGGGCCCGCAGGCCGCCGGCGGCGTCGCTGACCAGCCGGATCTCCCCCACCGGGGAGGGAAACAGGGCCAGGGACAGGGACAGGCTCATCCGAACCACCCCGCCTCCCGCAGGGACCGGGCGTAGGTGCGGCTGACCGGCGCCTCGACCCCGCCGCGCAGGCGAAGGGTCGCCCGGCCCTCCCCCCGGCGGGCGTCGGTGACGGCGTTCCGCGCCACCCACCAGCTGCGATGGGTCTGGGCGCCCTCCACCCCCTCCAGCTCCGCCACGGCGTCGGCCAGGCGCATCAGGATCAGGGTCTGTCCCCTGTCGGTATGGACCCGCAGATAGTGGTCCTCCGCCGACACGGCGAGGATCTCTCCGCCGCGCAGATGGGCGGGCAGGCGGGCGTCGAAGCGCGGGCGGGCGGGCGTCATGGCGTCCGGCGCGGCGGAGACCGGCGCGGCGTGGGTCACCTTCGCCGGCCGCTGCAGGGCGTAGTTCAGGGTGGTCATCGCCACGGCCAGCACGGCCACGGGCGGGACGAAGGCCTCCAGCTCCCCGCCGCGCAGGGCCTGGCCGAAGGTGGCGCAGGTGACCCACCAGACCAGGGGCGCCCCCACGGTGGTGATGATCAGCATGACCACAGCCGCCTCGGCCCACAGATGGCCCTCCAGCCAGCCGGTCCACGCCACCAGCGGGCGCGCGGTCAGGGCCACCAGCGTGCCCAGGCACATGACGCCGATCCAGTAGAGGGTCCGCGGCGCCAGGGGCAC
>CAINOV010000300.1 GCA_903851655.1 uncultured Caulobacterales bacterium
CAGGTCCCACCAGTTCTTCAGCTTCAGGGCGAAGCCGCGACGCTCCCGCCGCCAGCTGGATTCGGAATAGATCTCGGAGAAGGCCGCCTCGATGGTGGCGACATTGCCGCCGTGGCCATTCAGGAAATAGATCTTCTCGAAGCCGTGCCCGGCGAGGCTGACGCTCCAGTCCCGCAGCGCCGCGATCATGGTCGAGGGCCGCAGGCTGATCGATCCGGGGAAGCCCAGATGATGCTGGGCCATGCCCACATTGAAGGTCGGCGCCACCAAAAGGTCGCCGGTCTCGTGCGCATGGTGGGCGATGATCTCCGGACACATCCAGTCGGTGCCCAGAAGCCCCGTGGGACCATGCTGCTCATTGGAGCCGATGGGCACCACCACGGTTTTCGACCGGGCGATGCGGGCCTCGAGCTCGGGCCAGGTGGAATGGGCCAGCAGCATCAGAAATCCACCGCCAGGCCCTTGAGCTCCCAGTCCCCGTAGCGGGTCGGCTCCGGCCCCTCCGGCCCGCCGGTCTCGCCGGTCACGGCGCGGATCTCGGCCAGGCGACGGCGCTCCGCCGCCTCCGCCAGGGCGCGCTGGGCGGCGGGGGTCAGCACTTTGGGCGGCGCCTCCGGCGGGGCGGCCACAGCCTGGTCATCCGATTGTGTCGTCATGCGTCGAGCCCTGTGCGGAGAGCCCCAGAGATACGCTCTGGCGCGCCACGGCGCCAGAGGGGAGGCCCGGGTCGGGACATTCGGGCCTTGCCAAGTCCCCGCCCATGGGGCACGCGGTCCCGGGTGACCCAGATCGAGCTCCCAGACCTCTCCGCCAACGGGCTTCCCGCCCGCCGCGCCGCCCTGTCCCTGGTGGACGCCGCCCTCGCCCGCCGCGGCGGCTTCGAGGAGGCGATGAACAGCCCGCCCTTCTCCCTGCTGACCGGCTCCGACCGCGCCTTCGCCCGCAACCTGGCCTCGACCCTGCTGCGGGGGCTCGGCCGCATCGACGCCCTGCTGGACGCCCGGCTGAAGTCCCCGCCGCCGGCCTCGGCCATGGCCCTGCTCCGCCTCGGGGCGGCGCAGATCCTGTTCGGTCTGGCGCCGGCCTTCGCCGCGGTGTCGACCACGGTGGATCTTGCGGACCAGTTCCCGTCCACCCAGAGGTTCAAGGGCCTGATCAACGCCATTCTGCGCGGCCTGGACCGGGACGGGGGCGCGCGTCTCGCCGAGGCGCTGCCGTCCACCCTGAACGCGCCGGAATGGCTGGTCGCCCGCTGGCGCGCCGCCTATGGGGAGGCCGAGGCCGCCGCGCTCTGCGCCCGGATCGCCGAGACGCCGCCCACGGACGTCACGCCGAAGCGGGCGGAGCTGGCCGAGGCCCTGGCCGAGGCGCTGGAGGGCGTGGTCCTGTCCACCGGCTCGATCCGCGTCACCCGCCGGGGCGATGTGGCGGAATGGCCGGACTATGACGCCGGAACCTGGTGGGTGCAGGACGCGTCGGCGACCCTGCCGGCGCGCCTGCTGGCCGTCGGTCCCGGCGAGACCGCCCTCGACATGTGCGCGGCGCCCGGCGGCAAGACCCTGCAGCTGGCCGCCGCCGGCGCCCGGGTGACCGCCGTCGACCGCTCCGCCCGGCGGCTGCAGCGGGTGGAGGAGAACCTCGCCCGGACCGGGCTGGAGGCGGAACTCGTCACCGCCGACGTGGCGCGGTTCGACGACGGGCGGACCTTCGACGCCGTCCTGCTGGACGCCCCCTGTTCGGCCACCGGCACCTTCCGCCGGCACCCCGACGTCCTGTGGGGCGCCCGCCCGGCGGACATCGCCAAACTGGCGGACGTCCAGCTGCGGATGCTGGACGCCGCCGCCCGGCTGACCCGGCCCGGCGGCCGGCTGGTCTATTCTGTGTGCTCCCTCGAGCCTGAGGAGGGCGAGGCGCAGGTGGAGGCCTTTCTGGCGCGCCACCCGGCGTTTCAGCGCGATCCGGTCGCGCCGGACCGCCTCGGGCTGGCGCCGGAGACCTGTCCGCGCCCGGGGGAGTTCCGGCTGCTGCCCGGCGCTGCGATCCCGGCGGGGGGACAGGACGGATTCTTCGCTGCGCGCCTCATCCGCGCCGCCTGAGACCCGCCCCATCCGGGAATTTTCCGTCGCGTCGCACCGGCGCCGCATTCGCGCCCGCATCTGGGTCTAGACGCAACCTTGTTCATGTCCGGTTCAGCGCATCTGCGGCAGGCTGCGACGATGACCGGGCCGCCCGTCGCAGGATGGCGGCCCGAACCGGAATTCAGGAGAGTCCCATGACCACCGTCCTCAGTCGCAAGGCGGGCAGCCGTTCGGTCGCCGCCAGTCTGACCGTCCTCACCCTGCTGGGCCTCGCCGCCTGCGCCGAGACCCCCGGCCAGGGCCGCTACGCCGCCTATGAGTCGGGTTCGGTCGCCCATGTGGAGGAGGGCGAGGTCGTGGCCTTCCGTCCCGTCACCATCACGCCCGACAACACCGGCAACGGCGCCGTGATCGGCGGCGTCGGCGGGGCCGTGGTCGGATCGCAGTTCGGCGGCCGGCGCTCGGATCACGTGGCCTCCGGCGTCGTGGGCGCCGTGGCCGGCGCGCTGCTGGGCAACGCCATCGAAAAGAGCAACGAGGCCCAGGGCTTCGCCTACACCGTGCGGGTGCTGCGGACACGGGAGCTGGTGGAGATCGTCCAGCCCGACGCGTCGCCGATCCCGAACGGCGCGCACGTGGCGATCAGCTATGGCGCCCGGGTGCGCATTGCGCCGATCGGCGGGTACGCCGCTCCGCCGCCGCCGCGTCAGTAGCCTGCGGCCCGGCTGCGGACTGCCGCAGCCGGAACTCCGGACCAGCGCTTGCCAGACCGCCCGAACGAGGCGTATCCGAAGGATATGACGAGACCTCCGATCATCGCTCCCTCGCTCCTGTCGGCGGATTTCTCACGACTGGGGGAGGAGGCGCGGGCGATTGCCGCCGCCGGGGCGGACTGGCTGCACCTGGACGTGATGGACGGGCATTTCGTGCCGAACATCACCATCGGGCCGGATGTGATCCGCGCCTTGCGGCCGCACGTGGACATCCCGTTCGACGTCCACCTGATGATTGCACCGGCGGATCCCTATCTCGAGGCCTTCCGGGATGCCGGCGCGGACATCATCAGCGTCCATCCGGAAGCGGGGCCCCACCTGAACCGGAGCCTGCAGCGGATCCGCCAGCTGGGGGCCAAGGCCGGGGTGGTGTTCAACCCCTCGACCCCGCCCGACGTGGTGGCCTACATGCTCGACGACATCGACCTGATGCTGGTCATGTCCATCAATCCGGGCTTTGGCGGCCAGTCGTTCATGCCCTCCCAGCTGCGGAAGATCGAGGCGCTGCGGGCCATGGCCGACGCCGCCGGCCGCCCGGACATGATCATCGAGGTCGACGGCGGCGTGAACCCGGAAACCGCCCGGCGCTGCGTCGACGCCGGGGCCACGGCCCTGGTCGCCGGGACCGCGGCGTTCCGCGGCGGGCCGTCGGCCTACCGGTCGAACATCGCGGCGTTGCGGGGCGAGCCGGTCGCACCCGGCCTGACCTGACCAGGTGTCGGCGCCCCTGGCTGTCGGCGACGGTCGATCCGGCCTGACGCCCCGTCCCCTGCAGGTCCTGGGCGAGTGCGCCCTCGCCCTGGTCCGGCTGGCCCAGCGGCGGCTGTCGGCGGAATGGGCCGGGTTTCCCCTCTACCGCATCCTGCTGGACCGACCGGCGGCGACCTATCTGGCCTTCACCCCGCGGGATTTCCGCCCGGTCTCCGTCGCGCGGGGCCGGGAGATCCTGGCCGGGCGTCTGTCCCTGGAGGGCGAGACGGCGGAGATCGGAGTCCACGGCGATCCCTGGGACATGCCCAGCCCGTCCCGCCGGTTCGCCGTCGCCCTGCACCGGTTCGCCTGGCTGCCGGACCTGCTGGCCGCCGGCGCGGACGGGGAGCGGGAGGCGCTGCGCCTGTTCGTGACCTGGCGGGCGGAGTTCGAGCCCCTGTCACCCTTCGTCTGGGGCGTGGAGACCCTCGAGCGCCGGGTCGTCAACCTGGCCTGCGGCGCCCACCGCATGACGCCGCACGCCTCGGAGCAGGAGGCCCGGTTGCTGGCGGTGATGCTGGCGCGGCATGCGCGGCGGCTGGCGGACATCGCGGGCCCGGACGACCGTCGGGCCGAGCGGCTGGCCGCCGCCTGCATGGGCGCGGGAGCCCTGGCGGACCCGGTGGGCGGGACCTTGCTGCGACGGCTCCTGGCGCGGCTCGCCCGCGCCCTGGACCAGGCCGTGGCGGAAGACGGCGGGATCGCGACCCGGTCCCCGCAACAGGGACTGGAGCTGCTGTACGACCTCCTGACGGTGGACGACCTTCTGACCCAGCGCGGCGTCGCGCCCCCGGCGGAGCTCAGCCGCGCCATCGACGCCCTGAGCGCCACCACCGCCTATCTGAAGCTGCGGGACGGCCGTCTGGCCCGCTTCCAGGGGGGCGAGGCGGTGAGCGCCAACGCCGTTGACGGCGCGCTGGCGCAGTTCGATCCGGGCGCCGCGCCGGCCGGCGGCGGCGGCCGCGGCGGCTACCAGCGCATCGCCAGCCGGCGGATCGAGGTGCTGGCGGACGCCGCGCCCCCGGCCCGGGGCGCGTTCAGCGTGACCGCCTGCGACCAGCCCCTGGCCCTCGAGATCGTCTGCAACGGCGACCGGCTGATCACCAACACCGGCTGGTCCCCCACCGGCCACGTGCCCGCGTCGCTGAGGCTTGCGGAGGGCGGATCCACCGCCAGCCTCGGCGAGACGGCGACGGCGCGCATGCTGACCGGCCTGCGCGGATCGGGACTGGGCGCCCGGCTGACCGGCGCGGCCGGATCCGTCTCGGTCCAGCGAACCGAGACGGAGGACGGCGCCTGGCTGGAGATGGCGCATGACGGCTGGGCCCGCGCCGCCGGGCTGGTCCATACCCGTCGCCTGTTCCTCGACTACCGGGCCGCCGAGCTGCGGGGCGAGGACGCCTTTGTCCGCATCAAGGATCGCCGCCGTCCCAGGGGCGCGGCCTACGCCATCCGCTTTCACGTCGCGCCCGGGGTTCAGGTGTCGCTGGCCCGGGACGAGCGCAGCGTCCTGATCCGCGGACCTTCCGACCAGGGCTGGTGGCTGCGCAACGACTCCCGGGAGGTGACCCTGGAACCGTCTCTGGTGAACGACCCGGGCGGCGCCCGGCGCACCACGCAGATCGTCCTGCGCGGCCGGATTCCAGCGGAGGCCGACGACGGACGGGTGCGGTGGAAGCTGTCGCCTGTGGACGCCGCGGCGGAGCCGGGGCGGCGGCGCGCGCGGGAGGCCGAGGCATGACGGGATCAGCGTCGAGGAGCCGGATTCCCCACCGCGTCAGCCAATGGCTGGCCTACGCCCATGACGTGGGCGTGTCGGTCGCGGTCATGGCCGCCGTGCTGGTCTGGCGCTACCAGTTCGAACCCAAGCCCCTGCCCGCGGAAATGGTGTGGCGGGCCACGGCCGCCTTCGCCGCCGTGTCGGTGGTGGTCTATCCGGCCTTCCAGCTGCACCGGGGACTCTGGCGGTTCACGAGCCTGAGCGACGTGCTGCGGATCATCCGGGCGGTGGCGTTCGCCAACCTGGTGCTGGTCCCGATCCTGTTCATCACCGACCGGCTGGCGGACTTCCCGCGGACCGGCCTCCTGATCGAGGGGCCCGTGCTCATCCTGCTGCTCACCGCCTCCCGTCTCTCGGTGCGGGTGTGGCGGCGGGGCGACCTGGCGGCGGCGCTTCGGCTGGAGGACCGCAGCGCGCCCTGGGCGGTGATCGTGGGCGACCACGGCGCCGCGGCCGACTGTCTGTCGGAACTGCGGCGGGCCGGGGGCCAGCGGTACCGCATCGCCGGGGTCATCACGGTGAGCGAGCCGGCGGATGGCGGCCTGATCGACGGGGTCGAGGTGCTCGGACAGCTCGACCAGCTGGGGGCGTTCCTCAGCGCCAGCGCCGAGGACGGCGCCGAGATCCGCGTGGTGCTGGCGGAGCTCCGACCTGGCCGGGAGCTCATGCAGCGGGTGGTCGCCGCCGCGGCGGACACCGGCGCCCGGGTGGTCCGGCGGCGGGGCGCCCGCCTCGGCCATCGACGCCGCCGACCTGCTGGATCGGCCGCCCCGGCGGCTGGACCATGACCGGGCGGCGGCGCTGATTTCGGGAAAGACGGTGCTGGTGACCGGCGCCGGCGGCACCATCGGGTCCGAACTGACCCGACAGGTGCTGGCGCTGGGCCCGGCGGCGGTGGCCGTCGTGGACGCCTCGGAATACAATCTCTACGCCATCGACCAGGCCCTTCGCGAGGCTGGCGCGCCGCCGGTCTGGCGGGCGGAGCTGGCCGATGTCCGGGACCGGGTGCGGATGGAGCAGCTGTTCCGCACGATCCGACCGGACGTGGTGCTGCATGCGGCCGCGCTCAAGCACGTGCCGCTGATGGAAACCCATCCCGCCGAGGCGGTGCTGACCAACATCGCCGGCGCCCGCATCGTGGCGGAGCTCGCCCGCGACCACGCCTCGGTGTTCGTGTTCATCTCCACGGACAAGGCGGTGAACCCGACCAATGTCATGGGCGCCACCAAGCGGGTTGCGGAGCGCACCGTGCGGGCGGTCTGCCACGGCTCGGGAACCCGGGCGGCGATCGTGCGCTTCGGCAATGTGCTCGGCTCCGCCGGGTCGGTGGCGCCATTGTTCGAGCGTCAGATCGCCGAGGGGGGGCCGATCACCGTCACCGACCCGCAGATGGTCCGCTACTTCATGACCGTCCAGGAGGCGGCGAGCCTCGTGCTGCAGGCCGCGGCCCTGCCGGCGGACGCCACGGGAAACGGCGGCGTCTTCGTCCTGGACATGGGCGAACCGGTCCGGATCGACGACCTGGCCCGCCAGATGATCCTGCTGCACGGCCTGCGGCCGGACACGGACATCGCCATCACCTATACGGGCCTGCGCCCCGGGGAAAAACTGTTCGAGGAAATCTTCTACGCCGCCGAGGCGGTCCATCGCACCGATGCGGACGGCGTCTTCTCCGCCTATGAACGGCCGGCGGACTGGGCCGACCTGGCGCCCGAGGTCGAAGGCCTGGAGGCCGCCGCCCGGGCGCGGGACGAGGCCGAGACGATCCGCCGGCTGAGCGCCCTCGTGCCGGAGTTCGTCCGCACGCCCAGCCGCGGCTGACCCGTCCGCGCCTAGAGCATCGCCGGAATGACCCGGTCCGGCGGTCGATGGCCGTCCATGAAGGTCTTGATGTTGATGATCACCTTCTCGCCCATGTCGATCCGGCTCTCCACCGTGGCCGACCCCATGTGCGGCAGCAGGACGACGTTGGGGAGCTTCAGCAGCTTGGGATTGATCGCAGGCTCGTTCTCATAGACGTCGAGGCCGGCGCCGGCGATCTCGCCCCGGGCCAGCATGTTGGCCAGGGCCGGTTCGTCGATCACCTCGCCCCGCGCGGTGTTGACGACGATGGCATGGGGCTGGAGCAGCTTCAGCCGCCGGGCGGACAGCAGGTGGAAGGTGCCCGGCGTATGCGGGCAGTTGACGCTGATCACGTCCATCCGGGCCAGCATCTGGTCGAGGCTTTCCCAGTAGGTGGCCTCAAGCTCCTCGGCGATCCGCGGAGAGACGGGCTTGCGGTTGTGATAGTGGATCGACAGGCCGAAGGCCTTCGCCCGCCGGGCGACGGCCTGGCCGATCCGGCCCATGCCGATGATCCCGAGACGCTTGCCCGCAATGCGCCGACCCAGCATCCAGGTCGGCGACCAGCCGGAAAAGCCGCCGGTCTGGACGACCTGCGCCCCTTCCACGACCCGCCGGGCCGCGGCGAGGATCAGGGCCATGGTCATGTCCGCGGTGTCTTCGGTCAGCACGCCGGGGGTGTTGGTCACGGTCACGCCGCGGGCGTTGGCGGTGGCGACATCGATATTGTCCACGCCCGCGCCGAAATTCGCGATTAACCGTAAGTTCGGACCTGCGCGCGAAAGAATGCGGCTGTCGATTCGGTCGGTGACCGTCGGCACGAGCACGTCGGCGCGCTGCAGCGCATCGACCAGTTCGTCCGGCGTCATCGCCCGATCGGTGGAATTGAGTTCGGTGTCGAACAGCTCTCGCATCCGGGACTCCACCGGATCCGGCAGCTTTCGCGTGACCACGACTTTGGGCTTTTGTGCCATGGGCGATCAAAATTCGGGACTGCGGGCGACGACGCCTCAGGGATGTGAGCGACGGACGACTGTCCGGCGCCACAGCGTCTTTAGCAAACGACTTGCAACAGTCCAATGGCCAATGGCGGCCGGCCGGCTCGCAGGCGTCGCCCTGGCCGCCGCCGCCCTCACCGGCTGCCACAGCGACACCAAGGTCAGCACCGGGTGTCGCGAGACGCCGTCCGGCCTTCCCGTGCCCCGGTTCGTGTCGCTGAAACACGACCCCGCCAACGCCCGCGGCGGCCCCGGCGACGACTACCGGCTGCTGTGGGTCTATCACAACAAGGGCTTGCCGTTGCTGGTGTTCGAGGAGACCACCGACTGGCGGAAGGTCCGCGACCCGGAAGGTCAGCTGGCCTGGGTGCACAAGCGGGTGTTGCTGGAGGGCGCCCGGTACGTCATGCGAACGGCCGCGACCCCCCTCTCGCTTCGGGATCATCCGGCGACGGACGGCCGCGTCACCGCGGTTCTGGCCAGCCACGCCATCGCCGCGGTGAAGTCGTGCGCCGACAACTGGTGCCAGATCAGCGTGGACCACGCCTCGGGCTGGGCCCCGCGCGCAGAGCTCTGGGGCGCCGAAGCCCTGCCGCCGGGAGAGGGCTGCAAGGCCCGGTAGGGCGTCCGCCGGCGAAAGTGGCAGGTTGAGGCGAGGCGGGCTCTGTTGTAACGCACAGGACACACCCTCCGGGCCGGAGCCCGCGCGACGCCGCGCGACACGACATCCAGCCCCCCTCAGGAACGCTTCCCGGGAATGACCGCTCAAAAATCCAGCTATGATCGTGAAGACCTGCTCGCCTGCGCCCGCGGGGAGCTGTTCGGCCCCGGCAACGCCCAGCTGCCTGCGCCGCCCATGCTGATGATGGACCGCATCACCGAAATCACCGCGGACGGCGGCAAGTTCGGCAAGGGCTACATTCAGGCGGAGCTGGATATCCACCCGGACCAGTGGTTCTTCCAGTGCCACTTCCTGAATGATCCGGTGATGCCGGGCAGCCTCGGCCTGGACGCCATGTGGCAGCTGGTGGGTTTCTTCCTCGGCTGGGCCGGCAAACCGGGCAAGGGCCGCGCGCTGCAGGCCGGAGAGGTGAAGTTCTCGGGCCAGGTCACGCCGAAGATCAAGAAGATCACCTACAAGATCGACATGTCCCGGGTGATTGATCGTCGTCTTGTGATGGGAATCGGCGATGCGGTGATGGAAGCGGACGGAAAGCAGATCTATACCGCCAAGGACCTGCGCGTCGGCCTTTTCGATCCCAAGGATCTGCTCTGAGGCCTGTCCGGGGTCCGTAGTCAAAAAAAGAGATAGCAGGGAAGACCTAGGCATGCGTCGTGTCGCCATCACAGGCATCGGAATCGTCTCGAGCATCGGCAATTCGAAGGAAGAGGTGACGGACTCCCTGCGCGAAGCGCGCTCCGGCGTGGTGGCGGCGCAGGACTATGCCGACCTCGGCTTCCGCAGCCGGGTCTATGCGCCGGTGACGCTGGACTGGGAGGCGGTCGTCGACCGGCGCGCGGCGCGCTTCCTGGCCGACGGCACCGCCTACGCCCATGTGGCCATGGAGCAGGCCATCGCCGACGCCGGCCTGACGCCGGAAGAGATTTCGGACGAGCGCACCGGGCTGATCGTCGGCTCCGGCGGCCCCTCGGCGAAGACCATCGTCAGCGCGGCGGACACCACCCGGGACAAGGGCCCCAAGCGCATCGGGCCGTTCGCCGTGCCCAAGGCCATGAGCTCGGGCCCGTCGGCCGTCCTGTCCACCTGGTTCAAGATCCGCGGGATCAACTATTCGATCTCGTCCGCCTGCGCGACCTCGACCCACTGCATCGGCGCGGCGGCGGAGCAGATCATGCTCGGCCGTCAGGACGTAATGTTCGCCGGCGGCTGCGAGGAGCTGGACTGGACCCTGTCGGACCTGTTCGACGCCATGGGCGCCATGTCGTCCAAGTTCAACGACACGCCATCCGTGGCCTCCCGCGCCTATGACCGGGACCGGGACGGGTTCGTCATCGCCGGGGGCGCCGGCATGCTCGTTCTGGAAGACCTCGACCGGGCCCGGGCCCGGGGCGCGCCCATCTATGCGGAGATCACGGGCTACGCCGCCAATTCCGACGGCCATGACATGGTCGCTCCCTCCGGCGAAGGCGCAGTCCGCTGCATGCGGCTGGCCATGGAAGGCTTCGGCGGGCGCAGGCCGGGCCGGATCGACTATCTCAACCCGCACGGCACCGGCACGCCGGTGGGCGACGAGAAGGAGATCGGGGCCATCACCGAGGTGTTCGGCGCCGACATGCCGCCGGTCTCCTCCACCAAGTCGCTGACCGGCCACTCCCTCGGCGCGGCCGGCGTGCAGGAGGCGATCTACTGCCTGCTGATGATGAAGTCCGGCTTCATCGCCAAGAGCGCCCATATCGACAACCTCGACCCCGCCTTCGAAGGCGCCAACATCGTCCGGGAGACGATCTCCAACGCCCGGCTGGACACGGTCATGTCCAACAGCTTCGGCTTCGGCGGCACCAACGGATGCCTGATCATGAGCCGCGTCGACTGATCGTCGCCGACGCCTCGGACCCTTGAGAGAACACAGACATGGCTGAAGAGATGAACCTGCCCAAGGGCGACCTGATGAAGGGCAAGAAGGGCCTCGTCATGGGGGTCGCCAACCACAACTCCATCGCCTGGGGGATCGCCAGCCAGCTGGCCGCCCAGGGCGCCGAGATCGCCTTCAGCTATATCGAGGCCATGGAGAAGCGCGTCCGGCCGCTGGGCGAGTCCATCGGCGTGAAGGTGTTCGTGCCGGCCGAGGTGACCGACGACGCCTCGATGGATGCGGCCTTCGCCACCCTGGAGAAGGAATTCGGGACCCTGGACTTCGTGGTCCACGCCATCGCGTTCTCCGACAAGAACGAACTTCGCGGCTCGTTCGTGGACAACACCACGCGGGAGAACTTCCTGAATTCCATGAACATCTCCGCCTATTCCTTTGTCGACGTGGCCCGGCGGGCGGAAAGACTGATGCCCAACGGCGGCTCGATGATCACCCTGACCTATCTGGGGTCGGAGCGGGTGATCCCGAACTACAACGTCATGGGCGTCTGCAAGGCGGCGCTGGAGGCGGCGACCCGCTACATCGCCCGCGACCTGGGGCCGAAGGGCATTCGGGTGAACGCCATTTCCGCAGGGGCCATCCGCACCCTGTCCCTGGCCGGCATCCAGGACGGCCGCAAGATGATCGCCCAGGGCCGGCAGTTCTCCGCCCTGAAGGAAGACACCTCGGTGGAGGGCGTGGCCGGCTGCGCCCTGTGGCTGTTGTCCGAACTGGGCCGCTCGACCACCGGGGAAGTGATCCACGTGGATGCAGGCTTCCACATGATCGGCCTGCCGGACGAAACGCCGGAATAGGCCGCCCGGCGCACAGGATCGCGGGGTCGCAAAAACTGCGCCCCCGTGTCTCGCCACTGTCAGGATTGGACGCTATGCTGCGTCATGACTGACCTGAATACGCCCGATGCGGTCATCGATGCTCTGGAGCGGCGCTACGCCGAGGCCGTGGAGCGCCTGCGCACCGCCCTTCACCTCTATCTGACCACGGGCGAGCGGCCGGATCCCGCGGCCCGCATGGACGGCGCCTTCACCTATCCGGAGCTGCGCCTGACCTACCGCCAGGACGGGGCCATCCCGCGGCCGCACCGGGCCTACGCCCTGCTGCGGCATCCGGGGGTCTATGCGGTCAGCCTGACCCGGCCGGCCCTGTTCCGCACCTATCTGCGCGAGCAGCTGCAGCTGCTGATGCAGGACTTTCCGGTGACCGTCGAGGTCCGGTCCTCGGACGTGGAAATCCCTTACCCCTACGTGCTGGATGGGGCGGGCGAGCTGGACCTGCAGGGCGCCGTCAGCGCCGATCTGGCGCGCTGGTTCCCCACCACGCACCTCTCGCAGATCGGGGACGAGGTGGCGGACGGGGTCTGGGAGCCGGGCCTGGCCGACGCCGAACCCCTGGCCCTGTTCGACGCCCTGCGCATTGATTTCAGCCTCGCCCGGCTGAAGCACTATACGGGCGCCCCGGCCGAACACACCCAACCCTTCGTCCTGTTCACCAACTACCATCGCTATGTGGACGAATTCGTGCGCTGGGGCGTGGCGGAGATCGCCCGGGGCGGGCCCTACACCCAGATGTCCTGCTGCGGCGGCGTGCTGATCGACCGCGACACGCCCGATGCGGAGCGGCTGGTGGCCGAGGCGCCCTGGCGCAAGCACCAGATGCCCGCCTATCACCTGATGCGCGAGGACGGCCAGGGCGTCACGCTGGTGAACATCGGAGTCGGCCCGTCCAACGCCAAGACCATCACCGACCATCTGGCGGTGCTGCGGCCCCAGGCCTGGATGATGATCGGCCATTGCGGCGGCCTGCGCCCCAGCCAGACCATCGGCGACTATGTGCTGGCCCACGCCTATCTGCGGGACGATCACGTGCTGGACGACGCCCTGCCGCCGGAAATCCCCATCCCGCCCATCGCCGAGGTGCAGCTGGCCCTGTCCCGGGCGGCGGAGCGGATCACCGGGGAGAGCGGCGACGCCCTGAAGAAGCGCCTGCGCACCGGCACCGTGGTCACCACCGACGACCGGAACTGGGAGCTGCGCTACACCATCTCCGCCCTGCGCTTCAACCAGTCCCGGGCGGTGGCCATCGACATGGAGAGCGCCACCATCGCCGCCCAGGGCTATCGGTTCCGCGTGCCGTACGGGACCCTGCTCTGCGTCTCCGACAAGCCCCTGCACGGGGAGCTGAAGCTGCCGGGCCAGGCCAATCAGTTCTACGAACAGGCCATCAGCCAGCACCTGCGCATCGGCATCGCCGCCGTAGACGTGCTGCGGGACGAGGGCGCCCGCCTGCACAGCCGGAAGCTCCGCGCCTTCGACGAGCCGCCGTTCCGCTGAGACCTGACCGGCCGCGATCGACAGCCCTCGCAACCCGACGCGCCATCCCGTACAGTAAAGACATGACCTCCAGCCGAATCCTGACCTTCGAAGGCGTCGACAACTTCCGCGACTATGGGGACTATGCGACCCACCACGGCGCCCGCCTCGCCCGGGGCGTCCTCTATCGCTCCGCCCACCACGCCCGGGCCACGGACGCCGACCTGGCGCAGATGGCCGCCCTTGGCCTTGCGACGGTCGTGGATCTGCGCCGCAAGAGCGAACGGGAGCGGGAACCGTCCCGCCGGCCCACGTCCTTCGCCGCCCGGGTCATCGAGAACGATATCGGCGACGTGGGCGTAGCGCCGCACATGACCTTCGTCGCCAACAACGAGCTGACCCCGGACTCGGTGCGGGGCTTCATGATCGAGGAGTATCGCCGCATTCCCTTCGAGCCGCGGCACCTCGACCTCTATCGCCGGTATTTCCAGGCCGTGGCGGCGGCGGACGGGCCAGTAGTGATCCACTGCGCGGCGGGCAAGGACCGGACCGGACTGCTGGCCGCCCTGACGCACAAGGTGGTCGGCGTGCATGACGACGACATCTACGAGGACTACATCCTGACCAACGCCGCCGCCCGGATCGAGGAGCGGGCGCCGCTGGTGCAGCAGAACATCGGCGAGGCCACGGGCCGCACCCCGTCGCTTGAGGCCGTCCGCGCGTTTCTAGGGGTGATGCCGGACTATCTGGAGGCCGCCTTCGCCGAGATTGATTCGGGCCACGGCGCCCTCGACGCCTATCTGGAGCGGGCGCTGGGGGTCGACGCCGACGTCAAGGCGCGGCTCCGGGCCCGGCTGCTGGCCTAGCCTGCCGCTGCGGCAGTGGTGATTCGCAAGCCGGAACGATGCTATGCACGGACCAACCCTGGCGCGCGCCATGCCGCCGGCCGCCAAACCGCCCCCGCGAGACCGGGCTGAAGCAGGAAGATCATGTCCAACGACCAGCGTAGCCTGACGGACCAGGAAGCCCTCGATTTCCACCGCTATCCCACCCCTGGCAAGATCGCCGTGGTGGCCACCAAGCCGATGGCGACCCAGCGGGACCTCAGCCTCGCCTATTCCCCCGGGGTCGCGGCTCCGGTCCACGCCATCGCCGCCGATCCCGACGCCGCCTATGACTACACCTCCAAGGGCAACCTGGTGGCGGTCATCTCCAACGGCACCGCCATCCTCGGGCTCGGGGATCTGGGCGCGCTGGCCTCCAAGCCGGTGATGGAGGGCAAGAGCGTGCTGTTCAAGCGCTTCGCCGACGTGGATTCCATCGACATCGAACTGTCGTCCAAGGATCCGGACGAGATCATCACGGTGGTGAAGAACATCGGCGTGACCTTCGGCGGCATCAATCTGGAGGACATCAAGAGCCCCGAATGCTTCCGCATCGAGACCGAGCTGCAGGAGCTGCTGGACATACCCGTCTTCCATGACGACCAGCACGGCACGGCGATCATCTCCGCCGCCGGCCTGATCAACGCCTGCCACATCACCGGCCGGGACATGTCGAAGATCAAGGTGGTGCTGAACGGGCCGGGGGCCGCAGGCATCGCCACCCTGGAGCTGATCAAGGCCATGGGCGTGCGGCCGGAGAACTGTATCGCCGTCGACTCCAAGGGCGTGCTCTATCAGGGCCGGACCGAGGGCATGAACCAGTGGAAGAGCGCCCACGCCGTGGCCACGGACAAGCGCACCCTGCTGGAGGCGGCCCAGGGCGCCGACGTGCTGATGGGCCTCTCGCAGAAGGGCGCGTTCAGCGAGGAGATCATCCGGGCGCTGGCCCCCAATCCGATCATCTTCGCCATGGCCAATCCCGATCCGGAGATCACCCCGGAAGAGGTCCACGCCATCCGCAAGGACGCGATCATGGCCACGGGCCGGTCGGACTATCCCAACCAGGTCAACAACGTTCTGGGCTTTCCCTACATCTTCCGCGGCGCCCTGGACGTCCGGGCGCGGCGGGTGAACAACGAGATGAAGATCGCCTGCGCCCAGGCCCTCGCCCAGCTGGCCCGGGAGGATGTCCCCGACGAGGTCGCCGCCGCCTATCAGGGTCGCCAGCTGCGCTTCGGACCGGACTACATCATCCCGTCGCCCTTCGATCCCCGGCTGATGTGGTACATCCCCCCCTTCGTGGCCAAGGCGGCCATGGACACCGGCGTCGCCCGCCGACCCATCGAGGACATGGCCGCCTATCGGGCCAGCCTGGCCCGCCGCCTCGACCCCTCGGCCGACTTCCTGCAGAAGATCTCCGGCGCCGTGCAGCGCGGGCGGCACAAGCGCATCGTGTTCGCCGAGGGCGAGGAGGCCAGCGTCATCCGCGCCGCCTACGCCTTCCAGGGCCAGGGCTACGGCCGGGCCATCCTGTGCGGCCGGGAGGAGCTGATCCTGCGCAACATGGCCGACCTGGGCCTCGATCCGGCGGAGGCCGATCTCGAGATCATCAACGCCCGCCTGTCGGACCGGAACGCCGAGTACGTGGACTTCCTCTACAAGCGGCTGCAGCGGGACGGCTTCCTGCTGCGGGACGCCCAGCGGCTGATCAACCAGGACCGCAACTCCTTCGCCGCCACCATGGTGGCGCTGGGCCACGCCGACGGCATGGTCACCGGCGTCACCCGCAACTTCGACCAGGCCCTGGAGGAGGTGCTGCGGGTCATCGACCCCTCGCCGGAGAGCCGGGTGATGGGCATGAGCGTGCTGCTGGCCAAGGGCCGGACCATCTTCGTCGCCGACACCACCGTCTCGGAACTGCCGGACTCCAACGTCCTGGCGGACATCGCCGTGGAGGTCGCCCACGCCGCCCGCCGCCTCGGGCATGAGCCGCGGGTGGCCTTCCTGTCCTATTCCACCTTCGGCAATCCCCCCGGCCCCCGGGGGGAGAAGGTGCGCGAGGCCGTGGCGCTGATGGATCGCCGCACGGACCTGGACTTCGAATACGAGGGCGAGGTGCCGCCGGACGTGGCGCTCAGCGTCGAGGCCCGGGCCAACTATCCGTTCCAGCGCCTGACCGGGGACGCGAATGTGCTGGTGATGCCGGCCATCCACTCGGCCTCCATCGCCACCAAGCTGGTGCAGGCGGTGGGCGGCGCCACGGTGATCGGCCCGCTGTTGCTGGGCCTGTCCCGGCCGGTGCAGATCTGCCAGCTGTCGGCCTCGGTCAGCCACATCCTGAACATGGCCATCTTCGCCGCCTATGACGTGCGGGCGAGCCTCGAGCGGGACGTCTGATCAGGCCGCGGCCTTCGTCGCCGCCGCCTGCCGGGCGATGTGGCGCGCCAGGACCAGGCACAGCACGACGGCGGGCAGGCCGAAGGCGGCCGCCCCGAGATAGAACAGGGCGTAGCTGTCCATCAGGCTGCGGCCCTGATGCAGGCCGTCGATCACGGCCCCGGAAAAGCCCTTCAGCGACTTGCCGGTCCAGGCCAGGGCAGAGGTCATGACTGCGTATTGCGTGGCCGTATAGCCGAGCCGGGTCAGGCTGGACATATAGGCCACCAGCGCCACGCCGGAAAAGCCGATGGCGAAGGAGTCCAGGGCCATGATCGCCTCGAAGGCGGCGAGGTCGGGCCCGTGGCGCGCCAGCCAGGCGAACAGGGCGATCGCCACCGGCTGGATCAGCGCGCCCAGGATCAGCGTCCGGGCGTAACCCAGCCGCACGGCGCACAGACCGCCGAGACTCACGCCGATCACCGTCGCCCACAGGCCGATGGTCCCCCGCACCAGACCCACCGTGGTCTTGGCGACCCCCAGGTCCTTGTAGAACGGGTTGGTCACCGGCCCCCGCAGATAGTCCGGCAGGTGATACAGGGTGATGGTCAGCAGCATCACCGCGGCAAAGGCCCCGTGGTCGGTGAAGAAGTTCACGATCGGCCCGAAGATGGCGTCGGCCACACCCCGCAGGCTGGTGAGAGGGGCCATCTTCTCCCGGGCCTGGATGGCGGCGTCGGCGGCCTCCGGCTCCTTCGCCATCAGGACCGCCGCCATGCCCACGCCGGTGAGCGCCGCCATCACCAGATAGCTCGACGACCAGCCGAAGGATTGGGCCATGATCAGGATCAGCGACTCCGTCACCAGCAAGGCGATCCGGTAGCCGAGACTGTAGACGGAGGTCAGAAGCCCGATCTCGTCCGGATCGTCGGCGATCTCGATCCGCCAGGCGTCGACGACGATGTCCTGGGTGGAAGACGCAAACGCCACCACCAGGGCCGCAAGAGCCAGGTTCACCAGCCCGCCCCCCGGCCCGATCAGGGCCATGGCGGCCAGGCCCAGGGCGATGACGACCTGCGCCAGCAGCATCCATCCCCGGCGCCGTCCCAGCCTGCCGGTCAGGGGCGCGCCGATCCGGTCGATCAGGGGCGCCCAGACCCATTTCAGCGTGTAGGCCAGCCCGACCCAGGAGGCGAAGCCGATGGCGGTGAGGCTGACATGCCCTTCCCGCAGCCAGTAGCCCAGGGTGTTGCCGGTGAGCATGAACGGCAGGCCGGAGGAGAAGCCCAGCGCCAGCATGGCCGCCGCCTTGGGTCGCCGCAGCGCGCGGAGGGTGTCGAGCGTCCGGCGGCGGGACGCGGCGGGAGGAGGACTCATGGAACCCGTCAGGCTGGATCAGACCGTCAAGGTGACGGCTCGCCGCGCCCGGGGCAAGGGCGGGTTTCGTCCAGCCTCAACCGCAGACCGGATCCCGGGCCTTGCGCGGTCGCCGGGCGCGGCGGGCGCGCGGCCCGGCAGCGGCGTCTGCAAAGCGGGCGATGGCCGCATTCAGGGCGGCGGGCGCCAGGGGCTTGGTCAGGAAATCGTCCATCCCCGCCTCGAGGCAGGCGCGACGGTCATCCTCGAAGGCGTTGGCGGTGACCGCTGCGATCGGCGTCGTGACCCCGAGGGCGCGCAGCCGCCGGGTCGCCTCCAGACCGTCGACCCCCGGCATCCGGACATCCATCAGGATCAGGTCATACGGGACCGCGGACGCCGCCGCGATCGCCTCTTCGCCGGTGGCGGCGCGGTCCACCACGCACCCCATCCGGCGCAGCAGGGCCGTCGCCAGCAGGGCGTTGACGGCGTTATCCTCCGCCAGCAGCACCCGCAGGCCGGATGAGGCGGCGGTCTTGCCGGCGCGCTCGTCCTCCTGCAGGTCCGGAGGGGCCGCCGCCGGCGCGGCCGGCTGCCCGATCACCGTGTAGAGCCGGGAAATGATGGACGATCGGCGCAGGGGCTTGATCAGATATCCCTGATACCCCGCGGCGCGAAAGGCGCTGATCCGGTCCCGCGCCTCCGGGGGCAGCATGACGAAGGCCGCCACGCCCCGGGGCGGCCGGGTCAGCGGCGCGACCCCGTCCGTCGACGGGTCCACCAGCACCGCGTCACAGAACCGGTCAATGGCGTCAAAGCCGCTCGCCAGAACCGCCCGCGCCCCGCTGGCCCGGATCTGGGCCAGCGCCGCCTCTCGCACCACCGGGGATGCGGAGATCACCGCCACGGTGCGGCCGGACAGGGGGCGAGCGGACGGCGTCAGCGCCTCGGCCACGGGGAAATCGGCCTCGAACCAGAACTCGGCGCCCCAGTAGGCCTCGTCGGACACCCGCAGATTGGCGACGCCCAGCTCCGCGCCCATGGCGTCGGCGATCCGCCGCACAATGGCCAGACCCAGGCCCGCGCCGCCCGCGGCGGCGCCCTGCCGGGTCTGGAAGAACTCGTCGAACAGGCGCGACTGGGTGTCGGGGGACACGCCGGGGCCCGTGTCGCGGACGGCCAGGCGCAGGCGCACCCGCCGGTCGCCGGCCGGTCGCACCCGGGCGCTGATCAGAACGCCGCCGCCGCCGCCATGGGCCGTGGTCATTTTCACGGCGTTTCCGGCCAGGTTGAACAGCACCTGCTTCAGGCGGCCGTCGTCGGCGAGGATCGGCGGCGCGTCCCGGTCGATGGCCCAGGCGATGTCCAGTCCTGCGGCGTGGGCCCTCGGCGACAGAAGCTCGGCGACGCCCATCAACAGGCCCTCCAGCCCCACCGTGCGGGGTTCGAGATCCAGGCGGCCGGACTCCAGCTTGGCGAGGTCGAGAATGTCATTCACCAGCGTCAGCAGGTGCTCGCCGCTGAGCTGCAGGGCGTTCAGATAGGAGCGCTGGGTGTCGTCCAGCGGCGTTTCCGCCAGAAGTCCGGCCATGCCCAGGACGCCGTTGAGGGGCGTGCGGATCTCGTGGCTCAGGGTGGCGAGGGCGCCGACCCGGGCCAGCAGGCCGCGCCCGCCCGTCGCCGCGCCCGTGACAACGCCTGTCACAGCGCCCGTCGCGGCGCCCGTCGCAGCGTCCGCCGCCGTCCCGTCTGGATCAACCAAGGCCATCGGGCGATCCTAGCCGCCCGGGCTTAACGTCAGACTTAAATGTCCGGCCTGAAGGGCGCGGACCCCTCCGGCGTCACCCCCGGCTGGCCGTCGAACCGCGCCCGACGATACGCCAGCGACTCGGCGATATGGACGCGGCGGACGGCGACCGCGCCGTCGAGATCCGCGATCGTGCGCGCCAGCCGCAACACCCGGCTCCATCCCCGGGCCGTGAGGGCGCCGGAGTCCGCGGCCCGGGTCAGCAGGGCGTGGCCCGCCGCGTCCGGCCCGGCGATCCGCTCCAGCACCCGCCCGTCGATGCGGGCGTTGAGCCCCTCCCCCGCGGGCAGGCCCGCGGCGACCCCACGCTCCAGCTGCCGCGCCCGGGCGTCCGCCACCCGGACGGCCACCCGGGCGCTGTCCTCCCCATCGGCAGGCAAGGCCATGTCCGCCGCCGAGACCGGGGGCACATCCACGTTCAGGTCGATCCGGTCGAGCAGCGGGCCGGAGATCCGGCCCTGATAGTCCCTCTGGCATCGGGGCGCCCGGCCGCAGGCGCCCCGCCCGTCGCCGCCGACCCCGCAGCGGCAGGGGTTCATGGCCGCCACCAGCTGGATGCGGGCCGGATAGCGGACATGGGCGTTGGCCCGGGCCACCACCACCTCTCCGGTCTCGAGGGGCTGGCGCAGGCTGTCCAGGACCTGGGGCGAGAATTCCGGAAGCTCATCCAGGAACAGGACGCCATTGTGCGCCAGCGACACCTCTCCCGGCCGCGCGCGGGCTCCGCCGCCCACGAGAGCGGCCATGCTGGCCGAGTGGTGCGGCGCCCGATAGGGCCGCGCACGGGAGAGCTCTCCCCGCGCGATCAGGCCGGCGACGGAATGGACCATGGAGGTCTCCAGCAGCTCCCGCGCCGTCAGGGGCGGCAGGATCCCCGGAAGGCGACTGGCCAGCATCGACTTGCCCGAGCCCGGCGGACCGCAGAACAGCAGGTTGTGGCCCCCCGCCGCGGCGATCTCCAAGGCGCGGCGGGCGTGCTCCTGCCCCTTCACATCCTGCAGGTCGGGACCCGGCGGCCCTTCGCGAAGATCGCCGGCGGACGGCGGGCTCAACACCTGGACGCCGCGGAAGTGGTTGATGAGGCTGATGAGGGAGCGCGCCGCCAGGATCGGCACCTCTCCCGCCCAGGCGGCCTCGGCGCCGCAGGCCTCGGGACAGATCAGGCCCAGCCCCAAGGACCCCGCCGTCAGGGCCGCGGGCAGGGCCCCGGCGCTGGCCGCCAGCCGTCCGTCGAGGCTCAGCTCGCCGAAGGCCAGCCAGCCGGACAGCGCATCCTCCGGCACCACGCCCATGGAGGCCATCAGGGCCAGCGCGATGGGCAGGTCGTAGTGACTGCCCTCCTTCGGCATGTCCGCCGGCGCCAGGTTCACCACCAGACGCTTGGCCGGAAGGGCGAGGCCCAGGCTGGAAAACGCCGCCCGGACTCGCTCGCGGCTTTCGGCCACGGCCTTGTCGCCCAGCCCCACGAGGATGAAGTTCACCATCCCCGAGCTGGTCTGCACCTCCACATCGACGCGCCGGGCCTCGACGCCCTCGAATGCGGCCGTGACGATCCGCGCGGCCACCCGTGCCTCCTCCCATGCTGGCGCATTTAGGCGGTCAGGTTTCCGTGATTTCAACCCTGATGGGCTTTTTCAGACAATCTGTCGCAATCGGAGGGCGCGGAACGGATCGCGCGCGCCGTCGGTCACAGGGCCGCGGGCGGCGTCTCCCGCTGGCCGGCGATGTGCGACAGCACCGCCGCGGCGAACCCCCGGCCCCCGTCCGGAGACTGGGCGAAATAGAGGTCCGGCTCGATCGCCTCGAGCTCCATCAGGGCCAGCCGCCCGTCCAGGCGGCGGATGAGGTCGATCCGCGCATAGACAATCCCCGCCGGCGCCGCCGCGAGGACGGCCTCGGCCAGATGGAGCGCTTCGCCCTCTGGAACCAGGGTCTCGAAAAGCCCCCCGAACTGGGGTTGCACCCGGAAATCGGAGGCCGCCGCCCGCTTGCGCACCGCGTGACTGAACCGGCCGGCGAAATAGAACAGGGACAGCTCGCCCTCCGAATTCACGCTGGGCAGGAAGGGCTGGACCATGGCGCCGACCGCCGGGTCCGGGACCGGGTCGCCGCGGCGGTGGCGCACGGTCCGATGGGATCCGGCGGACACCAGCGGCTTGATCACCAGGTCCTCGGTTCCGAACGCGTCGCACGCCGCCGACAGCATCTCCGCAGACGCGACCGCGGGCGTCAGGGTGGGAATCACGGTCACCCCGGAGGCGCCCAGCTCCTGGAGATAGGTCTTGGAGGTGTTCCACCTCAGCACCTGCGGCGGATTGACCAGGGGGAGGGACGGATCCCACGTGGCGAGGATCTGGTCCCAGAGCTGCGGCTGGAAATGATAACCCCAGGCGAGGGTCGCCAGCACGCCGTCGACGCCCGACGGAACCGGATCGACCCAGGGATGGGCGATCACCTCCACGCCGAACGCGGCGAACAGCGTCCGGTAGGCGCCGATGGGCGCGGGCGTCCCGGTGGTGTAGGTCGGCTCCGCCGGGTCGGGACACAGGACGGCGATCTGGCGGATCATCGGGGCTCGCGGGGTTGCGGAGTGGGCGGCGCGGCCGGACCGATCGTGGTCTCCCGCGGGAGGGGCGGCGGGTGGTCCGCCGCCTGACGGTGGGCGACGACCGCGGCGCTGACGCAGTCGGCGGGCGACGGGTCGGGCTGGCCGCGCCGCCGCGGACCGGCGATGGCCGATGTCACCTTCAGCCCCCGCTCGGTCTCGCGAAAGGCGACGAGAAGGGCGCAGGACTCGAGCCGATAGGTCCACAGGGCGCCTCCTCCCTCCCCATGGGCGACGTCCGGTTCGCCCAGCAGCTGGCGCACCGCGTCCGGGGACTCGCCCTCCAGCGCATGGGGGGTCACGACCGCCGGTGGCGTCGCCGCGGATCGCGCCGGGCCCGGCGCGACGGCCCACAGCGCGGTGACGAGGGCAAGGGACAGGGCGGCGCACGGCGTCATCCGGCGGTCCTAGCCCATTTCGGCGGCCGCATGAACCGCTTCGGTCTCGGGCGCCCGATCATTTCGTGGCGTCCATTGCCCCGGCGGTGCGTGACGCTATACTCCGCCCCCCTTGAGCCATCCCCCGAATTGAGAACCCGATGCCCGCTTCCTACGACGTCTGCGCCGTCGGCAACGCCATTGTCGACGTGATCGCGCCGGCGGACGACGCCTTTCTGGACTCCGAGGGTCTGACCAAGGGGGCGATGATCCTCATCGACGACAGCCGCGCCGACACCCTCTATGCGCGCATGGCCGCCGGGATCGAGGCGTCCGGCGGCTCGGCCGGCAACACGGTGGCGGGGGTGGCCAGCCTGGGCGGCTCGGCGGCCTATGTGGGAAAGGTCGCCACGGACAAGCTGGGGGAGATCTTCCGCCACGACATCACCGCCCAGGGCGTCCATTTCCAGCCGCAGCCCCTCCCCGCCGGCGGACCCGGCACCGGCCGCTGCCTGATCAATGTGACTCCCGACGGCCAGCGGACCATGTGCACCTATCTGGGCGCCGCCAACCTGCTGACGCCTGCGGACGTGGACGCCGAGGTGGTTCGCGCCTCCTCCATCGTCTATCTGGAGGGCTATCTGTTCGACCCCGACGAGGCGCGGCTGGCCTTTGTCAAGGCCGCGCGGATCGCCCGGGACGCCGGCCGGAAGATCGCGCTGACCCTGTCCGACGCCTTTGTCGTCGACCGGCACCGGGCCTCGCTGCTGGCCTTCATCGACAGCGAGATCGACATCGTCTTCGCCAACGAGGCCGAGGCCCGCTCCCTGTTCCAGACCGACGACTTCGACACCGCCGCGGCCCTGCTGGGGGCGCGGACCAAGACCGCCTGCGTCACGCGGGGGGAGCACGGCTCCGTCATCCTGTCCGACGGCGTCCGGGTCGATGTGCCTGCAGCACCCGCGGCCCAGGTGCTTGACACCACCGGCGCCGGGGACCAGTACGCGGCGGGCGTGATGTTCGGCATGGCCCGGGGCCTTGCGCCGGCGATCTGCGGGCGTCTGGGTTCCATCGCCGCCGCCGAGGTCATCGATCACTACGGGCCCCGCCCGCAGGTCTCGCTGAAGTCCCTGGCGCGCGCGGCGGGGATCATCTAGCGGTCGCCGCCCGCCTCCGGCGCGGGCGGAGATCGCGCATGTCCAAGGAGCTGTCGACCGATGACCGATGCGCGCCCTGACCTTCGGCCCCGCATGGCCGACGTCGTCCGCGAGACCCGGGAGACCCGGATCCGCGTGAAGCTGGACCTGGACGGAACCGGCGTCTGCCGGATCTCCACGGGCATCGGCTTCTACGACCACATGCTGGACAGCTTCGGTCGTCACGGGGGGTTCGACCTGGAGGTCGAGGCGACCGGCGACCTGCACATCGACATGCACCACACCGTCGAGGACGTGGGCATCGTTCTGGGCCAGGCCTTCGCCCAGGCCCTGCCAGGCTTCAAGGGCGTCCGCCGGTTCGGCCACGCCTATGTGCCAATGGACGAGACCCTGACCCGCTGCGCCGTGGACCTGTGCAATCGGCCCTATCTGATCTGGAAGGTGCAGTTCACCCGTGACAAGCTCGGCGACTTCGACACGGAGCTGTTCCGCGAGTTCCACCAGGCCTTCGCCATGAACGCCGGCGCCTGCGTGCATCTCGAAACCCTGTATGGCGAGAACAACCACCACATCGCCGAGAGCGGGTTCAAGGCCCTAGCCCGGGCCCTGCGCACGGCGGTGGAGATCGATCCGAAGACCGCCGGTCAGGCCGCCTCGACCAAGGGCGTGCTCTAGCGGCCATGCGAACCGTCGCACTGATCGACTATGGGTCCGGCAACCTGCCCTCCGCTGAAAAGGCGTTGTGGGCGGCGGCCAGGGACCTGGGCGAGGCCCGGGACATCCGCGCCACGGCGGACGCGGACTTCGTCGCCCGGGCGGACAGCATCGTGCTTCCCGGCGTCGGCGCGTTTCGCGCCTGCATGGCCGCCCTCACCGCCCGGGACGGCCTGGTGGACGCGATGACCACGGCGGTGCGGGGCCGCGGCGTCCCGTTCCTGGGGGTCTGCGTCGGCATGCAGCTGCTGGCCGATCGCGGCCATGAGTTCGGCGAGGCGGCGGGCCTGGGCTGGATCGGCGGCGACATCCGCCGTCTCGAGCCCGCGACCCATGAGGCCAAGGTGCCGCACATGGGCTGGAACACCCTCCATCCCCGCCGGGACCACCCCCTGCTGCGGGGCATGGCGGACGGAGAACACATGTACTTCACCCATTCGTTCGCCTTCCACGCCGCCGACGACGCCGACAGCGCGGCGGAGGTGGATCACGGGGGCCGGTTCTGCGCCATGGTCGCCCGGGACAACATGGCCGGCGTTCAGTTCCATCCTGAAAAAAGCCAGGCGGCCGGCCTCGCCCTGGTGCAGCGCTTCCTGGAGTGGCGACCGTGATCCTTTATCCCGCCATCGACCTGAAGGGCGGCCATTGCGTACGGCTGCTCAAGGGGGACATGAACGCGGTGACCGTGTTCAACGACAATCCGGCGGATCAGGCGGCGCAGTTCGTGCGCGACGGCTTCCAGTGGCTGCACGTGGTCGATCTCGACGGGGCGGTGGAGGGCCGGTCCATGAACGCGGCCGCCGTCTCCGCCATTCTCCAGGCGGTTGCCGTGCCGGTCCAGGTGGGCGGCGGCATCCGCACCCTGGAGGCGATTGAGGCCTGGCTGGAGGCCGGGGTCAGCCGGGTGATCCTGGGGACCGTGGCCGTCAGCGATCCCGGCCTGGTCCGCGCCGCCGCCGCCGCCTTTCCGGAACAGGTGGCCGTCGGCATCGACGCCCTTGACGGCCGGGTCGCCGTCAAGGGCTGGGTCGAATCGTCGGATCTGTCGGCGGTGGACCTCGCCCGTCGCTTCGAGGACGCCGGCGTCTGCGCCCTGATCGTCACCGATATCGGCCGGGACGGAACCCTGGGCGGCGTGAATGTCGACCAGGTGGGCGAGGTGGCGGACGCCGTGGGCATACCGGTGATCGCGTCCGGCGGCATGGCCTCCCTGGACGACATCGCGGCCCTGAAGGCGCGGCCGGGCGCGCAGATCGCCGGCGCCGTGCTGGGCAAGGCGCTCTATACGGGCGCCATCCGGCCGGCAGAGGCGCTGAGCGCCGCCCGGCGCGCCGCGCCGCGGGCGGCGGGCTGAACCGGCATGATCAAGACCCGCGTCATCCCCTGCCTGGACGTGAAGGACGGCCGCGTGGTCAAGGGCGTGAACTTCGTGTCCCTGCGCGACGCCGGCGACCCGGTGGAGCAGGCCCGGGCCTATGACGCCGCCGGCGCCGACGAACTGATGTTCCTCGACATCACCGCCTCCTCGGACAATCGCTCGGCGATCCTCGACGTCATCGCCCGCACCGCCGATGTGTGCTTCATGCCCCTGTCCGTCGGCGGCGGCGTGCGCACGGTGGACGACGCCCGTCGCCTGCTGCGAGCCGGGGCGGACAAGGTGTCGGTGAACACCGCCGCGGTGGAGGATCCCGACCTGGTGGCCCGCATGGCCGACGCCTTCGGCGCCCAGTGCGTCGTGGCGGCGGTGGACGTGAAGCGCGTGGCGCCGGACCGCTGGGACGTGTTCACCTATGGGGGCCGCAAGGACACCGGCATCGACGCCCTGGACTATGTGCGGCGGATCGTCGCCAAGGGCGCGGGGGAGATCCTGCTGACCTCCATGGACCGGGACGGCGCCCGGACCGGCTATGACCTGCCCCTGCTGCGGACCGTGACCGACGCCGCGCCGGTGCCGGTGATCGCCTCCGGCGGCGCTGGGAGCATCCCGCATCTGGTGGCGGCCGTGATCGAAGGCGGCGCCGACGCCGTGCTGGCCGCATCCATCTTCCACTTCGGCGAGATCTCCATCGCCGACGCCAAACGCGGCCTGGCCGCCGCCGGCGTTCCCGTCCGCCTGTGACCCCGGCGAGGCCCCCGATGACCCCTGCGCAACCCTCTGTAGAGCCGCCCTCCGGCCCGACTCTCGGCGAGGTGCTGGCGCGCCTCGAGGCGACCATCGCGTCGCGACACGGCGGCGACCCCGCGGCGTCCTACACGGCGCGACTGCTGACGGACCCCCGCCTCGCCGCCAAGAAGCTGGGCGAGGAGGCGGTCGAGACGGTCATCGCCGCCGTGGCGGCGGACAAGGCCGCCCTGGCGGCGGAAAGCGCCGACCTGCTCTATCACTGGCTGGTGGTGCTGGCGGCCGCGGGCGTCTCCACGGCGGAGGTCGCCGCCCGCCTCGTCCAGAGGGAAGGCGTCTCGGGACTTGAAGAAAAGGCGTCGCGGGGCGGCATCTCCTAGAAATCCCCCCGGACCGCCCGGAATCGCCTTGCGCATCCACGGATTGTTAAGCCGAAGCCTTGCCAAAGTGCCTGCGCATCAACACTTCCTGAGCCGTCGAGACGCGCCGCGGCGTCGTTTCGTTGACTTGCCGGAAGGGGCGTCTAAAAGTCCGCCCGCGTCCGCCGCCCGGGATGTCCGGTTGGCGTAACGAAAACTGGACAGGCTCGTCGCGAGCCGTCGAGCTGGAGAACAGAACGCATATGGCCGAGGCCACCTCCACCGGAAAGGGCGTCCGGAGCCGCCCCACCTCCCCCCACCTGCAGGTCTGGCGCTGGCATGTCACCATGGCGGCGTCGATCCTCACCCGCGCCACGGGCGTCGCCCTCTATGGCGGCGCGGTGATCGCGGCGGTGTGGTTCGCGGCCCTGATGGTGGGGCCGGACGCCTATGGGCCGGTGATGGTCGTTCTCGGGTCCTGGCTCGGCAAGCTGGTGATGTTCGGCCTGACCTTTTCCGTCTTCTATCACTTGGCCGCCGGCCTTCGGCACCTGGTCTGGGACGCCGGCGCCGGCTTCAACCCGCATACGGCCAACATGAGCGCGGTGGGGGCTATCGCCTTCGCCCTGGTCGCGGCGGTCGTGGTCTGGGCGCTGGCCATCCAGACGGGAGCGGTCCGTTGAGCGGCGGCGGCGAGTTCCGCACGGCGCTGGGCCGGGCCCGGGGCCTGGGTTCCGCCCACCATGGGGTCAGCGCCTTCATCGTCGAGCGCTCGACCTCCGTCGCCCTGGTTCCCCTCTGCCTGTGGGCGGTCTATGCGGCGATCAAGGTGGCGCCCCTGGGCTATGAGAGCGCCGTCCTGATGCTGCGCCAGCCGGTCAACGCGATCCTGTCGCTGCTGCTG
Source organism: uncultured Caulobacterales bacterium (assembly GCA_903851655.1). GTDB lineage: Bacteria > Pseudomonadota > Alphaproteobacteria > Caulobacterales > Caulobacteraceae > CAIMFV01. The sequence goes on from CAINOV010000300.1 coordinate 27,804, forward strand.
GTGGGCGTGTCCTTCCTGCACATGCGGGTGGGCCTGCGGGTGGTCATCGAGGACTATGTGCACACCCCCGCCGCCAAGATCGCGGCCCTTCTGGCCAACAGCGCCCTGTGCTGGCTCGGCTGGGCGGTCGCCACCTTCTCCATCCTGTGGGTCGCCTTCGTCGGCGGCCCGGTTCACTAGTCGGACGGTCAAAAGAGCATGGCTCAGTACAGCTTCGTCGATCACAGCTATGACGTCGTCGTCGTCGGCGCCGGCGGGTCCGGTCTCCGCGCCGCCCTCGGGTGCGCCCAGGCGGGTCTGAAGACCGCCTGCGTGTCCAAGGTGTTCCCCACCCGCAGCCACACCGTGGCGGCGCAGGGCGGCATCTCGGCCAGCCTCGGCAACATGGGCGACGACGACTGGCGCTGGCACATGTACGACACCGTCAAGGGGTCCGACTGGCTGGGCGACCAGGACGCCATCGAATATCTGTGCCGCAACGCCCCCGCGGCGGTGTACGAGCTGGAGCACTGGGGCGTGCCGTTCTCGCGCACGGACGAGGGCCGGATCTACCAGCGCGCCTTCGGCGGCATGACCAAGAACTACGGCGAAGGCCCGATCCAGCGCACCTGCGCGGCGGCCGACCGGACCGGTCACGCCATCCTGCACACCCTCTACGGCCAGTCGGTCCGCAACTCGGTGGAGTTCTTCATCGAGTATTTCGCCCTGGACCTGATCATGGACGAGGGCGTCTGCCGCGGCGTGACGGCCTGGAAGCTGGACGACGGCACCCTGCACCGCTTCTCCGCCCAGCTGGTCATCCTGGCCACCGGCGGGTATGGCCGCGGCTACTTCTCCTGCACCTCGGCGCACACCTGCACCGGGGACGGCAACGCCATGGTGCTCCGCGCCGGCCTGCCCCTGCAGGACATGGAGTTCGTCCAGTTCCACCCCACCGGCATCTATGGCGCCGGCTGCCTGATCACCGAGGGCGCCCGGGGCGAGGGCGGCTATCTGACCAATTCGGAAGGGGAGCGCTTCATGGAGCGCTACGCCCCCTCCGCCAAGGACCTGGCCAGCCGCGACGTGGTCAGCCGGGCCATGACCGTGGAGATCCGCGAAGGTCGCGGCGTGGGCCCGAACAAGGACCACATCCACCTGCACCTGGATCACCTCGACCCGAAGATCCTGCACGAGCGCCTGCCGGGCATTTCGGAAAGCGCCAAGGTGTTCGCCGGGGTCGACGTGACCAAGGAGCCGATCCCGGTGCTGCCGACGGTGCACTACAACATGGGCGGCATTCCCTGTAACTACCACGGGGAGGTGCTGACCAAGGTTGGCGGCGATCCGGACAAGGTCGTCCCGGGCCTGATGGCCGTGGGCGAGGCCGCCTGCGTCTCGGTGCACGGCGCCAACCGCCTCGGCTCCAACTCCCTCACCGACCTGGTGGTGTTCGGCCGCGCCGCCGGCCTGCGCGCCGCGGAGATCGCCGAGAAGGGCGCCAAGGTCCCCGAACCCAAGGCGGCCTGGACCGACTCGCACCTGGCCCGCTTCGACCGCTTCCGCAACGCCGCGGGCTCCGAGCCCACGGCCAAGCTGCGGCTGGAGATGCAGCGCGCCATGCAGGAGGACGTGGCGGTGTTCCGCACCGACGAGACCCTGCAGAACGGCGTCCAGCGGATCACCGACGTCTATCAGCGCTCCAAGGACATCCGCGTCTCCGACCGGGGTCTGATCTGGAACACCGATCTGATGGAGACGCTGGAGTTCGACAACCTGATCGGCCAGGCGGCGGTGACGGTGGCCTCGGCGGCCAACCGGCAGGAGAGCCGCGGCGCCCACGCCCGGGAGGACTTCAAGGACCGCAACGACCAGGAGTGGATGAAGCACACCCTGGCCTGGTTCGACCCGAAGACCGGCGGCGTGGCCATCGATTACCGGCCGGTGCACGCCTATACCCTCACCAACGACATCTCCTACATCGCGCCCAAGGCGCGGGTGTACTGACGCTCAAGGGCCCAGGAAACGTCATGGTTCAGTTCACGCTCCCCCGGAATTCCAAGATCACCAAGGGAAAGCACTTTCCCGCGCCGGAGGGCGCCAAGAAGGTGAAGACCTTCAAGATCTACCGGTATGACCCGGAGACCGGCGCCAATCCCCGCTGGGACACGTTCGACGTGGCGGTGGACCAGTGCGGACCGATGGTGCTGGACGCCATCCTCCACATCAAGAACACCATGGATCCGAGCCTCGCCTTCCGCCGGTCCTGCCGGGAGGGGGTCTGCGGCTCCTGCGCCATGAACATCGGCGGCCGCAACACCCTGGCCTGCACCCACGCCTGGGACGAGGTCCCCGGCGACGCGGTGCAGATCTCGCCCCTGCCGCAGATGCCGGTGCTGAAGGACCTGATCCCGGACCTGACCCTGTTCTTCGCCCAGTATTCCTCCATCGAGCCCTGGCTGCACACCGACACCCCCATGCCGCAGAAGGAATGGACCCAGTCGCCGAAGGACCGGGCCAAGCTGGACGGCCTGTATGAGTGCATCCTGTGCGCCTGCTGCACCACCTCCTGCCCCTCCTACTGGTGGAACGGGGAGAAGTACCTGGGTCCCGCCGCGCTGCTGCAGGCCTATCGCTGGCTGGTGGACAGCCGGGACGAGGCCATCGGCGACCGGCTGGACGATCTCGAGGACCCGTTCAAGCTGTACCGCTGCCATACCATCATGAACTGCGCCCAGGTCTGCCCCAAGGGGCTGAACCCGGCCAAGGCGATCGCCGGCATCAAGCGGATGCTAGTCGAACGCGTCGTCTGATCCTCAGGTCTTCAAGGGGTAACCTGCCGTGGCGCGCTCCATGACCCGGCCCGCGGGCTTTCTCGCTCTGGTGCTGGCCGCCGCCCTGGCGGCGACGGCGGCGGTCGCCCTCCTGGCGTCGCCCGCGCCGGCGGAGGCGCCGGTGGTCCTGCCCAATGGCGGCATCCACAGCCTGACCCGGGACGAGGACAGGATCCGTACGCTGTTGACCGAGGCCGGCTGGGTCTCCCCCGGTCTGTCGAAGACCCGCTGGCTCTACATGGTGTCGTTCCGCTCGTGCCCGGACTGCATCCGCTTCGAGACGGAACAGTTTCCCGACGTGCACAAGGCCGGCATCGACACCCGTGTGATCCTGGTCGCCCGGCGCAACCGCTCCACGGCGCCGGAGCGCAGCGGCGTCGCGGAGATCTGGGCCCACCGGGACTGGAGGACCTTCGAGACCTGGACCGGCATGCCGGTGGACGCCTGGACCGCTGACGGCCTGCCGTCCGCGGACACCGACCCCGCCCGCGCGGCGCTTCTGGAAAAATCCCGGGCCCTGGTCGACGCCCTGAAGCCGCTTCTGGAAGAAAATGGCGTGCGCTTCGCCTATCCGACCCTGATCTGGCAGGGCCCGGACGGTCACCTGCGCGGCTGCGCCTGCGAGGACCAGATCACCTATCCCTATATCCGCGCCGAACTGGGCCTGCCCAAGGGCTGATCAGGTCGGCCAGGTGTCCGGCGACAGGCCCAGGGCCTCCCCCGCCAGATAGAGCGACCCGCAGATCAGGATATGGCCGGAGACTCCGGTCCCGGTCGCCATCCGCACCGCCCGGGTCACGTCCGACGCCGTTTCCGACGCCAGCCCCAGGCCCTGCGCCACAGCGGCGAGGTCCGCCGGCGCCGCCGCCGCAGACGCGCTGAACCCGGTCAGTATGAGCCGCGCCCCAAGGTCGCGGAACGGCGCGAGCACGCCGGCGGCGTCCTTGTTGGCCAGCAGTCCCAGGATCACCGTCAGCGGCCGGCCGTCCCGGGCCTGCAGGCTGCGCAGATGTTCCGCCACGGCGCAGGCGGCGTGGGGATTGTGGCCGCCGTCCAGCCAGAGGTCGGACCCGGACTGCGCCGCCAGCTCCGCCAGCGGGCCGTCGGTCAGCCGCTGCATGCGGGCGGGCCAGGTGACGGTCTTCAGGCCCGTGGCGAGGGCGTCGGCGTCGATCCGCGGGTCCCCGAGCGCCAGGGCGGCGGCGATGGCGAGACCGGCGTTGTCCACCTGATGCGCCCCCGGCAGCGCCGGCGGCGGCAGGTCCAGCAGTCGATCCGGTCCCTGGAACGCCACCCCGTCGCCTTCGCGCCAGATGTCGAAATCCACGCCCATCCAGCCCAGCGTCGCGCCCACGGCCCGGGCCTGCGCCTCGATCGCCCCGCGGGCGGCGTCCGCCTGGCGGGCGACCACGCCGCGACCGCCCGGCTTCAGGATTCCGGCCTTTTCCCGGGCGATCCCCGCCAGATCGTCCCCGAGGAACTCCTTGTGGTCGTAGTCCACCGGCGCGATCACCGCGACGTCGGGGCGGGGAATGATGTTGGTGGCGTCGAACCGGCCGCCCAGTCCGACCTCGATGATGGCGAGGTCGGCCGGATGGGCGGCGAAGGCGTGGAAGGCCGCGGCGGCGGTGATCTCGAAGAAGGTGATGGGCGCGCCGGCGTTGACCCGCTCCACCTCGTCCAGCACGGCGGCCAGCTCTGCATCGCTGATCAGGGTTCCCGCCAGGCGGATGCGCTCGGCGAAGCGGACCAGATGCGGCGAGGTGTAGACATGCGTCCGCAGCCCCGCCGCCTCGGCGATCGCCCGGAGAAACGCCGTGGTCGAGCCCTTGCCGTTGGTGCCGGCCACATGAATCACGGGCGGCAGCCGGCGCTCCGGCCGTCCGAGGGCCACGCACAGGCGGTCGACCCGCTCCAGGGACAGGTCGATCTTTTTCGGGTGCAGCCTCTGCAGCCGCGCCAGCGCCGCGTCATGGGCGCCCAGATGGTCGCTCACCCCTGCGCCTGCTCCACTTCCGGCGACCCGGCGGCGGGCGCGGCGCCGAACTGCAATTCGGCCAGATGGGCGTAGAGGCCGCCACGGGCGATCAGCTCCGCGTGCCGGCCCTCCTCCACCACCCGGCCCCCGTCCATCACCACGATCCGGTCGGCGTTCTGCACGGTGGCCAGCCGGTGGGCGATGACCAGGGTGGTGCGCCCGCTCATGGCCTTGGACAGGGCCAGTTGCACCAGCCGTTCATTCTCTGCGTCCAGGGCGCTGGTGGCCTCGTCCAGCAGAAGGATCGGCGCGTCCCGAACCAGGGCGCGGGCGATGGCGATCCGCTGGCGCTGGCCGCCGGACAGGGTCTTGCCCCGCTCCCCCAGGGACTGGTCGAACCCGTCCGGAAGGGCCGCGATGAAGCCTGCCGCCTCGGACGCCGCGGCGGCGGACTCGATCTCCGCCCGGGTGGCGGCTTCCCGGCCGAACCGGATATTGTCGAGGGCCGAGCCGGAGAAGAGGGACGCGTCCTGCGCCACCAGCGCCATCCGCGCCCGGACCTCGGCGGGATCGGCGTCCCGCAGGTCCACCCCGTCCAGGGCGATGATCCCGGACTGGGGGTCATAGAAGCGCAGCAGCAGACGGAGCACCGTGCTCTTCCCCGCGCCGGACGGTCCCACCAGGGCGACGGTCTCCCCCGGGCGGACGCTGAAGGTCAGACCGTTCAGCGCCGGCAGGTCCGGACGACCGGGATAGGCGAAGCGGACATCGGCGAAGGACAGGGCGCCCCCCGCCGGCCGGGGCAGCGCCTTCGGCTGGCTGGGGGCGGCGATGGAGGGCGTGGCGGTCAGGATCTCGTCGATCCGCGCCATGGCCCCGGACGCCTTCTGCACCTCGCCCCACACCTCGCCCAGCACGCCCACGGACCCCGCCGCCAGCACCGCGAGGAACAGGAACTGCAGGATCTGGCCGTTGCTCATCTCGTGGGCGTGAACCAGGGTGACGCCCAACCACAGGACCGCAGCGATCCCCGTGGTGACCAGGGAAATGACCAGGGCCGTCATGATCGCCCGGGCGCCCACCCGCGCCACCGACGCATCGAAGGCCGACTCGACGGACTGGGCGAAGCGCTGGGCGGCGAAGCCCTCACGGCCAAAGGCCTGGACCGTCTCGAGCTGGTCCAGGGTTTCCCCCGCATAGCCGACCGCGTCGGCGAAGCGGTCCTGCGCCCGGACCGACAGGCCGCGCACCCGCCGACCGAACACGAACAGGGGCACGATGACGATGGGAACCAGGGCGACCACGCCCAGGGTCAGCTTCACGGAGACGCTGAGCATCATGGCCATGGCGCCCAGGATCATCAGGGCGTTGCGCAGCACCATCGACATGGTGACCCCGGCCATGCTCTCGACAATGGCCATGTCCGTGGTCATGCGCGACAGCACCTCGCCCGTGCGGACCTGCATGAACCAGGCCTGGTCCAGGGTCAGGACGTGGGCGTAGACGTTGCGGCGAAGATCGGCGATCACCCGCTCGCCCAGACGCGTGACCCAGTAGAACCGGGCCGCCGTGGCGAAGGCCAGAGCCAGGGCCACCCCGAGCGCGACGAAGAAGTCCGTGAGACTGAACCCGTGGTCCACCGCCAGTCGCAGGGCGCTGGTCACGCCCAAGGTCGCCCCGGTCGACAGCAGCAGGAACAGGATCGCAAGCGCCGCCATCCGCCAGTGCGCCAGGACCAGCGGCGCCAGACGCCGCAGGGGTCGCAGGTCGCGGGACTTCTCGCGCTTGTCCTTCGCGGCCAGGATCTCGGCGGCCAGCAGCGCGCCGCCGGACGGACGACCCTCGGCCTCGGTTGCGCCCGAAGAGGCAGCAGTCATGTGGGCGCTCCTGAAATCATCATAACATCTCGACTCTCGCCCTACCCTATTGCCATAGGGGCAGGCCTTCGTGTACAGGCTCGCGACTTGGCGGCCCGCTGGATTGGCGGGCCTTCGCTATTCTTCGCCCGGGCGCATCCCGCCAGGGCCTTAAGTCGGTTGGACCGCCCTATGAAACAAGACATTCACCCGGACTATCACTTCATCAACGTCGTGATGACCAACGGCACCACCTACCGCACGCGCTCCACCTACGGCAAGGAGGGCGCGACCCTGAATCTCGACATTGACCCGTCGACCCACCCGGCCTGGACCGGCGGTCAGCAGCATCTGCTGGACCGCGGCGGCCGCGTGTCGCGCTTCAACGCCAAGTTCGCCGGCTTCACCGGCAAGCGCTGAACCGGACCCTCGGGTCACCGGAAGACGACAAGCCCCCGCGGCGCGCTGCGGGGGCTTCTTTGCGTCACGATCCCGGCGGTCGGATCGCGTGGCCAGAAAAAAGGGCTGGCCGGAGCTTGTCCGACCAGCCCTCTCGCCGGAAGTTTGCGGGGCCGCGGTGGGGCGCGGCCCCATCAGACACTCAGATATACCGGCGAAGGGACCGGGCCAGTTCGGAGCCATCGCTCCGGCGGGCCTTTTTCTGCTGCGGCTGATAGGCGACCCGGGCGTGCTCGACGCAGTAGGGGCCGTCGTCTCCCCCCGTGCGGCGACCGCAGAAGCTGAAGCCGTCCGTAGCGGGGTCGCCGATGGGCCACTTGCACATGTGGGCGCCCAGGGTCAGCACCGTCGCGGAGCCCGGCTCCTCGTGGCGATAGGCGGGCGCCGAGGGGGCGGGCGCAGCCATGACCGGCTGCGCCGGCGGCGTCGCGGCTTCCGCGCGCCGGGTCGGGAGCGGCGCCGGCATCACGGGACGGGCCGGCCGGGTGGCCTTGAACGCCGGGCGAGCGGGCTGCGACGGCGCCGCGCGGCCCGAGAGGCCGAGGCGGTGCACCTTGCCGATCACGGCGTTGCGGGTCACGCCGCCCAGCTGCTTGGCGATCTGGCTCGCGCTCAGACCGTCGAGCCAGAGCTTCTTGAGCGTCGCAACGCGATCTTCGGTCCAGCCGTTGACAGTCTCCATGCGCGCCCCCTGGTGACGTTCCGCCGGCATCTGGCGGAGCTATATGTTGTGTCCAGCCCCGACGAATTTCCGCGGCTGACACCAGATATCGTAAACAAACCCTTAAAGTCCACAATAGGCGCCTTGGCCTTCGTCCACAGGAACTAGATGTTGAATCGGAAATCCGCGGTCGAGATCCGTGGACAACCTTGCCAAGGCGGCTGTGAGGACGCACATCGGAAGTATGGCTGACCTGATCGCAACACCTCCCGCACCGACGACCCCGAACCCTGCGTCGCGCCCTCATCTCGAGGGGCGCGGCGCCGCCTCGCCGCCGGCGCCGCGGGTCTATCACGGGGTCAACTGGACCGGATTGCAGACCCTGTATCTCAAGGAGGTCCGACGGTTCTGGAAGGTGGGGCTGCAGACCATCGCCGCGCCCGTGGTGACCACCCTGCTGTACATGATGGTGTTCGTGGTGGCCATGCGCAGCGCCAATCCGACGGTGGAGGGCGTGCCCTTCGCCCAGTTCGTGGCCCCCGGCCTGATCATGATGGCGATTCTGACCAACGCCTTCGCCAACTCCTCCTCCTCGCTAATCCAGGCGAAGATCATGGGCACGGCGCCGGACTTCCTGACCCCGCCCCTGTCCCCGTTCGAACTGGCGGCGGCCTTTTCCCTGGGCGCGGCCACCCGCGGGATGGTGGTGGGGCTGGTGACCGCCCTGTCGGTCTGGCCCTTCGCCCATTCCACCCTCTTCAGCCTCGCCGCGGTTCTCTACTATTCGCTGGCGGCGTCCTTGATCATGGCCTTTGTCGGGGTGCTGACGGGTCTGTGGGCGGAGAAGTTCGACCATCTGGCGGCGGTCACCACCTTCATCGTGACGCCGCTGACCTTCCTGTCCGGGACCTTTTATACGATCCACCGCCTGCCGGCCTTCGCCCAGACCTTCGCGGCCTTCAACCCGTTCTTCTACCTGATCGACGGGTTCCGTTACGGCTTTGTCGGCCACGCGGACGGCTCCCTGGCCATCGGCGTGGTCTATAC
>CAINOV010000301.1 GCA_903851655.1 uncultured Caulobacterales bacterium
CCGCGGCGATACGGTCAAGCTGGCCGGCGTCTTCGCCGCCTACAGGATCGGATGGGCGATCCTGACGCCGTCCAGCGCCGCGACCCGCTGGCTGTCCCACACGCCCGGCTGGCGGGTGCTGTACCGGGACAAGTGGGCCGTCGTCTTCGTGCGCGATCCGCCGATCTCCGGCCGCTGACGTCCGCCGGCGGGCGTTAACGAATAAATTGCGGGCCCGGGATAGTCTGACGGGCGCTTGGCGTTGCTTCCGGCCGAAAGTCACTCGCGCTTGACCCACCTTCTGAAGACTGTGACCGACACGGGCGACGCAACCCTTCCGGCGGCGACGCGCAGCCGGATCGTTTCACGTCCCGGGACCGTCCGCTGGCTTGCGCTGACCGGCGTGCTGCTGCTGGCGGCCGCTCTGCGGATCGCCGCCGCCGCCACCCAGCCGAACATCATCTGGCCGGACGAGGTCTTCCAGACGGTCGAGCCGGCGCATCGGCTGGTCTATGGCTCGGGCCTGATGTCGTGGGAATGGATCGTCGGCATCCGCTCCTGGCTCGTGCCGGCGCTGTTTGCGCCGCTGCTCGTGCTGGCGCGGACGCTCCAGCTCGGCCCCGGCGGAACGACGGCGCTGGTCAGCGGCGCTATGATCCTCCTGTCGCTGGTCCCGGTCGCCATCGGCTTCCGATGGGGCGAACGGACCGCAGGCCTGGCCGGCGCGATCCTGGTCAGCGGCGTGACGGCGGTCTGGGTCGACCTGATCTACATCGCGCCGCACCCGCTCACCGACGTCATCGCCACCGATCTCCTGGCGCTGGCGCTGTATCTGGCCGGGACGCCGTCGCCCTCGGCGCGGCGGCTGGCGGCGGCGGGCGCGCTGCTCGGCCTGCTCTGCTACCTGCGCATGCAGCTCGGCCCGGCGGCCCTTGTCGTCGCGGGGTTCGCCTGCGGGCGCGCCTGGAGCCGCTGGCGGCCTCTGACCCTGGGCGGCGCCGCCGTGGTCGGGATCCTGGGCGCCCTGGACTGGATCACCCTGGGAACGCCCCTGCAGTCGATCTGGCTGAACTTCTACTTCAACATCATCGGCCGCGTGAGCAACGAGTACGGGGTGGACAGCCCCATGTTCTATGTCAGCGGTCTGACCGAGCTCTGGGGCGGGCTGACCGTCGTGATCCTGGTTCTGGCGGTCTTCGGGCGGCGGCGGTGGCCCACCCTGTTCTGGGTCCCGGTCACGGTGTTCCTGACCCAGTCCCTGGTGGCGCACAAGGAATGGCGCTTCATCTTTCCGGCCCTGACGCCGCTGATCCTGCTGTGCGGACTGCAGACCGTCGCCCTGCTGCCCCGGCTCGAGGCGGAGCTGAAGAAAGTGTCCCATCCGCGCGCGACGGCGGTGGGGCTGTGCCTCGCCGCCTTCGCATTCGCATCCCTGGTGGTCGGCGCCGGGGAAACGTATCGTCTGTTCTGGCAAAACCGCCGCGCAATCATCGCCGCGTTCGAGCTTGTGTCCCGTCAGAATGGCGCCTGCGGGGTCGGTGTGCTGTTCGACGCGGGGCGCAATGGTAATCCAGCTGGCTACAGCTGGGTTGGAAGCCAGGGCGCCAGCGCCCTTCCCGCGGGCGTTCCCCTTTACCCGGCCGTTTCAGATTACACCTGGCGGAGCGCCGGCGCCTATAACTGGGCCGTCATCGGCAGCGGCGCGCAATCACCGCCCGCACCCTTCCATGTCATCAGGTGTTTTGGACATGCGTACGGCCAAACGGGCGCCGGAACCACGTCGGCCTGCGCCTGGGCGAGGCCGGGTCACTGCGACCGGTCAGTCGCCGTTCTGCCGATGATCAACTGGCCGCCCTACTTCACCGACGCGAACGGCGCCGTGCGCCGGGACCGGCTGCAGCCCCGCTTTCTCGGGATGACCCCGCCCCTCCACTTCGTGAGCCAAGACCTCAGGGCGACGACGCCGCCGTGA
>CAINOV010000302.1 GCA_903851655.1 uncultured Caulobacterales bacterium
CAGCCCGAGGGTCTTCTGGAACACAATCCCAAAGCCGCGGGTGATCCATTTGAGGATCCTCCAGTGCCACAGGAGGGACGAAAGGGCGCAGACCACCAGGATCACCGGCAGCACCCGGAAGGCGAACACGAACACCGCCTGGGGCCGGGTCAGGGCGTAGGGCGCGTCCGCCTGGCCCGCCAGGTAGCCGAAGACGAAGCTCGTCCCCGCCTGGGTGGACGATCCCAGCGCCTCCACCGCGGCGTTGACGCCGCCCAGCAAGCCCCGGGCCTGGGGCAGTCCGAAGAGCACCAGCACCAGCAGCCCCTGCACCAGCAACGACCCGACCATCAGCCGGAACGGAAACCGCCCGCGTCCTTCGGACAGCAGCCAGCAGGTCAGCATGATGCCGACAATGCCGATGAGACTCTGCAGATTTCCCAGCGCGGGCATGGCGTTGATCTGTTCCCCCCGGACCCGTGGCCCGACGGTCACTGGACCACCAAAGCCGACCTCCCGTCTACGCATTTTCGCCGGCCTGCAAAGACCCGATCGACGAATTACCTCTAATTAACTTGGCCCCGGCCCGTGCTTGAGGCCATTTCCTCTCGTCCGGTCGAGGCCCGCCTCGCCTGCATCCGATTGGGGGATCCATCATGTCGCTCGCCTTGGCGACCGTGCTCTACGAGTGGCGCCGCTACCTTGCGGCCGTGGTCGCCCTGGCGTTCTCGGGCCTGTTGGTGCTGGCCCAGGTGGGCATGTTTGTGGGCATCGGCAAGGCCTTCACCGCGACCATCGACCGGTCCCGGGGAGACCTGATGATCCTGCCGGCCAAGTCCGAATCCCTGCTCAACACCGGCGGCCTGCCCCGCCGGATCATGCCGCTGATCTACAGCCATCCCGAAGTGGTGGCCGTCGCCGACATCGACGATGACGGGGGCATGTTCTCCAACCTGTCGGGAGACGAGGCGCACGGGCGCAAGAAGGTCCGCGACTATGTCCAGATCACCGCCGTGGAAACCGCCCGCGACGCCCTGACCCTGCCCACGGATTTCGACGAGAACCTGCGCGAGGCCCTGTCCGAGCCCTATGCCGTGGCCGTGGACCAGACGGCGCTGGCGCGGCTGGGGGTCAAGCTGGGGGACAAGGCCGCCATCGACGGCCATGCGGTCAAGATCGCCGCGGTCACCACCACCTATCCCAACATGATGCAGCCCCAGGTGATGGTCTCCCGCCAGACCCTGCGCCTGCTGGGCAAGTCCCGCCCGAGCAACCGGGTGGGGCCGATGTTCGTGCGGCTTCGCGATCCGGCCCGCGCGACCATCGTCCGCGACCAGCTGAACGCCATGGCCGACGGCCGCTTCCGCGCCTGGACCAAGCAGGAGCTGTCCAAGGCCAATGACCAGTCGATCATGAAGGAACAGTTCATCGGCGTGATGCTGGGCTTTTCCCTGTTCCTCGGCCTGCTGATCGGCATCGGCATCACCTCCCAGACCCTGCGCGGCGCCATCCTCGCCAATGTGAAGGAGTTCGCCAGCCTGCGGGCGCTGGGCGTGTCCATCGGCTCCCTGAACCTGATCGTCCTGGAGCTGTCCTTCTGGGTCGGGGTCGCGGGCCTGCTGGCCACGGCGGTGCTGGTGGCGGGGGTCGCCGCCCTCGCCCAGAGCCGGGGCATCCCCATGAGCTTCCCCCTCAGCAATGTCCTCTCCACCGCCCTGTTCCTGCTCGTCATCTCCATGGTGTCCGGCCTGATGTCCCTGGGCGTGCTGAAGAAGAGCCAGCCTGCGGATCTGCTGCGATGAGCGCGCCGTCCCATCCCAATGGCGGCGCGGCCCTGGTCGCCCGCGGCCTGCGCAAGGGCTTCAAGGTCGGCCGCGGCCGGACCGAGGTGCTGAAGGGCGTGGATTTCGACGCCCGGCACGGGGATGTGACCATGGTCATGGGCCCCTCCGGTTCGGGCAAGTCGACGCTGATCGCCTCCCTGTCCGGCCTGCTGCGCCCCGATGCGGGAGAGGTCGAAGCCCTGGGCCAGAAGCTCTGGACCCTGCCCAATGGCCGCATCGACCGGTTCCGCCTGGATCACTGCGGCTTCATCTTCCAGGGCTTCAACCTGTTCAGCGCCCTGACCGCCCAGGAACAGGTGACGACGGTCCTGAAATACAAGGGCTTCTCCCCCGCCCAGGCCCGGGCCCAGGCCCGCGAGAGCCTGGCCGAGGTGGGGCTTGGCCATCGCCTGAACCAGCGGCCGTCAGAACTCTCCGGCGGCGAGAAGCAGCGGGTGGCCATCGCCCGGGCCCTGGCCAAGCAGCCCCAGCTGCTGTTCGCCGACGAACCCACAAGCGCCCTCGACGGCGAGAACGGCCAGGTGGTGATCCGCCTCCTGCGCCGCGCCGCCACCGAGCATGGCGCCGCCGTCATCTGCGTGACCCACGATCCCCGGCTTGAAGCCTGGGCCGACCGGGTGATCCACATCGAGGACGGTCAGATCCTGGACGATGTCCGCCACACCCCCCAGACCACGCCCGCCCCCGGCGGCCCGCCTCATTCTCCAGCCGGAGCCTGACCCCATGTTCGCCTTTCTCCGTCGCCCCATCGTCTGGTTGATTGTTCTCGGGCTGCTCGCCGCCGGCGGCGTTGGGCTCTACCTGTCCAGCCAGGCCGACAGCCGCAAGACCGCGGCCGCGGCGGCGGCCAAGCCCGTCGACACGCCCTATGCGGCCATCGCAGCTGGCAAGATCGATGTGGAGGGCGGCGTGATCCAGGTGGCCGCCCGCACCGCCGGCGTGGTCCGCGAAGTGGACGTGCAGGAGGGCGACAGCGTCGCCAAGGGCCAGGTGCTGGCGCGGCTCGAGGATGACCAGCTGCGGCTCGCCTCGAACCAGGCCCAGGCCGCCGCCGACCAGGCCCGGGCGCAGATCGCCCTGCTGCAGGCCCAGCGCGACGCCGCCGCGCGGGAGCTGCGCCGGTTGGAGCAGCTGAAGGAATTCGCCGCCGCCCAGGCCGTGGACAAGCAGCGCGATCTTGTCACCCAGGCCGACGCCAGCATCGCCGCGCAGCGGGCTGCGGTGACCACGGCCCAGGCGCAGCTGGCGGCCACCAGCTACCAGCTGGAGCTGACCGCCGTTCGGGCGCCGGCGGACGGCCGGATCGTCCGCCGCTACGCCAATCCCGGCTCCGGCGCCTCGACGCTCAACGTGTCCACCATGTTCGACCTCGAGCCCAACACGGCGCGGATCGTGCGGGCGGAACTCGCCGAGAGCGACCTGCCCAATGTGACCGTCGGCCAGGACGTGGAGATCCTGCCGGACGCCGATCCCCTGCATCCCGCCCATGGCAAGGTGCTGCGCCGGGCCTACCAGTTCGGCGGCCGCAAGCTGCTGTCCGACGATCCGTCGGAAAAGACCGACGAGCGGGTGGTCGAGGTGGTGGCCAGCGTCGACGGCGCCCCGTTCCTGATCGGTCAGCGGGTGCTGGTGAAGTTCCTCAAGCCCGGTCGCACGGCGCCCCGGCCCGTGGCCGCAAAGGCGCCCGCCGCCGACGGGGCGACATCCGGGGAGCGATAGGGCGGATTGAGCCCCCGGGCTTGACGGACCCAAGGTCACCGCCGCACAAGACGCCCCAGGGCGAAACGGCCGGACGCACCGGCCCGCCATCAACGATCACCTGGAGCATTGGGTCCCCATGTCTGACGAAATCCGCTTCGACGGCAAGGTCGCTATCGTCACCGGCGCCGGCGGCGGCCTCGGGCGTCAGCACGCCCTGGAACTGGCCCGGCGCGGCGCCAAGGTCGTGATCAACGATCTCGGCGGCTCCGTCGACGGATCCGGCGGGTCGTCTTCCGCCGCCGACCAGGTGGTGGCCGAGATCAAGGCCCTGGGCGGCGAGGCCATCGCTAACGGCGCCTCGGTCACCGACGACGCCGGGGTCAAGCACCTGGTGGACCAGACCCTGGACGCCTTCGGCCGGATCGACATCCTGATCGCCAACGCCGGCATCCTGCGGGACAAGTCCTTCTCCAAGATGGAGATCGCCGATGTCGAGGTCGTGCTGGCCGTGCACGTGATGGGCACGATCAAGCCGACCAAGGCGGTCTGGGAGATCATGAAGGCCCAGAACTACGGCCGGATCGTCGTGACCACCTCCTCCACGGGCCTCTACGGCAATTTCGGCCAGACCAACTACGGCGCGGCCAAGCTGGGCCTGGTGGGCTTCATGAACACCCTGAAGCTCGAGGGGCAGAAGAACAACATCCGGGTCAACGCCATCAGCCCCGTCGCCGCCACGCGGATGACGGAAAACCTGATGCCGCCGGAAATGCTGGACAAGCTGCGCCCCGAATTCGTGACGCCTGGCGTGATCTATCTGGTGTCAGAGGACGCCCCCACCGGCGTGGTGCTGACCGCCGGCGCCGGCGTGTTCGCCACGGCGAAGATCTTCGAGACCGAAGGCGTCTATCTGGGCGACAAGGGCCTGTCGGTGGAGGCGGTGCGCGATCACTGGGCCGAGATCGAGAACCAGTCCGGCCAGCAGTCCTATTTCCAGGGCGGCGAGCAGACCGCGAAGTTCTTCCGCAAGATGTCGGGGCAGTAGACCGCACGCCTGCGACCTGCGGTTTGCAACACCGCCGAACGGGTGCATGACAGTGCGCCCGTTCCGCGGTCGTCTCTCATTTCCCTGACGGTTGTCATCCGCCTTGAACCCTGTCTCGCCCAGACCTGAAGGGGCGACGCCGACCCGGCTCGGCTTCGCCGCCTCGATCGCACCGATGGCGGTGGCGAGCGCCCTGTTCATGGACTTCATCGACTCGACGGCGCTGTCCACGGCGCTGCCGACCCTGGCGCGGGCGTTCCATTCCGATCCGGTGCACCTGAAGCTGGCGCTCACCAGCTACATCATGGCCCTGGCGGTGTTCACCCCCGCCAGCGGCTGGGTCGCCGACCGGTTCGGGGCCAAGCGGGTGTTCCTGATCGCCATGTCGGTGTTCCTCACCGGGTCGATCCTGTGCGCCCTCTCCCGGTCCCTCCCCGCCCTGGTGGCGTCGCGGATCGTCCAGGGGGTGGGCGGGGCCATGATGACCCCCGTCGGCCGGCTGATCGTGGTGGGGTCGGTCCCGCGGGAGCGGCTGGTCTCGGCCATGGCCGCCTTCACCACGCCGGCGCTGGTGGGGCCGATGATCGGCCCGCCGCTCGCCGGGCTGGTGCTCACCTTCGCCGACTGGCCGTGGATCTTCCTGATCAACCTCCCCGTGGGCCTTGCGGGCATGACCGCGGTGACGATCTTTGCGCCTAGGCTACAGTCCCTGGACCCCGGGCCATTCGACTGGCGGGGATTCGTGCTCTGCTCCACCGCGATCACCAGCCTGGTGGCGGTGGCGGAGACGGCGGGCATCGGCCTGATGCCCCTGTGGCTGATGGCGGGTCTGACGATCCTGGGCCTCGCCAGTCTGGCGGCCTTCGTCCGCCACGCCCTGACGGCCGCCAATCCGATCCTGAACCTGAAGCTTTTGCGCAGCGCGACCCTCCGGGCCAGCGTGATCGGCGGCAGCTTCGTGCGCCTGGCGCTCGGCGCCTGGCCCTTCCTGACGCCGCTGCTGTTCCAGGTGGCCATGGGCTGGAGCCCGGGGGAGGCCGGCCTTGTGTCCATGGGTCAGGCCATTGGCGCCTTCAGCGCCAAGCCGGCCTCGGTCGCCGTGATCCGCACCCTGGGGTTCCGCACCCTGCTGGTGGGATCGGCGGTCCTGTCCGTGGTGTTCACGGCGCTCCCCGGTCTCTACCGGGTCGACACCTCGCCGGTGCTGATCTTCTTCGTGCTGATGCTGACGGGGTTTGTCCGCTCCACCCATTTCACGGCGGTGGGGACGGTGGCCTATGCGGGACTGGAGGGGAAGGACGTCAGCCGGGCCAACACCCTGTCGGCGGTGCTGCAGCAGCTGAGCATCGGCTTCGGCGTCAGTTTCGGCGCGCTGATGCTGCACATCGCCCAGCACGGCGAGGGTCGGCTGACCGTGGACCGGTTCGGCTTCCCCTTCCTGATGATCAGCCTCGCCGCCGCCATGGCGGTGCCGGTCTATCTCGGCCTGAAGCGGGATGCGGGATCCGACATCAGCCGTTCGGCGGTGTGAGCGCCTGCAGGATCGTCGGCGCGCCCGAGGGCGGCGGCTGGGCCGGGTCGCGCACCCACGCGAGAATGTCCTCGCGCACCACGTCGCCCTTCAGGTCCCGCATCAAGAGGTGCCAGCCATCGGCGTAGTACCGCGTGGCGTCCGCGGGCTTCAGCCGCCGCACCGCCTGCAGCGTGGCGTCGCGGGGGACCAGGTTGTCGTGGGCGCCGTAGAGGTAGAGCACTGGCGTCCGGATCTTCCCGACCTTGTCCAGGGCGCTCTGCATCAGACCCACCAGCCCGTAGACCACGTCGATCCGGGTGGTGAAGATCATGTTGGGGTCGCGGCCCATCTTCCGCAGCATCGCCATATTGTCCGACGCCAGGTGGTGGCGGACCAGCCAGGCGGGCGGGTCCAGATGCGCGCCCGGATGCAGGTGCGCGCCCAGCCACAGGGCGAGGCGATTGGGGATGGGCTGGGCGCTCCACCCCCAGACCGCGGGCGCAGCCAGGATCAGCCGGTCCGCATCCGGCGGCTCGCCCGACCCAAAGGCGCTGATGGCCACGGCCCCGCCCATGGAGTGTCCCAGCACGACGACCGGAACGCCGGGATGCGCGGCCCGCGCCGCCTGCGTCGCCGCTTTCAGGTCCGCGGTCAGCAGCGCCTCGCCCGCCCAGAGGCCGCGATCCGCGCCTCGGCCGAAGCCACGCTGATCATAGGCGTAGGTGGCGATGCCGGCCCGGGCGAGGACGCGGCCGTCCTCCTCGAAGGCCATGGCGTAGTCATTGATTCCGTGCAGCGCGACCACCACGGCCCAGGGCGCCGTATCCGGACCCCACCGGCTGAGCGGCAGTCGCGCGCCGTCGAAGCTGACGAAGGTCTCCCCCTCGAATCGCGGCCCTGGAAACCCGGCGGGGGGCTGCAGGGGCTTCAGCACCAGAGGCGCGCAGGCGGACAGCGCGCCGGCGGTCAGGGCCGCCAGAACGGCCCGCCGCCCGGTCAGGCCCGTGTCTGTCACGCCTCGACCGCCGGCGGAACCGGCAGGCGCAGGCGATAGACGCCGCGGAAGGCGTTGGGATCCACGGGCTTGTTGTGCCGCAGGATCTCCAGCCGTCCGGCCCGGGCGAGACCGACGGCGGCGGACCTGACCTGCGGCAGCACCCGGCGCCAGGCCTCAGCGTCCACCCGACGGGCCACTTCCGACGGGCAGACGGACTTGCCGGGCGCCCGCTCCGCCAGCAGTCCGAACAGGGCGTCTTCCACCGGTGAGGACATCAGCCGCCCCGCTTCAGGGTTTCGCGGGCGATGACCAGCTGCTGGATCTGGCTGGTGCCCTCATAGATGCGGAAGATGCGCACGTCGCGATACAGGCGCTCGATCCCATAGTCAGCCACGTAACCCGCGCCGCCAAAGATCTGCACCGCCCGGTCCGCCACCCGGCCGACCATTTCGGAGGCGTAGAGCTTGGAGGCCGACGCCTCCAGCGTCACATTGTCGCCAGCGTCCCGCTTGCGCGCGCTCTCCATCACCAGGGCCTTGGCGGCCAGCAGCTCGGTCTTGGAGTCCGCGATCATGGCCTGGATCATCTGGAAGCTGGCGATGGCCTGGCCGAACTGCTTGCGCTCGGAGGCGTAGGCCACCGTGTCGGTGAGCAGCCGCTCGGCCACGCCGCAGCAGACCGCGGCGATGTGCAGACGGCCCCGGTCCAGCACCTGCATGGCCACGCGGAAGCCCTCGCCCTCCGCGCCCAGCCGGTTCTCCGCCGGCACCCGGACGCCTTCGAAGATCACGTCGTGAATGTGGGCCCCCTGCTGGCCCATCTTCTTTTCCGACTTGCCCACCGTCAGGCCGGGCAGGTCCCGGGGCACCAGAAAGGCGGAGACGCCGGACCCGCCTTTCTTGTCCGGATCGGTCCGGGCCATGACCGTGAACAGGGACGCCTTGCCGGCGTTGGTGATGTAGCGCTTGGCGCCGTCCAGCACATAGACGTCCCCGTCGCGCCGGGCCCGGGTCTGCACCGCGGCGCTGTCGGACCCGGCCTCGGGCTCGGTCAGGGCGAAGGAGGTGATGATCTCGCCCGATGCGATGCCGGGCAGGTACTTTTCCTTCTGGGCGTCGGTGCCAAACATCACCAGGCCCTGGCTGCCGATGCCCACATTGGTGCCGAAGGACGAGCGGAAGGCCGGGCTCGCCTTGCCGATCTCCAGGGCCACGAGGCACTCCTCCTCCATGGTCAGGCCCAGGCCGCCATAGGCCTCGGGGATGGTCAGGCCGAACAGGCCCAGCCCCTTCATCTCCTCGACGATGCTCTGCGGGACCTCGTTGTTTTCCGAGACCTCCGCCTCGATCGGGCGAAGGCGCTCGGCGACGAAGCGGCGGACCGTGTCCAGGAGCTGGTTGCGGGTGTCGAGATCGAGGGCCATGCGGGATCACTTTTTCTGCTGCGCCGCCCGGGACGATACTGGGGTGGCGTTTGTCGAACTTGCGTTTATGAAGCGCAGCCAGACCTGTGATGCAAGGGAGAGGCGGCGGCAATGTACGGACCCGGGGATGAAATCGCGGACGGCGCCGTCTCTGTCCTCGAGGGGCCCTTCGCCGGCTGGATGACCTGGCGGGACTCCGATCCCTATGAGTCCATGGCGGGTCCCTTCTATTTCCGGCACGAGGCGGACGGATCGGTCACCTGCGCCCTGCGGGCCGAGCGGCGGCACATGAACGGCGGCGACGCCATGCATGGCGGCTGCATGATGACCTTCGCCGACTTCAGCCTGTTCGCCCTGTCCCGGCGGGAGCGGGGTCCCGGCCATTCGGTGACGGTCTCGTTCAGCAGCGAATTCGTCGGCCCGGCCTATGAGGGGGACCTGGTGATCTGCACCGGCGAGGTGGTCCGCGCCGGCGGCAGCCTCGTCTTCATCCGCGGCCTGCTGAAGGTCGAGGACCGCCCGGTGATGACCTTTTCCGGGGTGGTGAAGCGGGTGCGGGCGCGTACAACGGCATGACGACCGGCGCCGGGCGGTTGTGAACCTTGCGGCAAGGCGAATCAGGTTGCACAACCAGCCCATGGCCAAGTCCGCCCAACACCCCGAAGTCCCCAGCCTGTTCGACGCCGCGCCGACGCCTGCGCCTGCGAAGCCCGCCGCGCCGCCGCCGGCCACGGGGGCCGCCGCAGCCGCCCAGAGCGCGGCCAGCGCCAGCGGCTACTCCGCCCGCGACATCGAGGTGCTGGAGGGACTGGAGCCCGTTCGCCGCCGCCCGGGCATGTATATCGGCGGCACCGACGAGCGCGCCCTCCATCACCTGTTCGCCGAGGTCCTCGACAACGCCATGGACGAGGCCGTGGCCGGCCACGCCCGCTTCATCGAGGTGACGCTGGAGGCCGATGGCGCCCTGGCGGTCCGCGACGACGGCCGCGGCATTCCGGTGGACCCGCACCCCAAGCACCCGGGCAAGTCCGCCCTGGAAGTGATCATGACGGTGCTGCATTCCGGCGGAAAGTTCTCCGGCAAGGCCTACGAGACCTCCGGCGGTCTGCACGGGGTCGGCGTGTCGGTGGTCAACGCCCTGTCCTCGACCCTGGACATCACCGTCTGGCGGGACGGCTTCGAATGGAGGCAGAGCTTCAGCCGCGGCAAGCCCCAGGGCCCCATCGAGCGGGTCCAGCCATCGAAGAAGCGTGGAACCCTGGTCCGCTTCGTTCCCGACGAGGAGATCTTCGGCGAG
>CAINOV010000303.1 GCA_903851655.1 uncultured Caulobacterales bacterium
GCCCTGCAGAACGACCGACAGGCCCTTCAGCTGACCGGACTGGAACTCATAGCCGATCTGGGCGTCCACCAGGCGATCGCCCTTGATGGGGCTGAGGGACGAGGCCTGGGTGACCGTGGAGGTTTCGCCGAGGAAGTCCGAGCGATAGGTGTAGGTCACCCGCGCCTGGAAGCCGTTCTTCTCGTAATAGGCCGTCGCCACGCCGGTCCATTTGGACAGGCCGGGCAGGGTGACCGGAGCGCCGTTGGCGAAGCGGATCTTGCTGTCCGTCATCCCGCCCTGGGCGCGCAGGCCGAACCCGTCGAGGGGCTGGTAGAACGCTCCCAGGGGCAGCTCCACATGGGCTTCCAGGCCGGTGACATTGCCTCGGCCGGTATTCGCCGGCTGGCTCACGACGCCGGTGAAGTTGCCGTTGGCCGCGGCATAGGCTGCGGGCGACAGGAGGCTGGCCGCCACCGAGCTGAAGTCCACGATCTTGAAGTTGTTGGGATCGACGTACTTCGACAGGCTCTTGTAATAGAAGTTCACCTCGATCAGGCCGGCGTTGTGGGCGAAATAGTGCTGCACCGCGAAGTCGACGCCGTCCGAGATGTAGGGCTGCAGCCGCGGATTGCCGCCGTTGCCGTTGATGTAATACGCCTTGCCGTTGATGGTCCCGATCGGGGTCGGGCTGCCCGAATAGCTGAAAGGCACCGCCTGGTAGTTCTGCTCGGCCCGCGAGAGCGACCGGGCCACGCCGAACACGCCATAGGTGTTGTCCGCCAGTTCGGTCTTCAGGTTCAGGGAGGGCAGGGCGTAGACATATTTCGAGCCGCCGCTCTCCGGCAGGGAGACGATCGAGCCGACGCCGGCATTGACCACCTCCGCCGAGGACTGACCGGTGGAGGACTGGTCGGTGTCCACCACCTGCAGGCCGACATTGCCGCGCACCGTATGGTTGGCGACGACCGTATCGATATTGGCCTGGCCGTAGACGGTCAGGACCTTCTCGTCGACCACCCAGTCGCGGGTCGTGGAGGCCGGGCGGTTGTCATACACCGGCGTCAGCACGCCGGCCGCTGCGACGGGGTTGTAGGCGAGCGTCTGGCCCGACGTGTAGTTGAAGGGCGTGACGCCGGAATAGAGGATCGACGCCGGCACGGGGATCGACTTGGTGGCGAAGGTCGGGCCGGGCTGCAGGAAGTAGGACGAGAAGCCGGAGGTCTTGGTCCGCTCGCCATAGTTGGCGCCCAGTTCCCAGCTCTTGAACAGGCCGCCGCCGACCTCGCCTTCCAGCGAGGCCCGGGCGCTTTTCAGTTCGTCCACGAAGTCGGGGGCGTTGAGGAAGCCCGCCTGCACCACGGCGTTGACCCCGTTGTAGCCCCAGCCCTGCGGGTCGGTCAGCTGGAACGTCGCCGGGTTGTTGTAGTTCAGGGCGCCGGCGATCGAATAGGTGCCGTTGGACTGCTGCGTCACCGTGAAGGTGTTGGACTGGCCGGTCTTGTTGTAGCCGAGGCCGGTATAGGTCTCGAGGTCATAGTCGTGCCGATGCGCACGGGAATAGCTCAGGTCCACGTTCAGCAGCAGCTTGGAATTGATGCTGTATTTGGTGTTCCAGCCCACCGCGATCGTGTTGGCGTTGCGGCCGTTGTAGTTGTTCCGCTGCACGGCGTAGACATTGGCGAAGGTCGCCTGGGTGTCGAAGCCGTTGACCGTTGTGATTCCCGTCGCCGCAGGGCCCGAGCCCCAGGCGAGGGGAACTTCCAGCCCGCGTTGCTCCTCCTCGGTGCGGAAGTGCGAGTAGAAGACATCGAGAGAGGTCTCGAGCTTGTCGCTGGGGCGGTATTCCACCCGTCCGAATTCCGACTCCCGGGTCTCGAGGTTGGCCGTGGCGAAGAACTTCGCCCCGCCCAGAATGGCGTTGCCATTGGCGTCGGTCGGATAGCCCCAGGCCTGATACTGCTTCTCCTGCTGCGGCGTCGACAGCTTGGTGGCGCCCACCGACACGCCGATCGTGTCGTTGGCGAACTTGTCCACATAGATGACCGAGGCGCGGTAGCCCTGGTTGGTGACGTCCGGCGCTTCCTTGGAATAGCTGTTTTCCTCGCCGCGGATCGACAGGCTGAGGATCCGGTGCGTCTGGGCGAGCGGGCTGATGGTCATCATGTTGACCGTGCCGGCGAGGCCCTGGCCGATCAGGTTGGCCGACGGGGTCTTGACCACATCGCCGCGATTGACGAGCTCCGCCGGGATCTGGTCGTACTGGAAGCCCCGGTCATCGGCGGTCGTCGCAATCTCTCGGCCGTTGAACAGGGTGCCGGTGAAGTTGGGCCCGAAGCCGCGCACGGACAGCACGTCGGCGCGGCCGGCGAGGCGCTGGGAAGTGACGCCGGGCAACTGGGCGAGGGACTCGGTGATGGAGGTGTTGGGCAGCTTGCCCACGTCCTCGGCCGTGACCGATTCGATGACGGACGAGGCTTCCTTCTTGATCCGCACCGCCTCCTCGACGGACTTGCGGTAGCCGGTGACAACCACGGTCGCCACGGCGCCGTCATCGGCGGCCAGGGCGGCCGGGGCGGCGGGCGCGGCTGTCGCCGCTGCGCCGGCGGCGCTGATCGTCTGGGCCTGGGCGGCGCCGCTGAAAGCAGTGATCAGCGCCAGTCCCAGCACCTGGACGCTGGAGGCGCCGGCGAAGCGAACAGCCGCGCGCGTCTTGCGGTCAACGCAAGTTGAGCTCATTTTGGTCTCCCCCCTTATGGGTCGCACGATCGATCGCCGTGCTTGTGAATAGCCGGTGCAGATGTGGAACCAGCGGTCACACCGCCAGACTGCACTCAAGATTTGCTTGGGATTTCCTGCACTTGCAATCTCAGGGTATTCGTATTCAGTTTTCATGGCATACGTATAGGGGGCGATGGATCGGCGGAATGTGCGACGGGGACACGATGGGCGCGGGGCGACAGGCATGACGGAGCGACCGACCTCGTTCGATATCGCGCAGCTGGCGGGGGTGTCGCAGCCCACCGTGTCCCGGGCCCTGCGGGGCAGCCCCAATGTCAGCGAACCGACCCGCCGGCGCATCCAGGCCATCGCCCAGGAGCTGGGCTACGCCGTCGACAAGAACGCCTCGAACCTGCGGTCGCAGCACAGCAACACGCTGGCGTTGCTGCTGTTCGAGGATCCGTCCCCGGACCATTCCTCGATCAATCCGTTCTTCCTGTCGATGCTCGGATCCATCACCCGCAACTGCGTCATCCGCGGCTACGACCTGCTGGTGTCCTTCCAGGAACTGTCCAGCAACTGGCACCACAGCTACCAGTTCAGCGGCCGGGCGGACGGCATCATCCTGCTGGGCTACGGGGACTACGAGGAATATCGCTGGCGGCTGGACGAACTGGTCCGCAACCGGACGCGGTTCGTCCGCTGGGGATCGGTGCAGGAGGGGCAGCCGGGTCTGACGGTCGGCTGCGACAATGTCCGCGGCGGCCGCGACATTACCGCGCACCTGCTGGCCCAGGGGCGGCGGCGCCTCGCGTTTCTGGGGACGGCGAGCGCCGGCGCGCCGGAGTTTCTTGACCGGTATCGGGGCCACTGTGACGCCCTGTCCGCCGCGGGGCTGACGCCATCGCCGGATCTGCAGCGGGACTCCGTCAGCAGCGAGGAGGCGGGCTACGCCGCCGCCATGGCCCTGATCGACAGCGGCTGCAGCTTCGACGGCGTGACCTGCGCCAGCGACCTGATCGCCATCGGGGCGATGCGGGCCCTGCAGGAGCGCGGGCTGCGGGTGCCGGAGGATGTGGCCGTGACGGGCTTCGACGACATATTGGCGGCGGCCTACACCCATCCGCCCCTGACAACCGTGATGCAGGACGCCGCCGCCGCGGGGGAGGCCCTGGTTGAGACCCTCGTCCGCCAGATCCACAAGGAGCCCGCCCAGGGCGCCACGCTGCCGGTCCGGACAGTGATCCGCAGGTCCTGCGGCGCCGGCGTCTGAGGCCGGACGGCGCCCTGTTCGCGCAGGCTCAGGCGGGATCGGCGTCGAGGAAGATGTTCAGGGTCAGGCGGCCGGCGGCGGGATCGGCGCTGAGCCGGGTTCCTCGGGGAATGTCGGCGCAGTGAAGGGTCTGGCCGCGATAGACGAGGGCGCTATTGAACCGGCCCCCGTGACGGGCGATCCGGCGGTAGATGGGCGTGTCGCCGGCAATGTAGCCGGGGCGGGGCGATCCCTGGCGCGCCAGATCCTCCGCCAGCTTCGTGCGGAACCGGTCCAGCCGGTCTGCGCTGACGGTCTCGAACCCGGTGCTGCGGTGCTGGTAGAAGGCGGTGCCGGAGCCCTCGACGCCGGACAGGAACAGCAGCACGGCCAACCGGTTGCGCTCGACCCCGTCGAAGTGCGGCAGGCTCTGGATCACGGTCAGGGACTCCGGTGGCGTCGTGACGATCGAGTAGAAGGCGTCCCGTCGGGACAGATCCGGCTTCACGCCGAACGTCGCGGCGATCGCTTCGCAGACCGGAGCCAGAAGGGCGGCGACCATCCGCGGGGAGGCCGGGGCTCGCACGCCCGGATAGTGGGCGAAACTCGGCCGGAAGCTCAGCATCGCCGCGTCGTCGAGCAGCCGCTCGGGCGCGGGCGCGAACCCGTCGATCCGCATCACCGGCTCCCGTTCGTCGCCTTGGGTGACGATCGAGATCTTCGGATCCATGGCGCATCCTCCCCGTCCCCGGCGCAGCTCCCGAGCCGGGATAGCCGGAGCCGGGTCCCCGTTCAATGTCCGCTCAGGGGGATGCGGGTCTGGGATTGACAGGGCGGCGGCCTGCGCTACGAGGCTCGCCCGTCGCGCCACGCCCCCGGCGCGAACTCGGGACCAAGGAGCAGAGCATGCGCCTCGCCATGGCCGGACTGGCCGCCGCCCTGGCCGTCGCCGGGTTTGTCAGCCCCCTGGCCGCAACCGCCGCCGAGGCGCCGGGCGCCCCCGGTCTTGCGGGGACCTGGGAAGACGCCGGCAAGACCGGGATCGGAACAGCCTACGCGCCCTATGCGGCCGGCGTTCCGGCGTCCCGGGTCTGGTTCTCGGTCGCCAATGGCTATGTCACCGAGACCATGTACGGCCTGATCCACGCGGCGCAGATCAAGAACGCGCGGCTGGCGGTGATGACCGCGGACGGCCTGTTCGTGGAGGGAGAGACCCCCGGCGCGACGACGCGGATCGCGTATCTGGACACGGATTCGGCCGGTCGCCCCCTGTCCCTGGCCTATCGCCTGGTCACCCGCGATCCCCACGGGGATGTGGAGATCGAGAAGCACGTCTTCACCGATCCGTCCCGCAATGTGTTGTTCCTACGGATCATCGTCCGGCCGCTGAGGGGCGTGGTCACCCCCTGGCTGCTGGTGGAGCCGCACCTGGGCGACACGTCGCTGGACAACGCCGGAACGGCCGGACCGGCGTCGCTGGACGCGTCGGGCGCCGGCGTCGCCGTCACCGTGCGCGGCGCGCGGCCGTTCGTGCGCGCGTCGGTGGGCTTTCTGGGGGTGTCGGACGGCCTGACGGCCCTGAGACACACCGGCGCCCTGTCGCCGGTCTGGTCCAGCACCGGGGCGGCCCGCGGGTCGATCCTGCTGACAGCGGGCCTGTCGCGGCCGGTGGCGAAGGCCCGGACCTATGACCTCGCCGTCGGCTTCGGCCCCACGCGCCGGGACAGCCGGCGACAGGCCGCCGCGACGCTGCAGGAGGGCTATGCCCGGGTCCTCGCCCACTACAACGGCCAGGGCGGGCGGGTCGGCTGGGAGACCTGGCTGGCCAGCCTCGAC
>CAINOV010000304.1 GCA_903851655.1 uncultured Caulobacterales bacterium
CTCAAGGGCGGGAATGACGACCGTTGAAACTACAAAATTCAATGTCATTCCCGGGCGAAGACCCGGGAACCTCGGTCCGGACAAAGCGCCACATCCTGACGGAGGTTCCCGCCTCAAGGGCGGGAATGACGTTGATTTATATGTATTTCCACCCCCCTAGTCCTGCGCCGGGAACACCAGCGCGGTGCGCAGGCCGGGCCCCTGGCCGGGCGCGGCGCGGCCGCGGACCCGGCCGGGGCCCTCGTCCAGGTCCAGCCGGCCGCCATGGGCCTCCGCCACCGCCTGGACCAGGGACAGGCCGAGCCCCGACCCCGGCAGGGAGCGGCTGTTCTCCAGCCGCACGAAGCGCTGCACGATCCGCGCCCGGTCCGCCTCCGGCACGCCTGGCCCCGTATCGGTGACCGAGCACTCGATCTCCCCGGACGCCCGCTTGCGCACCCTGAGCCTCACCGCCCCGCCGGCGGGCGTGTACTTGATGGCGTTGTCCAGCAGGTTGGCCATGGCCTGGCCGACGAAGTCCGGATCGCCCCGCACCACCAGCCCCTTGGAATATTCCGCCGAGAACTCCAGCCCCTTGTCCTCGCACAGGGGGGCGTAGAGCTCGGCCAGGCCCTCGCACAGGGCGGAGGGGTCGAAGGGCTGGGGATGCGGCACCTGCCCCGCCGCCTGCAGCCGGGAAATGGCCAGCACGGCGTTGAAGGTGGACAGGACGCCGTCGGTGTCGGCCAGCGCCTGCTCCAGGCTCTCGGTCGGGTCGGCGCGGCCGTTCTCCACCTCGATCAGGGCCGCCTCCAGCCGGGCGCGGAGCCGGGTCAGGGGGGAGCGCAGGTCGTGGGCGATGGCGTCCCCGGCGTGGCGCAGCCCCCCCATCAGCCGGTCCACCCGGTCGAGCATGGCGTTCATGCCCGACGCCAGGTCGTCATACTCGTCCCCCACCCCGCGCACGGGGGCCCGGGCGGTCAGGTCGCCGGCCTCCACCGCCGCCACCACCGACTTCAGCCCCGCCAGACTGCGGGACACGTTGCGGCTGACCAGCAGGCCGGCGGCCAGGCCCAGCACCAGCACCAGCACGCCGGCGCCCCAGGTGGCCCGGACGATGCGCAGCACATAGCCCTGCCCCTCGCCGATATCGGCGCCGACGAACAGCAGCTCCCCCCCCGGCAGGCGGATCTGGCGGCCCCAGGCCTGGCGGCGCACCACCGCCCCGTCGGCGTCGGTGGAGCGCACCCGGAACGAGGCCCGGGCCTCGCTGGCCGGGGGGTCCACAGGCGTGGCGGCGATGTTGCCGCTGATCGGCTTGGCGCTGGAGTCCATCAGCAGATAGAGGAACGGCCGGTCCGTGGCGGTGCGCTCGATCAGGGCCTGGTTCACGCCGGTGGCGCCGGCCCGGGCGTAGACCGTCTCCAGGGAGCTGATCTCCCGGCCCACCTCCTCGTCGGCGCGGCGCGTCACCTCGCCGGCGGTGGCGATGTAGATGTAGAACAAAAAGGCCGCCGCCGCCGCCGCGAACAGGGCGAGCGACAGCAGGGTCAGCCGGAAGGCGGTGGTGCGGATGAGGGCGGGGAGCTTCATGCGGGCTGCAGACGACAGAGGCGGGCGCCCGGCGGCGCGCGCCCCGGCCGGTCAGGCGTCCAGCCGGTAGCCCGCGCCGCGCACGGTCTGCAGCATGGGCCGGTCGAAGCCCTTGTCGATCTTGCCCCGCAGGCGGGAGATGTGCACGTCGATGACGTTGGTCTGGGGGTCGAAATGATACTCCCACACCTTTTCCAGCAGCATGGTCCGGGTCACCGACTGGCCGGCGTGGCGCATCAGGAACTCCAGCAGCTGGAACTCCCGCGGCTGCAGGTCGATCTCGGTCCCGGCCCGGCGCACGGTGCGGCCGATCAGGTCCATTTCCAGCTCGCCCACCCTGAGGGTCGTGGTCTGGCCGCCCGTGTCCTTGCGCCGGCACAGGGCCTCCACCCGGGCGATCAGCTCGGCGAAGGCGTAGGGCTTGACCAGGTAGTCGTCGCCCCCGGCCTTCAGCCCGGTGACCCGGTCGTCGATCTCCCCCAGGGCCGACAGGAACAGGACCGGCGTGCCGTCCCCCTCCCGCCGCAGGGTGGCCACCGCGGTGAGGCCGTCCACGTGCGGCATCATCCGGTCCACCACCATCACGTCGAACCCGCCCTTGGCGGCGTGGGCCAGACCCTCGCGGCCGTCGGCGGCGTGGACGGTCTGGTGCCCGGCGTCTGCCAGGCCCTTCATCATCGCCTCGGCGGCGCTGACGTCGTCTTCCATGATCAGGATGCGCATGATCCGTCCCCCCTCCCCCGGGGCGGCGTCGCCGGGGCGTGACGCCCCGCCGACCGGCTGGCGGGCCGATCGACGAGGGTCAGGCGGTTCGGCCTATTTGTCGAGCTTCAGCACCAGCGGTTGCGTGACCGCGCCGCGGGTGACCAGCAGGAAGATGGCGGTGCGACCCGCCTTCTTGGCCTCGGCGATCACCGCGGCCAGGTCGCCGGCGGTGGCCAGGGGCTTCTGGTTGGCGCTGACCAGCACGTCGCCGGCGTGCAGGCCCTTGCGGGCCGCATCGCTGTCGTCGGCCAGGCCCGTGACCACCAGGCCGTGGACCGTGGGCTTCAGGTCGTACTTGTGGCGCAGGCCGTCGGTCAGGGGCTGGACCGCCAGGCCGAGCGCGCCGGGCTTGCCCGTGTCCGCCGCGTCGGGGGCGTCGCCCTCCTCCTCGCCGTTCTGCCGGGCGAGGAGGGCTGTCTCCGACGGACGGGTGCCGGCCTTGGCTGTCAGGTTCAGGGTCTTGCCGCTGCGCAGCACCTCGAGCTTGAGGGCGTCGCCGGGCTGGGTCATGGCCACGGCCCGGGTCAGGGCGCCGCGGTTGGCCAGCGCCTTGCCGTTCACCGAGACGATGATGTCGCCGTTCTGCACGCCGGCCTTGTCCGCCGGGCCGCCGGCGGTGACCTCGCCCACCAGCACCCCGTGATTGGCGGTCACGCCCAGGCTTTCGCCCACCTCCTTGGTCACGTCATAGACGCCGACGCCCAGATAGCCGCGGACCACCGACTGGCCGGCCATCAGCGACTTGGTGATGCGCTCGGCGATGTCCGCAGGAATGGCGAAGCCGATGCCCACCGACCCGCCGGAGGGGGAGAAGATCGCCGTGTTCACCCCGATCACCCGGCCATAGATGTCGAAGGTCGGGCCGCCGGAATTGCCCCGGTTGATGGGGGCGTCGATTTGCAGATAGTCGACGAAGTTGTCGCCGATGTCCCGGCCATAGGCGGACACGATCCCCGCCGTGGCGGTGCCGCCCAGCAGGAACGGGTTGCCCACCGCGATGACCCAGTCGCCCACCCGGGGCTTGGCCTTGTTCTCGAAGGTGACGAAGGGGAAGTCCTTGCCCTCGACCTTGATCACGGCCAGGTCCGTGCCCTCGTCGCGGCCGACCACCTTGGCCTTCAGCTCGCGTTTATCGTTCAGCTTCACGGTGATTGTGTCAGCGTCGGCGATCACGTGGTTGTTGGTGACGATGTAGCCGTCCGCCGAGATGAAGAAGCCGGAGCCCGAGGCCATGGCCGCGGGGCCGTCTTCGTCGCCGCCGTCCTCGCCCGGGTCCTCGCCGCCGCCATTGGGATCCTGGGCGCCGGGCTTGGGCGCCTTCTTCGGCGCCTTTTTCGGGGTCTTGGGCACGGGCACGCCGAAGCGCTTGGCCAGTTCGGCCATGGCGTCATTGGCGTGGGCCTTGGAGGTCACGTCGATGGAGACCACCGCCGGGGCCACCCGCTCGAAGATGTCGGCGAAGGACATGGGCCCGCCCGGAGGGGGGGCGAAGGCGGCGCCGGGGGCGGCCTGGTTCACCGGGGGGCGCTCATCGGCCATGGCCGACGGCCACTGCACCCCGGCGCCGACCACGGCCATGGCCGCGACGCTGACACCGGCCAGCGCGCCCGTGAGGAAACCCTTCTTCATCACCATCGAGACGTCCTTTGTAACGGTCCGACGGGCGGACCCACTTCGAATAGCCTGCTCAGTCCGTACAGATGAGCCCGGCCATGGTTCGGCGCAAGTTGGGCGGCACCGTGGCGGACCTGTGTATCTTACCAAAGCTTAATTTTGCAGCGGGGCCCGTCACCCCTGAAGCTGGCGAAGCCTCGCCTCCTCCTCCGGCGTCAGGGGGGCCGTGGCCTCCGCCCCGCCCCGGCCCCGGCGCAGCCACAAAAGCGCCCCGGCCCCTGCGACAACGCCGAAGGGCGTGAGCCACAACAGCGCCGTGCCCGCGTCGAAGGGCGGCTTCAGCAGCACGAACTTGCCATAGCGCTCCACCAGGAAGCCCCGCACCTCCGCGTCCGTGCGGCCGGCGGCCACCTGCTGGCGGACGATCCGGCGCAGGTCCGAGGCCAGCTCCGCCTCGCTGTCGTCGATGCTCTCGTTCTGGCAGACCAGGCAGCGCACCTCGCGGAACAGGTCCCGGGCGCGGGCCTCCTTGGCCGGATCGGGCAGGCGGTCGGCGGGGTCCCCCGCAGCCCCCGCGGTCAGCCACAGGGCGCAGCCGATCATGGCCAGGCTGGGCGCCAGCCGCCTCAAGCCCTGGCTCCCGCCGCGGCCCGGGCCTTGGCTCCGGCCGCTAGCCGCAGCCGCCGGTCGGACAAGGACACGAGCCCGCCCAGGGCCATCAGCAGCGGTCCGCCGAAGATCATCCGCGCCCAGGGGTTCCAGTAGGCGCGGATCAGCCAGCTGGGCTCTGTTCCCTCCCGGCGCTCGCCGAACACCACATAGAGGTCGCTGGGGCCGTGGGTCTCGATGGCCACCTGGCTGACCGTCTGGCGGTTGGCGGGATAGAAGCGCCGCTCCGGATACAACACGCTGTCCCCCTGCGGCCCCTTGATCCGCACCGTCGCCCGCTCCGCCGAATAGTTGGGGCCCTCGGCCTGGGTCACGTCGGTCAGGCTGAGGCTGTAGGCGCCCACCTGCACCGTGTCCCCCAGCTTCAGGGCCTGGGCCGCCTCCACCCGCCAGCCGGTCTCGACGCAGGCGCCCAGCACGAACACGCCCACCCCCACATGGGCGAGCGTCATGCCGAAGGCGCCCCGCGGCAGGCCGGTCAGGCGGTTCAGCACCTCCTTCACCGGCGCGCGGAACAGGCGGATGCGGACCGCGAGCTCGGTGGCCGCCCCGGCGATCAGCCAGACGCCCAGCGCGATGCCGATGGCGGCGAAGGCGCCCTTGGCGTTCTGCAGGGCGAACACGCCGATCCCCGCGCCCAGGGCCAGGAGGCCCGCGGCCCACAGGCGCTGCACCGCCCCCGCCAGGTCCGCGCGTTTCCAGGAAAGCAGCGTGCCAGCGGGCAGGAGGATCAGCACCGCCGTCATCAGCGGAGCGAAGGTCAGGTTGAACCAGGGCGCGCCGACGCTCAGGGGCTGGCCGGTGGCGGCCTGGTAGATCAGCGGATAGAGGGTGCCGGCCATCACCGTCAGGGCGGCGGTGGCCAGGAACAGGTTGTTGATCACCAGCGCGCCCTCCCGGCTGATGGGGGCGAA
The DNA here is from genome assembly GCA_903851655.1 of uncultured Caulobacterales bacterium. Taxonomy (GTDB): domain Bacteria; phylum Pseudomonadota; class Alphaproteobacteria; order Caulobacterales; family Caulobacteraceae; genus CAIMFV01. The sequence continues at coordinate 5,535 of CAINOV010000304.1, forward strand.
CAGGCCGCCGGCCTTCAGCAGCGGCGCGCGCCAGGCGAACAGGGACAGGGCCGATCCTGCGGCGACCGCAAGGATGCCGAGCAGGATCGCCCCGCGCTTCGGATCCACGGCGAAGGCGTGGACGCTGGTCAATATGCCCGACCGCACCAGGAAGGCGCCCAGCATGGAGAAGGAGAACGCCGCCACCCCCAGGAACACGGTCCAGCCGGCCAGCGCCCCGCGCTTTTCCGTGACGATGGACGAATGCAGCAGCGCCGCCCCCACCAGCCAGGGCATGAAGCTGGCGTTCTCCACCGGGTCCCAGAACCACCAGCCGCCCCAGCCCAGCTCGTAATAGGCCCAGAAGGAGCCCAGCGTGATGCCGATGGTCAGGAGGCTCCAGGCCGCGAGCGCCCAGGGCCGCACCCAGCGGGCGAAGGCGGCGTCCGCCCGCCCCTCGATCAGCACCGCCACCGACAGGCTGAACACGACGGAAAAGCCCACATAGCCGGAATAGAGGAACGGCGGGTGGATGGCCAGGAACGGGTCCTGCAGGATCGGGTTCAGGCTCGCCCCCTCCACCGGGGGATGGGCCAGCCGCACGAAGGGGTTGGAGGCGAAGGCCGTATAGGCGATGAACACCAGGCCCAGCAGGCCCTGCACCCCCACGGTCAGGGCCTTCAGCCCCACCGGCAGGCGCCGCCCGGCCAGCACCACCGCCGCGCCGAAGCCGGTCAGGGCCAGGTCCCACAGCAGCATGGAGCCCTCGTGGCTGCCCCACACCGCCGCCACCTTGTACAGCAGCGGCTTGTCCGTGTGCGAGTTGTTGGCCACGTTGGCCACGGAGAAGTCCGAGGTGACGAAGGCCGTCATCAGGCTGAAAAAGGCCACCGCCACGGCGCCGAAGGCGGCCAGGGCCGCGCCCTCCCCCGCCCCGCGCAGGGCGGCGTCATGGGTGCGCCGGGCGGCGAAGCTGAGGCCTGACTGGGCGACGGACAGCACCAGGGCCAGCACCAGGGCGAAGGCGCCCAGCTCGGCGATCACCGGTTCATGCTCCCGCCGACCATGGGCGCGGTGGAGGACACGGTGGCGTCGGGCCGCCACTGGCCGGACTTCTTCAGGGCGTCGGCCACTTCCTTGGGCATGTAGCGCTCATCATGCTTGGCCAGCACTTCCTTGGCCACGAACACCCCGTCGGCGCGATAGGCGCCTTGCGTCACCACCCCCTGGCCCTCGCGGAACAGGTCGGGCAGGTCGCCGCGGAACTCCACCTTGTCGGTGGCGATCTTGTCGGTGACGGTGAAGCTGACCAGGCCATCCGGCCCCTTGGCGACGGAGCCCCGCTCCACCAGCCCGCCGATGCGCACGGTCCGGCCGGAGGGCACGTGCTTGGCCTTGGCCTGGGCGGGGGTGTAGAAGAACACCGCCCCGTCGCCGATGGCGTAGACCGACAGGAAGGCGCCGGCGGCCAGGATCGGCGCGGCCACGGCCACCGCCATCAGCCGGCGGCGGGCTTTTCGGGACTTGGGCAACAGGCTCATGGGCGTGATATAAACCGTGCAGGTGGGGGATTACAGCGCTTCCCGCAAATTTACGGTGTTTTGCAGGCAGGTCGTTAGGGATGATGGCCGTGGCGGTCCGACGCTCCCGGCGCGAGGCCGGGACTGACGATCTATCCTAAAACCATATGAAGGCTGTCATTCCCCCCCTTGAGGCGGGAACCTTTGTCAGGATGTGGCGCTAAATCCGGATCAAGGTTCCCGGGTCTTCGCCCGGGAATGACAGTCAACTATTGAATTAATTTAGCTGTCATTCCCGGCCTTGAGCCGGGACCCTCCCTCAGCCCCCCCTAGACCGCCGCCGTCCCCTCGAACAGGGTCACCGCCCGGCCGCCCACCCAGACCTGGCCGCCGGCGTCCTGGTCGATGAACACCCGGCCGCGGCGGCCGATCGCCGTCCCCTGGGAGGCCACATAGGGCGCGCTCACCCGGCCGGCGGCCAGCAGGGACTGGGCCACCGACGCGTTCAGGCTGCCGGTCACCGGATCCTCGCGCAGGCTCCCCGCCTCGGCGGTGAACAGGGCGCGGACCTCGTAGGCCAGGGGACCGCCGGCGGGATAGGGCCCCACCACCCCCAGATCCAGGGGAACCGGGCAGGACCGCTTCGGCGACAGGGCCAGCACCTCCGCAGCGCTGGCCATGCGCACCATGATCCAGCCCGGGCCATTGGCCGCCCAGGCCGCCTCCAGCACCGCCTCGGGGGGGACCTGCAGCACATCGACGATCGTCGCCATCAGGGCCGCGTCCACCGGCCCGCTGCGGATCAGGGGCGGGGCGGCGAAGGACAGGATCTCGTCCCCCGTGCGCACCTCCACCAGCCCCACGCCGCACTGCTGCATCACCCGCCCCGCCGTCCTGGGCGGCCCGCCCCGGCTGAGCCAGGCGTGACAGGTCCCCAGCGTCGGATGGCCGGCGAAGGGCAGCTCCCGGTCCAGGGTGAAGATCCGCACCCGATAATCGGCGCCGGCTTCCGTCGGCTTCACCAGGAAGGTGGTCTCCGACAGGTTGAGCCAGCGGGTGATGGCCAGCATCTCGTCCGTGGACAGGTCGTCCCCGTCGAACACCACCGCCAGCGGGTTACCGGTCAGCCGCCCCCCCGCCGCCGGAGCGTCGGGGAACACGTCGACCAGCTGGAACGGACGTCGGGTCATGGGGGTTTGTCCTGATGGAGGTTCCCGGCTCAGGGCCGGGAATGACATTGGATATATGTATTTATCAAGCTGTCATTCCCGGCCCTGACCCGGGAACCGGCCGCAGACCCTAGCGCGCCGCCTCGATCCGGGCCAGCACGTCGGGGCGTTTGGCGAAGATCGTCCGGGCCCGGGCCAGGGCCTCGGCCTGGGCCTTGCCGTCCTTCAGCACGCCATAGGAGCGGACCAGCCGGACCCAGCCGTCGGGATCGTCCGGCGACGCCTTCAGCCGCGCCGCCAGCCGGTCGACCATGGCGTGGATGAAGGCCTGCTGGCCGCCGGCGCCGGCGTCCGGACCGGATGGCGCCTGAGCCTGGGCCTGAGCCTGGGCCTGGGCCTCGGCGGCGGGGGGCGGCAGGCCGCCGGCCTTCTGCACCTCGTCGATCTGGGCCAGCACGGCGGCCCGGTGGCCGTCCTGCGGCGGCAGGCTGGCGGCCAGGGCGCGCCAGTCCTGCAGGCCGCCGGCCACGTCCCCGTCGGCGATCCGCGCCCGGCCGATATAGTAGCGGGCGGCGTCATTGGCCGGGTCGATGGCCAGCGCCCGGCGGAAGGCGGCCAGCGCGTCCGGGGTGATCTTGCCGTCGGAATAGCCCATCACGGCCTCGCCGTAGCTGATCTCGAAGTCCGGCGTCTTCGGCGACAGGCGGGCGGCGCGGGCATAGGCGCGGGACGCCTCCCCCGGCTCGCCGGACAGCTGGTGGGCCTGGCCCAGCATGAACCAGACCCGGGGATCGTCCGGGGACTTGGCCGCCTGGACCTTCAGCAGGGCCGCCAGCTCCTGCGGCGTCAGCCGGTTGGGAGACTGGTCCTTCTGGGCGTTCCACAGGGCGAGACGGGCCTGATAGGGCTGGTCCGGCAGGTCGGCGCGGCCCAGCAGCAGGTAGATGCCCAGCGCCGCCAGTCCGATCCCGGCGCAGGTGGCGGCCAGCACAAGGCGGACCCGGGGGGAGCCGGGGCGTTCCGGCGCCTGGGTGGTCTCGGCGGCGGTCAGCAGCCGGCGGGCCGCCTCGGCCCGGGCGGCGGCCAGCTCCTCGCCTGCGATCAGGCCGCGGGCGGCCAGCTCGTCCAGCTCGGCCAGCTGGCGGCGGTGCACGGCCACGGTCGGCGCCTCCTCCGGCGCCTGGGCGGCGCGGACGGCGGCGGCGGCGCGGGCGGTGACCAACAGCCCGGTCAGGGCGGCGGCGGCGGCGGCGATGAGCCAGAACCAGATCATGGCGCCGGGATTAGCCGGTTTGGGCCGCCTCCGGAAGGCGGTTCCCGGCTCGAGGCCGGGAATGACGGCTGTTTTGTATTTTCAACCGTCGTCATTCCCGCCTCAAGGGCGGGAATGACATTGGTTTGTGTGTCTTTTTAAACAGCTGTCATTCCCGGGCGAAGACCCGGGAACCTTGGTCAGGATAAAGCGCCATATCCGGATGGAGGTTCCCGCCTCAAGGGCGGGAATGACAG
>CAINOV010000305.1 GCA_903851655.1 uncultured Caulobacterales bacterium
CGCGACTTCGCCCTGGCCTTCAGCGGGCGGCTGGTGGCGCAGATCGGCCTCAGCCTGGTGCAGAGCTACATGCTGTTCTACCTGGTGGAGCAGATCCACATCTCCCGGAGCCTGCCCGGCCGGACCCCGGAATACGGCATGGCGGTGCTGACCTCGACCTCCGTCATCGCCAATGTCGTCGCCGCGGTGGTCAGCGGTCTGTGGTCCGACCGGAGCCGGCGGCGCAAGCCGTTCGTGATCACCGGCGCGGCCATCCTGGCCGTGGCCACCGCCGGTTTCGCCCTGACCCGCGCCTGGTCCGTGCTGTTGTGGGAGTACGGCCTGTTCGGCGTCGGCATGGGAATCTACTATTCCGTGGACATGGCCATGGTCACCGAGCTGCTGCCGAGCCACGACGACACGGCCAAGGATCTGGGCTGCCTGAACCTGGCCAACACCATTCCGCAGGTGATCTCGCCGCTGATCGCCGTCGCCCTGCTCGGCGCCCGGCATACGGGGTTTGAGGACCTGTTCCTGACGGCGGCCGGGCTGATGCTGGCCGGAGCGCTGCTGGTCGCGCCGATCCGCCGGGCGCGCTGAGCCCGACCCCCTTCAACGGCCGATTTAAATCCGTCGCAAGTCTGTCAGAAAACTGAGATGCGGCCATCACGGGCCTGTCGCCAAAGGCCGTCATGGTGCAGACGGCGCGGCCAAGGCAGCCCCGCCTCGCCCCTCGCACCGGGTCGGCGCGCCTTCGTTCGGGGCGCTCCGAGCCCTGTTTGCGTCCGGGGGCGGCGAGGGCGGGCTTGTCCATTTTGGGGAGACTATCGTGAAATCCGGCTATCTGATCTCTTGCGCGTCCATCGCGCTCCTTTCGGCCTGGGGTCCCGCGGCGATGGCGGCGGACCGGCCGGCGGCCGCGGACTCGGCCGGTTCCACGGCGACGGTCGAGGAAGTCATCGTCTCGGCCAACCGCCGCGACGAATCGGCCCAGAAGGTCGCCTCGACCATCCAGGCCTTTTCCAACGACACGCTGACCAAGCTCAACGTCACCGACCTCAGCGAGCTGCTGCGCTTCACGCCCAACGTGACGATCGCGTCGAACGGCCCGGGTCAGGGCAACATCTTCATGCGTGGCATGAGCACGGGGTCCGCCGGCAACCAGTCCAGCGCCACGGTCGGCAACTTCCCCAACGTCGCGGTCTATCTCGACGACCAGTCCATGCAGTTCCCCAGCCGCAACGTGGACATCTTCGTCGCCGACATGCAGCGGGTCGAGGTGCTGGAAGGCCCGCAGGGCACCCTGTTCGGCGGCGGCGCCGAGGCGGGCGCGCTGCGCTACATCACCAACAAGCCGAAGCTGGGCGTCACCGAGGGCCGGTTCGAAGCCTCCTACGGCTACACCGAGGGCGGTGACCCCAACAGCGGCTTCAGCGCCATGCTGAACGTGCCGATCGGGGAAAAGCTGGCCGTGCGCGCCGTGCTCTACAGCGACAAGCAGGGCGGCTACATCGACAATGTGCCCAGCACCTTCACCCACAACCAATATGACGCCGCGGGCAATCCGGCCGTCAACTGCCCCACCGCCACCGTCGGCGGCAAGGCGAACTGCGTCATCGGCAACAACTACGCCCTGGCCTCCAGCGCGCAGAACCCGCTGACGCACGACGGCTTCCGCGTCTCGCTGGCCTGGGACATCGCTCCGGACTGGGACCTGCTGCTGGTGCAGTCGGTCCAGAACCTCGACGCAGAAGGCTCGGCCTTCCAGTATGGCCTGGGTTCGGACCAGCAGACCCTGAAGCCCCTGCAGAACACCATCTTCTCGCCCATGTACGACCGGGACAATTTCGAGAACACCGCCTGGACCGTCAACGGCAAGGTCGGCGACCTGAAGGTCGTCTACACCGGCTCCTACATGGACCGTCACCTGCGGCAGCAGTCGGACTACACCAACTATTCGCGGACCGGCTCGGGCCAGTATTATTCCTGCGCCGACGGCGCCGCCGGGATCGGCAAGGCGACCCTGCCGACCACCTGCTACTCGCCGGTCACCAGCTGGAACGACAAGGTGCAGAACACGCACCTCAGCAACGAGTTCCGCGTCAGCACCCCGGACAGCTGGCGGCTGCGGGCCGTGGGCGGCGTGTTCTTCGAGCAGTTCCGCATCTACGACGTGATGAACTTCAACTACGTCACCATCCCGAACTGCAACGCGGGCAACAACCTGGCCATCGCGGCGGCCGGCGGCGCGACCTGCGTCGGCAGCCTGGAGACCGCTCCGGGCACCGTGGCCAACCAGCCCGGCGTCCGCGGGGCGACCACCGGCTTTGGCGAGGACGTCCGGCGCGGCTATGACCAGACGGCCTTCTTCGGCCAGGTCGACTACGACCTGATCCCCAAGACGCTGACGGTTTCGGCCGGAACGCGGCACTACGAATATGACGAGTCGGAAGACGGTTCGGTCTACGCCACCGGCTCGGGCTGCGCCGACGTCCTGGTCTGCACCGGCGCCACGCCGATCGGCACGGGGCCGGGCAAGCCGAACCCGAGCGGTCACGTGAGCACCAAGTTCTCGGGCTTCAAGAGCCGCTTCGGGGTCCAGTACAAGCCGTACGACGACACCATGTTCTACTACACCTTCTCGGAAGGCTTCCGTCCGGGCGGGTTCAGCCGCACCTCGCGGCTGGTGGCGCCCCTGACGACCTCCAAGACCACCGACCAGCTGATCACGCCGCTGTCCTACGCGCCGGACACCCTGCGCAACAACGAAGTGGGCATGAAGTCGGAGCTGTTCGAGCACCGCCTGCAGCTGAACGTGACGGCCTACTACATGAAGTGGAACGACACCCAGTTCGGCCTCTATGACCCGTGCTGCCTCGGCAACACGACCTTCCTGCTGAACGGTCCGAGCTATGTGATCCGCGGCGCGGAAGTCCAGTTCAACGCCCGGGTGACCCAGGGCCTGAGCCTGCAGGGTTCGGCGACCTATAACGAGAACCGGCAGTCCAACTCGCCGATCCTCGCCTCCAACGTCCCGACCTCGGCGACCTTCGGCCAGCAGATCACGATCGTGAAGAACGCCCCGTTCTTCAACCCCTTCGGCAACAAGGGCGGCGTGGCGGCCTTCTCGCCGCAGTTGCAGGCCAACCTGCGGGCCCGCTACGACTGGACCGTCAACGACTACAAGGCGTTCGCCAGCCTCGACGGGGCCTATACCAGCCATCAGTACAACGAGCCGGCCAGCTACACGTCGGGCAACACCCCGTCCCAGATCCCGGTGCCGAACACCACCATCCTGCGGTACCGCATTGCGCCCTATGCGACGCTGGGCGGTTCCCTCGGTGTGACGAAGGACAACTGGACGTTCCAGATCGTCGGTTCGAACCTGCTGAACTCCCATGCGTCGACCTTCACAACCACGGCGCAGTTCATCAAGGCCGAGGTGCCGCTGCGGCCGCGGGTGATCGGGGTGAAGATCTCCGAAAGCTTCTAGGTCTGGTCATCTGACTGGAAATGCGTGCTATGGGCGGGCAGCGATGCCCGCCCAATTCTTTGGGCGCCCCAGACTTCCATGCGATCCCCCATGTCCGCCAACGCCGCCGACCCCGCCTCCTCGACCGACCTGGACAGCCTGCGCCAGTGGCAGCGGGCCGGCCGCCACGGCGAGGTGCTGGCCGCCGTCCGGGCGCCGCTGGCTGCGCAACCCGATCACCGGGACCTGCTGCTGATCGCCGCCCTCAGCCAGCGGCACACGGGCCAGATCGACGCGGCGCTCGCCACCCTGGACCGGCTGGAGGGCGGCCATCCCCGGTTCAGCAAGCTGCACGAGGAGCGGGGCCTGTGCTTCGTCGCCCGGCGCGACGCCCCCCGGGCGATCCAGTCCCTGTTGGTGGCGGTCAATCTGAACCCGGCCCTGCCCGCCAGCTGGAGCATGCTGGAGGGCCTCTACCGCATGACCGGCGACGGGGCCAACGCCGCCCTGGCCGCCCGGCACGTGGCCATACTGGCCCGCCTGCCGCGGGAGGTGGTCGCGGCCACCTCCCTGTTTCATGACGGGGACCTGGATCCGGCGGAGGCGATCATCCGGCGATTTCTGCTGGAGCAGGGCGACCATCCGGAGGCCATGCGCCTGCTGGCCCGGATCGGCCTGGCGCACGATGTCCTGGACGATGCGGAGACGCTGCTGGCCGGGGTGCTGGCGCTGGAGCCGGACTATCGCCTGGCCCGCTACGAATACGCCCAGACCCTGATCAAGCGGCAGAAGTTCGAGCTGGCCCGACCCGAGGTGGAGCGCCTGCTGGCCCTCGACCCCGCCCATGTGGACTACCGGATCCTGCAGGCCACCCTGGAGGTGGGGGTCGGACGGCACGACCTGGCCATCGACCTCTATGAGGGGCTGCGGGCGGAGCTGCCGGAGACCAGCGACCTTCGCCTGTGGCTCGGCCACGCCCTGAAGACCGTCGGCCGGGTGCCGGAGGCGGTGGAGGCCTATCGCGAGGCGGCCCGCATCCGGCCGGATTTCGGCGACGCCTACTGGAGCCTCGCCAACCTCAAGCGCTACCGGTTCACCGATCCGGAACTGGCGCAGATGCGCCTGGCCGAAGCCGCCCCCGAGACCGCGGCCGAAGACCGCTGGCACCTGTGCTTCGCCCTGGGCAAGGGGCTGGAGGACCGGGGGGAATTCGCGGAGTCCTGGGCCTATTACGACCGCGGCAACCAGCTGAAGCTGCGCGACAGCGACTATGCGCCGGAGAGCATCGAGGCCAACACCGCCGGACAGATCGCCACCTGCACGGCGCCCTTCTTCGCCGCCCGCCAGGGCTGGGGCGACCCGCGTCCCGACCCGATCTTCATCGTCGGCCTCACCCGGGCGGGGTCGACCCTGCTGGAGCAGATCCTGGCCTCGCACTCGCAGGTGGACGGCACCCATGAGCTGGCGGACGTGCAGCGGATCGTGCTCGGCCTCCAGCGCCCCGATGCGCAGGGCGCGCCGGTCCGCTACCCGGCGTCCCTGGCCCAGCTCACCGAGGACGAGGTGCGGGCCTTCGGCGCCCGCTATCTCGAGGACACCCGCGTCTATCGTCGGGACCGGCCGTTCTTCGTGGACAAGATGCCGAACAACTTCCGCCACATCGGCCTGATCCACCTGATGCTGCCCAACGCCCGGATCATCGACGCCCGGCGCGACCCCATGTCCTGCTGCTTCAGCAATCTCAAGCAGCTGTTCGCCCAGGGGCAGGAGTACAGCTACGGCGTCGAGAACATCGCCCGCTACTACCGCACCTATCTCGACCTGATGGCCCACTGGGACGCGGTCCTGCCCGGGCGGATCCTGCGGGTGCAGCACGAGGACGTGGTGGACGACCTGGAGGGCAGCGTCCGGCGCCTGCTGGACTATTGCGGCCTGCCGTTTGAGCCGGCCTGTGTCGCGTTCCACAAGACCCAGCGCAGCGTCCGCACCCCCAGCTCCGAACAGGTGCGCCAGCCGATCTTCCGGGACGGGCTGGACCAGTGGCGCAACTTCGCGCCCTGGCTCGGCCCCCTGGAGGCGGCGCTGGGGGACGCCCTCGAGAGGTACTATCCCTGAGGAGGCGCCGCCGTCCCCGGTCGTGACGGAAACGTCGCAATCCGCCCCTATGGTCGGCGCAGGGTCGCTGGCGATGTGCGTCGGTCGGCACAACACGTCGAGGAGGGGCCGGTGCGCGCTCTTGTCCGCCCCTTCATCCTGCGTTGCGACCGGCCATGACGGCCTCGTCCCTGTCGCCCCGCCGGTCCGTGCTGGACGGGATGCGGGCCTGGCTGGCCCGGGCGCCGGAGCCGGTGTTCGCCCTCTATGGCGGGGCCATGGCGTTTGGCGCCTATTTCGCCATGTACGCCTTCCGCAAGCCCTTCACCGTGGCGAGCTATGTCCAGGCCGGGCCCTGGGTGGTCCAGTACAAGATCGCCCTGGTGATCGCCCAGGTGTTCGGCTACGCCCTGTCCAAGGTCGCCGGCGTGAAGGTGGTGTCGGAAACGCCGCCCCACCGCCGGGCCGTTCTGATCCTCGCCCTGATCGGCGCCGGCGAACTGGCCCTGGTCGCCTTCGCCCTGGTCCCGCCGCCCTGGAACATTGCCTGCATGTTCGTCAACGGCCTGACGCTTGGCATGATCTGGGGCCTGGTGTTCGGCTTTCTCGAGGGGCGGCGCCAGTCCGAGGTGCTGGGCGCGATCCTGTGCACCAGCTTCATCGTGTCCTCCGGCGTGGTGAAGTCCGCGGGCAAGGCGGTGATGCTGCAGGGCTGGGCCAATGAATACTGGATGCCGGCGGTGACCGGCCTGCTGTTCGCGCCGCTGCTGGTGATCTGCGTGCTGGGGCTGGTGGCCATGCCGCCGCCGACCCCTGCGGACGAGGCGCTGCGCGTGGTCCGGCGGCCCATGGACGGCGCCGCGCGCCGGGCGATGGTCCGCGCCTATGCGCCGGGCCTGGCGGTCCTGATCGTCACCTTCGTCGGGCTGACCCTGCTGCGGGACTTCCGCGACAATTTCGCGGGGGAGATCTGGAGCGGGCTGGGCTTCAACGGGGATGCGGAGATCTTCACCGTGTCCGAGGTCCCGGTGGCGGCCATCGTGCTGGTCATGCTGTCGCTGGTCATGTTCGTGCGGGACAACCGGCGGGCGTTCCAGGCCAATCTTGCGCTGATCGCCCTGGGGTTCGGGGTGGCCGGCGGCGCGTCCCTGGCCTTCCAGGCCCACGGGATCGGACCGGTGACGTGGATGATCAGCCTCGGCGCCGGGCTTTACCTCAGCTACACGCCGTTCAACGCCATCCTGTTCGACCGGTTCATCGCCGCCAGCGGGCGGTCCGGCACCGCCGGCTTCCTGATGTATCTGGCGGATTCCTGCGGCTATATGGGCTCGGTGGCGCTGCTGGTGTTCCGCAACTTCGTTGATCTGAAGCTGTCCTGGGTGGACTTCCTGATCTGGCTTTCCTACGCCGTCTGCGGGGTCGGACTGGTGCTCATCGCCGCCGCCGCCCGCTACTTCTCGCCGCGCCTGTCGCAGGGAGCCACAGATGACGCCGCCGCTCACCCTTGAGGGCATCGCCCGCCTCTACGCCGACCAGGGACGCAACCACTATGGCGAGGGCGTGTCGCAGATCGAGCATGCGCTGCAGTGCGCCAGCCTGGCGGAGGCGGCGGGGGAGCCGGACAGCCTGGTGATCGCGGCCCTTTTGCATGACATCGGCCATCTGGCGGCGGACGCGGACGGCGCCGTCGGCGACGGAACCGACGACCGCCACGAGGTCACCGGCGCGCAATTGCTGAAGGGGCTGTTCGGCGAAGCAGTTCGTCGCCCCATCGCCCTGCACGTGGCGGCCAAGCGCTATCTGTGCGCCGTGGAGCCCGGCTATTTCGAGGCCCTCAGCGAGGCGTCGAAGGAGTCCCTGCGCCTCCAGGGCGGGCCGTTCGACGCCGTGGCCGCCGCAGCCTTTGCGCGAAGGCCCGGCTTTCGCGAGGCCGTGGCCCTGCGCCGCCTCGACGACGCCGGGAAATCGCTGCGCCCCTGCGGACGGCGGCTGGAGGATTTCGAACCCATCATGCGGCGCCTGATCGCCGAAGCGGCGGCGCGCCAGGCCGGCGGCTCCGGTCTGCGTAGTTTCCGGGTCTGATCTCCCACCCGGACCTCGTCTAGATCGAGGTGCGCCGTTGGATGCTCGGGCGCGCGTTCCGCAGCGTTGCGCCGTTCCGGGCGGCGGATGGAGATCAGTCCATGCACAGACATGTCCTCGCCGCCAGCCTTGGCGCGGCCGCCCTCCTGGCGACAGCGGGCGTGACGACGCCCGCCGCGCGGGCCGCCGCCGGTCCCCAGGCCGAGCGTCCGGACCTGTGGTCGATCGAGACCCAGGACGGACGCGGCAAACCCCTCAAGACCATGATGATCTGCGCCGACGCCGTGATCCGCCAGAGCTTTTTGCAGCCCATGCCGAGCCTGGGCGGCCAGCCCTGCCAGCTGCTGGGACCCGCCGTGGAGACCGGCGGCCGGTTCGCCGCGCGATGCACATCGCAGGGCCGTCTGCTGGACGTCCAGGCCCAGAGCGCCGGCGACCTGACGCGGGACTTCAGCGTCACCTTCCTGATCCGCGCGGTTGCGCCGGTGCAGGCGGACTTCGCCCAGACTCTGCGCTACCGTCGCCTCGGCGCCTGCCCGACCGGGTGGCTGACCGGGGATGCGGCGGCCCCGGGCGACCGCCGGACCGTGAACGCGATCAATGGCGAGACCCGGCGACTGGGCGCGCCGGTGGTCGCGCCCGCCCTCTGACGGCCGTCCAACTGACGAGGCCGCGCCGTCCGAGCGGGCCGGTCGGCTCGGCCGGTCTGTTCGGCAGGTCTGATGGGTCGGTCTATTGTGCGGGTTGCCGGACGGGCCGTTCAGCCGCCAGGGCCGCCGGCTCGCCCGGGACGCCGGCGCCGTCCAGGGCGTGGAGTCCGCTGTCCATGTCCGTCGAGACCAACAGGCCGGCGACCTCGCCCTGCCAGGTCGTTCCGGTGCGGTCCCGGGCGAAATAGAGTCCGATCGCCAGCTC
>CAINOV010000306.1 GCA_903851655.1 uncultured Caulobacterales bacterium
AAGCCCACCAGGGTGACGATCTCCCCCAGCTCCGGCCGGGCCTGGGCGCGGCGATCGGCGGCGTCGGCCTCCTGCGACAAAGCGCGCCAATCCGGCGGATCGCCGGGCGCATAGGGGTCGAGGCCCAGGGCCATGGCCTGGCTGTGCCGGTAGAAGAAGTTGGCCACCGCGTTCGGCGGCGGCTGGCGCACCTGCTCGAACCCGGTCGCTTGCAGCAGGCCCTGCAGGGTCTGGGCGGTCATCAGGGTGAGGTGTCGCGGCGTCTCCAGTCCGCGCCAGTCGGCGCCGAAACGGGCGAGGCCGAGGGCGGCGGGATTGGGCTGGGAGATCCATACCCGGCCCCCGGGGCGCAGCAGGTCGAAGGTCTCCCGCAGGGCCTGGGCCGGCCCGTGCAGATGCTCCAGCACATGGCTGAACATCACATGGTCGAAGGGCCCGCGGACCGCGGCGTCGCCGGGCTGGAGCCCGGTCAGGATGTCGAGGCCGGCGGCGCGGCCGATCTCCGACGCCACGGGGTCGAGCTCCAGCCCCGTGGCCTCGAACCCCAGGTCCTGGGCGATGGCGACGAAGTCCCCGTTGCCGCAGCCCATGTCCAGCAGACGCTGTCCCGGATGCGCCGGCGCCGGCAGGTGGCGGACATGGAAGTCGGCCTTGATCCGCGTCGCCCGGTCGGCGACCAGATGGGCGACCGCGCCGGGCAGGGCGAAGGGGAACCGGTAGCCATAGGCCTGGTTCAGCCAGGTGTTGCGGATCAGGCTGCGGGCGTTGCGCCCCTGGGAGGGACGCGCGGACCAGTTGATGTCGGAATGGGTGTAATAGCCCTCATAGGCCCGCCCGATGGAGGCTTCGGACGGTCTGGGATTCAGGAACAGCGTGTCGCAGCCGTCGCAGGCGCGCAGGGTCCAGGTCCCCGGCGCCACGCGGAAGGTCTTGTCGGTCACGCCCTCGAAGGCCACCCGGCTGTCCCCGTGGCCGCAGACCGGGCAGGCGTCCAGGACCTCGAGATCGTCCGCGGGCCAGATGTCGGATGCCCAGGTCTGGGACGTCATGGGTCGCTGATCCCGCGGTGAGGTTGGTAGGCCCGGAGGGACTCGAACCCCCAACCAGACCGTTATGAGCGGTCGGCTCTAACCATTGAGCTACGGGCCCGCCGACAGGCGTGCGTCGCGTTAGCATGGCACGGGGCGGGGGAAAAGCCGCATGCGCGCCGGGCCGGACCGGGAGACCGCCGATAGCGGGCTCGACGGCGACGGCGCAAATCGGTCATGATTGGATTCCAGTCTCGGAGCCGTTCAGCGCCGCGCGCGACGGCGCCCTGTCGAGGAAATGTCCGATGAAGTCCTTCCTGCGGTCCCTGGCGTCTCCGATGGCGCCGCTCGGCTCTGCGCCGGCGGTGGTGGGCGCCCTCGCCCTGGCGCTGGCCGGCGGCGCGGCCTGGGCGGGGGAGGGGGCGGCGCCCGCCCACGCTCCGCCCCCCGCCGTGTTCGCCCTGTCCGCCGAGGGCGAGGTCAGCGTCGCGCCGGACATCGCCGTGCTGCAGATGGGGGTCGCCGCCCAGGCGCCCACGGCGGCGGAGGCGGTGCGGCTGAACCGGGAGCGGATGAACACTGCCGTGGCCGCGCTCAAGGCCAGCGGCGTGGCGCCCAAGGACATCCAGACCTCCGGCTTCAGCCTCGGGGCGCAATATGCCTACGAAAACGGCAAGCCGCCCCGCCTGACCGGCTACCAGGCCAGCAACAGCGTCAGCGCCACGGTGCGGGACATCGCCCGGGCCGGCGCGGTGATCGATACGGTCACGGCGTCCGGCGCCAACCAGGTCAACGGGATCAGCTTCGACATTTCCGACCGGCGCAAGGCCGAGGACGAGGCCCGCCGCCTCGCCGTCAAGGCGCTGCAGGACAAGGCGGAGCTCTACGCCGCGGCCACGGGTCTGCGCATCCTGCGCCTGTCCAGCCTGTCCGAGGGCGGCGGATACGCCCCGCCGCCGCCGATGGCGATGCGGGTCTACGCCATGGCCAAGGCCGCCGCGCCCGCCCCCACCGACGTGGAGCCGGGGGAGCTGAAGGTGCGGATCTCCATCAGCGCCACCTACGAACTGGATCGCTGAGGACCAAAACCCGCAGCAGGCGGTCAATTCGGGGGGCGACGGACGCGGCGCAGGCTGCTAATCCTGCGCCTCGACGAGCAGAGCCCGCACGGAGCCGGACGCGTGCCCTTTCCAGACTTCAATCCGGTCGCCCTGTCGATCCCGACGCCCTGGTTCACCCTGGCGATCCGCTGGTACGCCCTGGCCTATGTGGCGGGGATCCTGATCGGTTGGCGCTACGCCGTCGGCCTGGTGCGCAATGCGCGGCTGTGGGGCGGGTCGCCGCCGCCGGCCAACGACCAGATGGTGGATGACCTGATCCTGTGGGTGACCCTGGGGGTGATCGCCGGCGGGCGGATCGGCTACATGCTCTTCTACTCCACCGCGACCCTGTGGCGGAACCCGCTGCAGGTGTTCCGCACCTGGGAGGGGGGCATGTCCTTCCACGGAGGACTGATCGGCGTGTCCATCGCCCTGATCGTGTTCTCCCTCCGGCGGGGCGTTCCGCTCCTGCGCCTGGCGGACCTGGCGGCGCCCTGCGTGCCCATCGGCCTGTTCTTCGGCCGCATCGCCAATTTCGTGAACGGGGAGCTCTGGGGGCGGCCGACGGATGCGCCCTGGGGGATCGTGTTCCCCAACGCCGGGCCCGCTCCGCGGCATCCCAGCCAGCTCTACGAGGCGGCGCTGGAGGGGCTGGTCCTGTTCCTGATCCTGCGGCTGGCGACGCACCGGCTGCGCTGGCTGAACCGTCCCGGCGCGGTGGCCGGCCTGTTCCTGGCCTGCTACGGGGTGTTCCGCTTCGCCCTCGAGCACGTGCGCGAGCCGGATGTGGGCATGCCGGAGTTTCCCTTCGGCCTCAGCATGGGGATGATCCTCAGCCTGCCCATGGTGCTGATCGGCCTTGGCCTGATCCTGTTCGCCCTGCTGTCGGAGCCAGCGGGGGACCCGGACCCGGGCGCGTCTATCGCGCCGGGCGAGATGCAGGGCAGCCTGTCGGCCTATCCGCACTCCGTCCTGCCCAGCGACTGGGTGGAGCGGGTGCGCCGCGGCGACGGGGCCCGCAGGACCCGCGCCGCCGGGGGCTGAGCGCCCCATGGCCCCGCTTGCGGCGCGGCTGGCGCAGCTGATCCGGGAGGCGGGCCCCCTGACCCTGGCCCAGTACATGACCCTGTGCCTGCATGATCCGGCGGAGGGCTATTACGCCACCCGTCCGGCCCTGGGGGCCGGCGGCGACTTCCTCACCGCGCCGGAAGTCTCGCAGATGTTCGGCGAGTTGATCGGCGTCTGGGCGGTGTCCGTCTGGGACGCCATGGGCCGTCCGGCGCCGGTGCGGCTGGCGGAGCTGGGGCCCGGCTCCGGCGCGCTGACGGTCGACCTGCTGCGGGCGGCGCGGGCCGAGCCGGCCTTCCTGGCGGCGGCGGACCTGTGGCTGGTGGAGACCAGCGCGCCCCTGCGCCAGGCCCAGGCCGCCCGACTGGCCGGCCGCGACCTGTCCTTCGCCGACTCCCTGGACCAGGTCCCGGACGGCGCGCCGCTGATCGTGATCGGCAACGAATTCCTGGACTGCTTCGGCGCCCGCCAGTTCGTCCGCCGGGACGGGACCTGGCTGGAGCATCGGGTGGGCCTCGACGGCGAGGACCGGTTCGTCCTCGGCCTGTCCCCGCCGCCGTCGGGCCTAGAGGCCCCCGAGGACGCGCCGGAGGGGGCGGTGCTGGAGATCTCCCCGGCGCAGGAGGCCCTCGCCGAGGCCCTGGGCGCGCGGATCGCCCGGGACGGGGGCGCGGCCCTGTTGATCGACTATGGCCGCGACCGGTTCGCCTATGGCGACACCTTCCAGGCCTTGGCCGGGCATCGCAAGGTCGATCCACTGGCGGCGCCGGGGGCGGCGGATCTGACCGTGCACGTGGATTTCCCGGCGGTGGCGGCGGCCGCCCGGCGGGGCGGGGCGCGGACCGCGCCGATCACGGCGCAGGGCCTGTTCCTCCGCCGGCTGGGGATCGAGACCCGGGCGGAGGCCCTGGCGGCGTCGGCCCGGCGGTCGGGGCGCGCCGATCTGGCGGACCGGATCGGGCGGCAGCTGCGCCGGCTGGTCGATCCGGCGGAGATGGGCGCGCTGTTCCAGGTCCTGGCCGTCCACGCCCTGGCCGGGGACCCGCCGGGTTTCGCCGATCCGCCGCCCGCCGATGACGCCGAGGAGACCCCATGACCGCGCCGCCGACCTTCACCCACCCGCTGCTGGACGCCGTTCCTGGCGTGCGCCACGCCTTCTTCTCCCGCGAGGGGGGCGCGTCGCAGGGGATCTATGCGGGGCTGAACGTGGGGCGGGGCTCGCGGGATGATCCGGCGGCGGTGGCGGAGAACCGGCGCCGCGCCGCGGCGGTGTTCGGACGGACCGAGGCGGACCTGCTCACCTGCCACCAGATCCACTCCGCGATCGCCCATGTGGCGACGGCGCCCTTTGGGGAGGCGCGGCCGGAGGGGGACGCGGTGGTCTCGAGGGCCTCCGGACTGATCTGCGGCGCCCTGTCTGCGGACTGCGCGCCGATCCTGCTGGCCGACGGGACAGCAGGGGTGGTCGGCGCCGCCCATGCGGGCTGGAAGGGCGCCCTGACCGGCGTGGCCGAGGCCACGGTGGCGGCCATGGAGCGCGAGGGCGCGGACCGGGCCCGGATCACCGCCGTGGTGGGCCCCTGCATCGGCCCGGCCTCCTATGAGGTGGGTCTCGACTTCCTGCAGCGGTTCGTCGACGAGGCCCCGGGGTCGGAGGCGCAGTTCGCCCCCGGCGCCACGGCGGACAAGCGGATGTTCGACCTGCCGGCCTTCGTGCTGGCCCGGCTGGCGGCGTGCGGCGTGACGCAGGCCGCCTGGATCGGCATCGACACCTGCGCCGATGCGCGCTTCTTCTCCAACCGCCGGGCCTTCCATCGGGGCGAGCCGGACTATGGCCGCCTGTTATCCGCGATTATGCTTGTCTGAAATCGCCTGCAGGCCCTAGAAGGCCCCGACATCCTCCTCCGCCCGACGGCGCGCGCGCAAACCAGATGGACCGGTCATGAAACTCCTTGCGGGCAATTCCAACACCTCGCTGGCTGCGGCGGTGGGCGACTATCTCGACACGCCCCTGACCCGGGCGCAGGTGCGGCGCTTCGCCGACATGGAGGTGTTCGTCACCATCGACGAGAATGTCCGCGGCGAGGACGTGTTCGTCATCCAGTCCACCGCCTATCCGGCCAATGACAACCTGATGGAGCTGCTGATCTGCATCGACGCCCTGTCCCGGGCCTCGGCCCGGCGGATCACGGCGGTGATGCCCTATTTCGGCTATGCCCGGCAGGACCGCAAGACCGGCGGCCGGACGCCGATCTCGGCCAAGCTGGTGGCCAATCTGATCGTCCGCGCGGGCGCCCACCGGGTGCTGACCATGGATCTGCACGCCGGCCAGATCCAGGGCTTCTTCGACATTCCCACGGACAATCTGGTGGCCATTCCGGTGATGGCCAACGACATCCGGATGAGCCACGGCAGCCTGCCCGGATCCCTGATGATCGTCTCCCCCGACGTGGGCGGGGTGGTCCGCGCCCGCCAGCTGGGCGACCGGCTGGACGCGGACCTCGCCATTGTCGACAAGCGCCGCCCGGCGCCGGGGCAGAGCGAGGTGATGAACATCATCGGCGACGTGGACGGCCGCCGCTGCATCCTGTTCGACGACATCGTCGACAGCGCCGGCACGCTCTGCAACGCCGCCGAGGCGCTGAAGGCCAAGGGCGCCCTGGCGGTCTCGGCCTATGTCAGCCACGGGGTCCTCTCGGGCGCGGCGGCGGAGCGGGTGGCCCGGTCGGTGCTGGACGAACTGGTCATCACCGACTCCATCGAGGCGTCGGAAACCGTGCGCCAGTGCGGCAAGATCCGCCAGGTGTCGGTGGCCCCCCTGATCGGCGAGGCGATCCGCCGCATCGCCAACGAGGAGTCCGTGTCAAAGTTGTTCGATTGACACGCGAATGCCGTGGTTGGGGACTAGACTGCCGTGATATTAACCAGTTGGATTAAGTCTGAAGAAGCGCCGTCGTGCCAATGTGGTCGTCACCCGGCGCTTCCTGCATGGAAGTCGTGTCCAGAGTAGGTGGGATTTCAGGATGATGTGGAAACGCTCGGTCGACCGTCTGGCTGTTTCCGTCCTGGGACTCGCAAGCGCCCTTTCCGTCCTCGCCCTCGTGGCGGCGGAGCCCGCCGTGGCCGCCCGCGCTGACAATCTCCCGCCGCCGGTGGTCGACAATCCGACCCTGCCGCGGGTGGGCCTGTCCCCCCGGGTTCTGGAGATGGCCAGCGAGTACCGCTCCTACATGCGCCGCGCGGCCAAGGTCTCCACCCATTTCGACAGCGGGCAGGCCATTGAATCCAGCCTGGCCGAGGTCGAGGCCTACGAGCCCCAGCAACTGATCCGCGGCGCCGTGGCCTATGGGGCGGTGATCGCCCTGCAGGACCCGGCCTTTGTGGCCGGCGTGCGGGTCTACGCCGCCAACGCCGCCATCCGCCGGGACTTCGCCGACCGCATCATCGCCGACCCCAACTACATCACCGGCATGCCCGGCGCGGCCACGGCGGCCAACATGATCATGTCGGCCATGAGCCAGCACGGCCAGAAGATGGCGGTGCTGGGCGGCCAGATCCGCGCCCAGGCCTATGAGGTGCAGCGCGCCCAGCCCTGGTCCAAGACCTTCGTCGCCGATCGCGACGGGCGGCTGGCCCGGGCCAAGACGGTGTCCACGGCGGCGATGACGCCGGTTCCGGACGATGTCCGCGACCTGACGGCCGCGGTGGGGGGGTCGGACGATTTCATCGCCGCGGAACTGCCCGGCGCCGCGGGGACCGAACCGGCCAACCCGCCGTTCACGCCGTTTGTCGCCCGCAGCCTGGCCATCGCCGCCCTGGCCTCCCTCGGGGAGGGCGGGGAGGAGAACGAGACCGCCCTCGAAAGCCTGCTGAACGACACCACCGCGGGGTTCTGCCTGAACATGTCCAAGCTGAACCTCTACCAGTGCCTGGCGGTGGCCAAGCCCTATTACGAGGACATGTTCTGCCTCGGCCTGCACGCGCTCGCCGACACCGGCCAGTGCATCGCCAAGGCCGCCGGCGTCACCACGGCCTCCATCGAGGCGGCGACCAGCGTCATGGCCCCCACCGCCACCCCCGCCGCCCATGGCCGGACAGCGCGCAAGGGTCATCGCCCCGACGGCCAGTAGGCGCGGGACGCTCCGGCGCCGCGCCGGGCGCGGCGTCCAGGGGGAACGGCTCTAGACCTTGATGTCGATCAGGCTGCGACCGCCGGACTCGGTGGTGGACCCGTCCGCTCCATAGCCGGGCGCTCCATAGCCGGGGGGGCTACCGGACGCCTGGGGATCGGCGTTGGCCGAGGGCGTGCGCGCCACCGGCGGCGGGGCGGCCACGGTCTGTACGGTCGGGCTGGTCTCGGCGGCGGACGGCGACGGCGGGGCGGGGAAGATGGCCGGCGGGATCTGCGACGCCAGTGACGGGCCGGCCGCCGCGGCGGTGACAGAGGCGAGGGTGCTCATGGAGCCCTCCGGGACACGCGGCGACCGGGCGTCGCCGCTGGACCGGGCGCGCCACGATCAGCCCGCCCGCTCCCTAGCCTGCCCGGGAAAGCTGAATTTCCCGATGACAGACATGCTGAATCCGTGTGCGGCTGCGCCTAGCGACGGCCGCGGGGCAGGTTGGTCCAGATCTGGACCGAGCCGAGCACGAGGATGAAGCTGGCGCAGGCGCCGAGGGCGAGGGCCAGATACCAGCCGTTTTCCATGTCGAACATCACGAAGGTCCCTGATCGCGTTGGAGAGGTTCCGGCAGACTGACGGCGCGGCGACGCCGTCGCCTTGATCCCTGTCAAAAGGCCGGGCGGCGCCTTATATGCGGCCTCGCCGTCAGCAGGAGCATCCCATGGCCGAATCCTTCCAGCCCGACCGGCTCGCCGCCGACAAGGCCGGGCGCTATCGCGACCTGGCCGCCGAGATCGCCGCGGTGCTGGAGGGCGAGCCGGACCTGACCGCGCGCATGGCGACGGTGTCGTCCATGCTGCGCGCGGCCTTCGAGCACTTCTACTGGGTCGGCTTCTACGTGGTGGACCGCATGCGGACGGACGAGCTGGTGGTGGGCCCCTATCAGGGCACTCTGGGCTGCCTGCGCATCGCCTTCAGCCGGGGCGTCTGCGGCGCGGCGGCGCGGGAGCGGCGCACGGTGGTGGTGGAGGACGTGGACGCCTTCCCCGGCCATATCGCCTGCGACAGCCGCTCGCGCAGCGAGATCGTGGTGCCCGTGCTGGGGCCCGACGGCGCGCTGCTGGCCGTGCTGGACGTGGACGCCGAGACCGCGGGCGCCTTCGACGCCGTCGACGCCGAAGGGCTGGAGACCATTCTGCGCGCCACCTTCGCCCATTGATCGCCCATTGACCCGACGGCGCGGCGCGACGCACCCTGCGGTCGGACCATAGGGGGAGCGGGTGGCATGCGCATGTTCAAGGGGGCCCTGGCGGCTCTGGTCGGCTTCGGCGGCGTCGCCGCGGCCGAGGCGGCCCCGACGGTCTACCAGACCTCGCCGGAGACCCGGGCCCTGAACCGGCCGTTCTCCGACGCGGTGGAGGTGGGCGGCGTGCTCTACATCTCCGGCCAGATCGGCGCTGCGCCGGGGGTGGACCATGTGGTGGCCGGCGGACTTCCGGCGGAGACCCGTCAGGTGATGGACAATATCGGCGCGGTGCTGAAGCGCCGCGGCCTCACCTATGACGCGGTGTTCAAGTGCACGGTGATGATCGCCGACATGACCCAGTGGGGGGCGTTCAATTCGGTCTATGTGACCTATTTCAAGCCGGACCGCCTGCCCGCCCGCAGCGCCTTCGGGGCCAACGGCCTGGCCAAGGGCGCGGCGGTGGAGCTGGAGTGCTGGGCCAACACCGCCGACGGCGCGGCGAAATAGGCCGCGGCCTCGCCGGCAGAAATCAGGCGCCGCTGCTCAGGGCGGGAATGTCCAGGGCCTCGACCTTCCAGTCGAGCATGCCGCGACGCAGCAGCACGATGTTCACCCGGGCCTCCGGATGGCTGCGGCTGACGATGCTGGCGTGGAACTGGTCGAGGTCGAAGTCGAAGACGCGCTTGTGGGGCCAGTCGAACAACACGCCGTTATAGCCCATGTCCACCAGCTTGGGGTCGCCGACGCCGCTGTCCTCGAAGGCCGGGGCCGGGGCCTTGGCGAAGGGGCTGGTGGGGTTTGGCGCATGGCCGGTGCGCAGCATGACCGCGACCCCCTCCGGCGTGATCACCGTGTCCACGGCGTTGCCGACGAACACCGGGGCGATGGCGGCCCCGATCTGCTCCAGCAGGTTCTGCGGCTTGGGCTTCTGCTTCTCCAGCTGGGCCTGAAGGGCTGCGGTCAGCTGGGGCTTGAGGCTGGCCCGCACCGACGGGAAGTCGACGATCTGGCTGACCACCCGGATGTCATGGGCGCGCGCGGCCTGCACCAGCCGCCAGAGCGTGTAGTAGGGACCGCCCAGATAGACGCCGATCGCCACCAGCACGATGGCGAACACCCCGATCAAGATCCGACGCATGACGAGGTTCCACCCCTGGTTAACCCGTGATTAACCATGCCCGCTCCCGTCGGCGAAGTCACGCCCAGATCGCGTGCGACCCCGCCGGCGGAGCGCGGGCAGGTTAGCCCATGGCCTTGTCGAGGTTCTCCGACACCTTGTCGAGGAAGCCCTCGGTGGTCAGCCAGCTCTGCTGGTCGCCCACCAGCAGGGCCAGGTCCTTGGTCATGAAGCCGGCTTCCACCGTATCCACCGTGACCTTTTCCAGCAGTTCGGCGAAGCGCTTCAGCTCGGCGTTGTCGTCCAGCTTGGCCCGGTGCAGCAGGCCCCGGGACCAGGCGAAGATCGAGGCCACGGAGTTGGTGGAGGTCTGCTCTCCCCGCTGATGCTGGCGGTAGTGGCGGGTCACGGTGCCGTGGGCGGCCTCGGCCTCCATCACCTTGCCGTCCGGCGTGAGCAGCACCGAGGTCATCAGGCCCAGCGAGCCGTAGCCCTGCGCCACCGTGTCGGACTGCACGTCGCCGTCGTAGTTCTTGCAGGCCCAGACGAAGCCGCCGGACCACTTCAGGGCCGAGGCCACCATGTCGTCAATCAGACGATGTTCGTAGGTGATGCCCGCTTCCTTGAACTTGTCCGCGTATTCCGCCTCGAACACCTCCTGGAAGATGTCCTTGAAGCGGCCGTCATAGGCCTTGAGGATGGTGTTCTTGGTGGACAGATAGACCGGATACTTGCGATCCAGCCCGTAGGCCATGGAGGCGTGGGCGAACTCGCGGATGGAGTCGTCCAGATTGTACATGGCCATGGCCACGCCGCCGCCGGGATAGTCGAACACCTCGTGCTCGATCACCTGGCCGTCCTCGCCCACGAACTTGATCGTCAGCTTGCCCTTGCCCGGCACCACGAAGTCGGTGGCCTTGTACTGGTCGCCGAAGGCGTGGCGGCCGACGATGATCGGCTGGGTCCAGCCCGGCACCAGCCGCGGCACGTTCTTGCAGATGATCGGCTCACGGAAGATCACGCCCCCCAGGATGTTGCGGATCGTGCCGTTGGGCGACTTCCACATCTTGGTCAGGTTGAACTCCTTCACCCGCGCCTCGTCCGGAGTGATGGTCGCGCACTTCACGCCGACGCCGTACTTCTGGATGGCGTGGGCGGAGTCGATGGTCACCTGGTCGCCGGTGGCGTCCCGGTGCTCCACCCCCAGGTCGTAATAGTCGAGGGTCAGGTCCAGGTACGGGAAGATCAGCTTGTCCTTGATCAGCTTCCAGATGATCCGGGTCATCTCGTCGCCGTCGATGTCGACGACCGGATTGGCGACTTTGATCTTGGACATGCGGGGGTCAGCCTTTTTGCTTTCGGCGGCGCCTTTCGGCCGGGCCTGCCGGGAGGAGTTCGGCGCGTCTATAGACCGATGCGCCGACCCATGGAAGCCGCGGGCTGCAGGCTCTGCTGCGCGCGGATCGCCGTTGACGAGGCCTTGTGCAGCGGGCCGCGCAGGAACATCCAGGCGGGCGCCGCGGCGCCGGCCAGCAGGGGGCCCTGGCGCGACGGCAGCCGTGCATGGGGAAAGCGCCGGGCGGCGGGTCCCAGCCGGCTCTGCAGCAGGGCGCCCGGGCGGGAGATCACCGCCACGGGCACGGCGCGCAGCAGGTCCGTCCAGCCCCGCCAGCGATGGAAGCCCGCCAGATTGTCCGAGCCCATGATCCAGACGAACTTCACCCCGGGAAACCGCGCCTTCAGCACCCGCACGGTGTCGAGGGTGTAGACCACCCCCAGCCGGGTCTCGAGGTCGCTGACGATCTCCCGCCGGCCGGTCAGGGCGGCGACGCTGGCCATCCGCTCCGCCAGGGGGGCGGTCTGGTGGGCCGACTTCAGCGGGTTCTGCGGCGAGACCAGCCAGATGAGCCGGTCGAGCTTCAGCCGCTCGATCGCCGTGGCGGCCACATGGGCGTGCCCCTCATGCGCCGGATTGAACGAGCCGCCGAACAGGCCCACCCGCATGCCGGGCGTCAGCGTCAGGCCCAGCCGCAGGCCCCCCGGGCGCCCGCAGACCGGCGCGCGACGGGCGGGCGCGCCCCAGCGCTGCGGTTGTCGGCGGGTCCCGGTCAGCTCAAGGCGTCCATGGAGCGGGCGCCGCCACGCCCCCCGGCGCGTCCTGGGCCTCGGCCGCGCGCTGTTCGCGGATCGCCCCCATGGCGGCGCGGAGCACGGCGGTCACCCCCTCGCG
Organism: uncultured Caulobacterales bacterium; assembly: GCA_903851655.1. Lineage (GTDB taxonomy): Bacteria > Pseudomonadota > Alphaproteobacteria > Caulobacterales > Caulobacteraceae > CAIMFV01. The sequence goes on from CAINOV010000306.1 coordinate 11,911, forward strand.
GGAGACGCCGGAGACCAGCATGGGCGCCTTGCCCGCCGCGGCTTCGAGCTCCGCGGCCTTCTCCGCCCGGGTGTCGGCGTCGAGGGCGTCGATCTTGTTCAGCGCCAGGATCTCGAGCTTGTCCTCCAGGTCGAAGCCATAGGCCATCAGCTCGTCCCGCACGGTGTGATAGGCGCCGACGATGTCGTCCTGGGTCCCGTCGATCAGATGGATCAGCACGGCGCAGCGCTCGATATGGCCCAGGAACCGGGTGCCCAGGCCCGCCCCGTCGCTGGCGCCCTCGATCAGTCCGGGAATGTCGGCCAGCACGAAGCGCTCGGTCTCCGACAGGTCGACCACGCCGAGATTGGGGGACAGGGTGGTGAAGGGATAGTCGGCGATCTTGGGCTTGGCGGCCGAGGTGGCGGCCAGGAAAGTGGATTTGCCGGCGTTGGGCAAGCCCACCAGGCCCGCGTCGGCGATCAGTTTCAGCCGCAGCCACAGCCACTTCTCCTCCCCCTTCTGGCCGGGCATGGCGAAATAGGGGGCCTGGTTGATCGGGGTCTTGAAGTGGACATTGCCGTGGCCGCCATTGCCGCCCCGGGCCAGCCGCACCCGCAGGCCGGGGCGGTCCAGGTCGACCACCAGGGTCTCCTTGTCCTCCTCCAGCACCTGGGTGCCCACGGGGACGCGGAGGACAATGTCCTCTCCCGCCGCGCCGTGGCGCTGGCGGCCCATGCCGTGCACCCCGGTCTCGGCCTTGAAGTGCTGCTGGTAGCGGTAGTCGATCAGGGTGTTCAGTCCGTCCACGGACTCGATCCACACGTCGCCGCCCCGCCCGCCGTCACCGCCGTCGGGGCCGCCATATTCGATGAACTTCTCCCGCCGGAACGACACGGCGCCGCCGCCGCCGTCGCCGGAGCGAATGTAGATCTTGCACTGGTCCAGAAACTTCATCAGCGTCCTATGGCCGAAAAACAGGTGATCCGTCGAGATGCGCCTTCCGGGAGACACAGATTCATGGCCGATGACCTGAGCCGCAACATAGACGATTTTGCCCGTCGTGACTTCACTTTTGACGGGAAGACCAAGCCGGTCATGTGCACGGGCGACACCGGTCCGGCGGTGATCGTCATCCACGAGGTCTACGGCTTCACCCCGTCCCTGGCCCGCCTGTGCCGCTGGATCCGCGACGCGGGCTTCCGGGTCTACGCCCCCGTGCTGGTCGGGCGGGCGGACGCCGCCAACACCGAGAAGGTGGAGCTGGGCCGCATCCTGTCCCTGTGCGTCAGCCGGGAGTTCACCCTGTTCGCCTCCGACCGGTCCAGCCCCATTGTCGACTGGCTCAAGCCCCTCGCCCGCCAGCTGCACGCCGAGTGCGGCGGCAAGGGCGTGGGCGTGATCGGCATGTGCCTGACCGGCGGCTTCGCCCTGAACATGGCCGTCGACCCCAGCGTCGTGGCGCCGGTGCTCAGCCAGCCCTCCATGCCGCCCCGCAACCCCGCCGGGATCGACGCCACCCCCGGCGAGATCGCCCGGGTCAAGGCCCGCATCGCCGAGGAGGGCCTCCTGGTCCGGGCCTGGCGCTTCGACGGCGACGCCCTGTGCCGCCAGCCGCGGTTCGACACGCTGAGCCAGCTGCTGGGCGACGGCTTCCTGCCGGTGGTGCTGCCCGACAGCGCCGGCAATCCGGCGGGCATGAAGGCCCAGGGCCGGCCGCCGCACTCGGTCTTCACCGGCGACCTGGTGGACGCGCCCGGCGAGCCCACCCGGGTGGCCGCGGACGAGCTGATCCAGTTCTATCGGGAGCGTTTGCTGGGGTAGGCTTGAACGAGGTTCCCGGGTCTTCGCCCGGGAATGACAGCTAAAAATCTGATTTCATTGTAAGTTGTCAGTCCCGGCCTTGAGCCGGGAACCTCCCTCAGGCGAGGC
>CAINOV010000307.1 GCA_903851655.1 uncultured Caulobacterales bacterium
AGGCTGTCCAGGGCGTTGTGCGGACCGGCCTTGAAGACGAGGCTGTGACCCGACCTGCTGTAGAGTTCAAGCGCTTCGCTTCCGCCACCCGTGGCGAGCAGCGGCCCCCAGCCCAGGCCGTCAAGAAGGGCCCCGGCGAGCCGCGCTCTGGCGTCGCGCGCCGGCGCCGTCCTGCGTTCGACCTCAGGTTCGAACCACACGTCGAAGCGGCTCGGCATGTCGCCGCTCGCCTGCAGCTGGGCGATCCCGAAACGCCATGGCTCGTAGGCAATCGGCGTGGCGGGGAAGACTGTGAATGGGTTGAGCAACACTGTCGCGCTAGCAGCATCCGCCAGATGGTCGATGACGGCCTCCACCGTCGCCTGCGCCTCGACGACGGTTTCGGTGGGAAAACCATTGATGAGATTGACATGGATGCTGATCCCGCAAGCCTCAATTCGGTGCAACATCGCGTCCAGACCCTCGTCGGCCCGACCGCTGACCCCCTTGCCCATCCGGTCGAGCAGACGCCCGGAGGTCGTTTCCACACCGATCAGGATCTCTCGACAGCCCGCTTCCGCCGCAGCTGCGAACGTGTCGTGATCAAAGGCGTCCTCGACCTTACACCGGCAGGCCCATTTCAGACCGAGGCCCCTCTCCGACATCGCGCGCGAGAGGCTCAAGAGAATTGAGGGCGACAGCGCCTCATCGGTGAAGATGACGTGATCCACTCCAAGTCGCTTCAGGGATGATAATCGATCGAGCGTTGGTCCCACATCTGACTTTGACGCGCCCTTGGCGCCGCTGAACTTGCTGTTCTGCGTGCAGAATGTGCAGGTTCCCCAGTAGCAGGAGCCGGTGCTGAGACGGGTGTGCAAAACTGGCGTGGGCGAGAAGGTCGGGACCAGGTCGGCGGTCGAGTAAGGAGCTGGACTCAGCGGCCGGCCCACTCGCACCGATGCCGCGTCCCCCGTCAACACGCCCTGGACGACCTCGCATCGGGCCACACGGTCGACGAGATCCTGTGTCGCCGCGTCCACGTCGTTCTTGCTTGCGATCAGTGTATCAAAGACGCCGAGTAAACCGTCGCCCCCGCGATCGAGGGACGGAAGGAAGGGCGTGAGTGAGAAGTTCTCATAGCCATGATCCACAAGGCAGACGTGGAGCCCGGGATTGAGCGTCTTCCACTGCACCGCGATTATCGCCGCGCTGAGAAGATCGTATTCCGATGTCGCCGTCACAAACACCAAGTCTGCATCCGGGACGCCCGCGAGAGACGCCTTGATCCCGTCGGACAAAGGGGTCTGCGCGCGGGCGGCGCGGACAATGTCTCTCGAGTCGCGGTAGTCGACCTGAGCCAGAATCGGTCCTTCCGCCAGCGAGACAAGAAGGTCGGATTGCATCGTGTTGAGCGCCTTCAGATGCAAGGTCAGCTCGCGGACTGCGTTGACGTATTCCGCGGCTGAACCGTAGGTCGACGGAGCCTCCAGCGCGCTCAACGCCGCCTGCGCCGCATCGCCGGTCCGCGACAATTCCAGCCGCCCAACGTCATCCGAAGCAAGTTGCGCCGCCGAGGGCGAGGCGATCCATTTCCACCAGGCATGGGCGTGACTGATGCGGGTGCGATGGAACGCCTCAGTCGAGAAAGATCGCCACCAGGCTCCCGGATCGTGAACCACCGTCGGCAGTCTTCCAGGCGGTGTCGCCAGGATCAGCCTGAGCCGGCGGGGGCCGGTTTCACCTGGCGCTTGGGGCACGTTCACTCAACCACATGGGGGGCCGGCATCAGCCCTTGATGCCCAGAACGCCGCCGTTGGTTTGAATCAGAACAGGGGTCGATTGCTTGGCGACCTTCGTCCAGATGCCGACCTGGCGGAACAGGATGCGCGACAGAGTCACGTTTTCAACGCGCACACTGCGCTCTGAGTCGACTGTGACGATCGCGCCCGCGCTTACGCCAACCCGACCACCAAGCACCCAGGAAATCATCAACACTGTATCAGAAGATGTCTGGATGACATCGCCTATTTCCAGAGGTGTTCCATTCACTGGAATACTGAAGAGGCGGAGCGATGTCTTTCCATGGTAAAGGACGGCGGAGACGGGCGTTTCGATCGCCCCGCCCCCAAGGGAACGGGTGACCAGATTCATTCCACGGACCCGCACGTCGGTGCTCGCAGCCGTGGAGCCGGTCCGACGCATAGCTATGATCTGACCGACAACCGCCAAATTCCCGCCTCCGCCTAGAGCGTCAGAGCCACGACATCTGGCCCCTGCCAATCCGTTCGAGCAACGTCGCTGCGTCTATCCACATTCACGAATGCCCGGAGATAGAACAACGCAACCCTAACTCAGTCAGAAGTCCAGCACAGTAACAGGATAGAGATCAGCAGCCTGCGCTGACAATTACAAGACCCGCGCCCCTCTAAAATGAAGTTGATCAAATAAATTTTCCATCTGTTCCCGAACACGACCCAATAGGCGCGCCGAATGCGCTTGTTCTGAAGGTGGCGCGACTCTGGGGACAAAACCGCGAGGGCGCGCCAGATCAGGGACAGCGGCGGGCGAGGGTCAGATGACATTTATGATGAGTGTGTTACGCGCGGTCCTTCCGGGCGCCAGCGCCTGGCGGCTCGGAACAAGCAATGGAGTGGACATTTCAGCGTCGACGCCAGCCGTTCGCGTGAGCGGCAACGTCTCTAAAGGAACTTTTTACATGGGACTGGGCGACCGGTCCATCTACCTGCCCTATGGTTACCATGGGTTTGGCGCCAGTGTCGGAGCGGGGTTCACAACGCCGGTAGCTTTCAGCATCTCGTCGACGGACTTCTGGTCAACCGGCGGCGAACTTGGGCGCCTCTATCTCACACCCAAAGTCCTCGGACGAATTGACCTCAACGAAGACACAATAAACGGCCCTGCCGTACTTATAAGTCCAGGCTTCCAAGGCAGCATTTTCGGCTTTTCCGTCTCGCTCATACTCTTCGGCGCAGAGGTCGGAACGCTCAGCTTTAACAGTCCAGCCAGTCTCTTGATGACGACCACAGCGGTCGCATTTCAGGCTGGGCAGACGCTCACATCGGCCGGGTTCTCTGCTGGCGTCGAGGTCCAGCAACTGTGGATCGGCAAGCGCGGCAAAATCGTGAAGATGGACTGAATGGAGTGCGCCGCTCGCTTTGCGACCTAATTCAGCAGGCGTTCGACATGATGAACCGAGTCATTGCCTGCCCATGGCCCGTCTGCCGTCCAGTAATCACGCCGCCTGACCCGATTTGATCTCCGGTGACGCTTTCAAGGGCGAGGCAGGAACACAGCAGTTTGCGCAAATCCTACAGGCGTCACGGACGGATTGGTGCGGCGGAATGAGCGAACCGAACGTTCACGGTTCATCACAGCCCGCTGCGCGTCCTTTTGCAGGGAAAAGACGTCAAATTTAGATCAACCCGGTTTGAAGCTGTTTCTATATTTTGAAAAACACAGAATTACCGAACGTACGCCTTGGATAAGAAGAAAAAACAAGTCCTAACTTATCGGAGAGCCCCAAGATGGAAACAAACGCCAGAGATCCCGCCGATGCCGTTGCGAGAATAGCATCATATGTCGCCTACAACCCAGATACAGGCCGGATGTACGATCACATTCCACACGCCGTATATCAGTATACAAGTGACAACTGGTCAATTGGAAAGGAGACTCCAGTGGCTGGAGTCATTTTTCACGGAACCAATGATTACAAAACATTTGAGATCGCAACGCCAGAAGCCCGACTTTTTGTGGGCGACGTGATCGCGAGCTCTAAAGGAACCGCAATCGCCATCGAGTTTCTGATCGGAGGTCGAGTGGGCATTAAGCCCGGCAGAAGCATCAAGATTATCAATGAGGGGGAAGCCTCAATCGAGGACGGTGGCCATTGGACAAAGATGGTCCTGAAGAGCGGCGGTCTTTGGTCAAAATTCGCTAAACAGGACAAACCCCTCACAATTCAGACGCGGGGGGGCGTGATGGGGATCAAGGGCTGACATGCGCCCCGCCCGGGCGGAGAGCCTCGCCGCCGCCTCCACCCGGCGCGCGGGGCGCCAGACCGCGCCCCATTGCCGATCCGCTGCCCCCCCCGCCGATCATGGCGCCCGATGCGCCGGTGGCGGGGCGCTTCGGCCGCGCCCAGGCCAACCTCAACCGTCCATGACGCGCCGCCGGATGGGCAACACCCCTTTTGCAGGCCCCGCAACGGCGCCCCATGGCAGCCCGCCGAACAGGGTCATACCCCCAGCGTCATCAGGTCCGCCCTGCACGACCCGGTCCACGCCCGCGCATCCATGACCCGTCCCGCCGACCCTTTGCGCCTTTCTCTAAGTGACAGGTGCGGGCTTCGGCTGAGACAGAAAACTCAAACCTACCGGGCACATCAAAGCGTAAGACCAACAAACCGAAGCGATCAAATCGCTACAAGGCACAACAGATCAATTTGGGAGCCAACACTACCGCAACAATCGCCAGACATACCGGGCCAATTTTGTCTATATTTGAAATATCTGCAGATAAGATAATAGCAGAACAATATAGAAAATCCGATACGGCCTGATTGTTATCATACTTATAGCGTTAAATTCAATCTGTCCAAGGTGGTGGATTGAATTCGAAGCAAACATCACTGGAGGATCGAATGGCTATTTACATGAAACTTGGCAGCGTCGTAGGCAATGCCACACACAGCAAGTACAAGAACTGGATCACGCTCCAGAACATGAGCTGGCACATCTTAGCCAAGGTCGGTACGAACGTGGGCGACGCGGCGAACCGGATGTCCGCCGGGAAAATCACCCCCGCCGAATTCACGCTCCACAAGGAGTTTGATATGGCGACCGTCCCGCTGATGCTCCTCGCATTCGCTGGCCAACCGGTCGGGCAGTGCGAAATCGCGGTCACTCAGCAGGCGTCCACGACGGGGGAGGCCTATCTCCGATACATCCTGACCGGGACGATCATTTCAGCTTACGAAATCGGCGTCTCCCACGAGGGTAACCCGCAAGACCTCATCAAGTTGAATATCACGGGAATCGAGGTGGTTGCACAAACCGTCGACGAACTGGGGATGAATCTGGCGCCCGTGCGCGGCAGCTACAACTTCGGGCAGGCAAGCGGATCCCAGATCGCTTAAGATCATGACGGCGCGCCCGCTCCTTCGTCTGTCTGACCTACAACCGCAATCCAGGCGGCCATCGGTGACAGCAAGGTCGGCGCGCCGCTTCTTGGAAGCGCGCCGATGACCGCACGTGATGCAAATAGCTTTCTTCGGATATTTGAAGCGCCGGGAAGCGTGGCGAACTATTTCCTGAGCCATCTCGAAGGAACGGAAGGATTGGCACAGCCGTTCTTTTTCACGCTCCGCCTGAGCGCTCAGGGTGAGATTCCGCCGCCGGCCCAGTGGATCGGAGCCTCAATCACCTTTGGCTTGGGCGCGTCTGACGGAACACTTCGCCGCATCAATGGACAATGCGTTCGAATTGAGCATTCCTACCAAAGGAATAAATATATCGAGTTTGAACTGGATGTTGCGCCTTTATTCTGGAGCACACGCTTCAGGCGCGATTGTCGCATCTTCACGGAAAAGACGGCTCTTGAAATCATAGAGACCATATTGATCGAGCATGGCTTTTCATTTGATTCCTCCGGCGTCGATTTTGTTGATACAGTTAGAGAATACTGCGTTCAATACTGGGAAACGGACTTCGACTTCTGCTCCCGCCTCATGGAAGAAGAGGGTATATTTTATTATTTTCTATTCGATGAAAACGCTTCTCCACTGAAGCATAAAATGGTCCTTATCGATAACTGTGACGGTTACTTTGACGGAGAGCCCTACAATATTGGATTTGACGCCGACATCCGAAATCAAGGTATTTTTAGCATCGACTTACAGCACAGTCAGTATCCGGCGTCTTGGACTACTAACGACTACGACTATCGAAATCCCGGAGGGTTATCGCCCATCCGCACCCCGACGAAATACGACTATTCGGCGAAGAACACGAATTTTTACGATTGGCCCGGCGGTTACCGGCAGATGGACGAGGGCCAGAGACTGTCCCGGTTCGGAATCGAGCGCGCCGAAAGCGACTCCGTGATCATGTCGGGGACTGGGACCTATATGGGCTTCATGCCAGCGGCCCGGTTCGAGATCATCGACAAGCGCTTCCAGCCCGCGGAGCGTCGGATCGCCATCCGCTCCGTGACACACACGGCGCACAACCCCACAACGTCAGAGGAAGGCGAGTTCTCTTACGAGCAGAGCTTCACCGCCGGGCCCAGCTACGAGACGTTTCACACGCCGAGGATCACGCCGAAAGCCGTCGTCCACGGGCCGCAGACCGCGATCGTCCTGGATCAGACGGACCCGGACGGCTTCGGGCGGATCAAGGTGCGGTTTCACTGGGATCACGCCGGCGCGTCCACCTGCTGGTTGCGGGTCGCCCAGCAATGGGGGGGCGCCGAACTCGGCGCCCAATGGATCCCGCGCGTGGGGATGGAGGTTCTGGTTGTTTTCCTGGAAGGCGATCCGGACCGGCCGATCGTGGCCCAGTCCCTCTACAACGCCGATAACCGGCACCCCTTCACCCTGCCGCAGAACCTGTCCAAGTCCGGCTGGCGGACCCGCACCTATCCGGACGGCTCGGTCACCAACGAACTGGTGTTTCAGGACAAGGACGGCGAGGAGGAGGTCTTCATCCACGCGGGCCGCGATTATCGCCGCGAGGTGATCAAGGATGAGCTGGCCACCATCGGCGAGAACAGCAAGACCCGGATCGGCAAGGACCAGACGACCCAGATCGGCGGCAATCAGACCACTCAGATTGCGGGATTTTCCGACACGACGGTGGGCGGCGCCGCCCACCTCAAGGTCGGTCAGGGCCTCTGGGTGGAGGTGGCGGACGACATACGGATCGACGCCGTCTCCGCGACCCGCATGGTCACGGAGGGCGCGTTCACCCTGGAGTCGAAAACACAGCTCACCTTCCAGGTCGGCGGCAACCAGATCCAGATCACCCCCGGCGGCATCACGATCAATGGTGTCCTGGTGAGGATCAATTGAGCCCGTCATCCACATATCCGCGGCTTGCGGCGTTTGACGGTCCGTCCGTCGCCGCGATCCTGCAGATGACGCCCGGCGAATGGGACGCGTCCGCCATCTCCAGCTGGCGCAGCCTGATCGGCCGCCTGGCCGACGACCGGAACCTTCAGCCGCGGCTGACCCGGTGCCTGACCCTGGCGCTGGAGCTGTCCGGTCTGTTGCGCTGGGCCTGCCTCGCCGCCCGCCTCGAGGAGGTGCTGAGGGACCTGCCAGCGTCCCAGGCGCTGATCTGCGCCGAGCGCTGGCTGCGGAACCCCGACGAAAGCACACGATATGAGGCGGCCAGACTGGCGGAGCTGGAGGACTACGACACCGGCGGCGCCCTGGCGGCGCAGGCGGTGTTCAGTTCGGGGGCGTCCCTGGCCCCCCTCGGTGAACCGCCTCAGCCCCCTGGGCGAAATCTGGCGCGCAAGGCCGCGGCCGGCGCCCTCAGCGCCATCGCCGCCGCACTGGGCGGCCAGGGATTCTGGCTGATCAACCGGATCGGCCTGGAGATTGCGGCGGGCGGCGACGGCCGACGCGGCGCCCAGCTGGCGCTGGACGCGGCGGCCGGCGCGCAGCCGTGATCGAGTAGGGAAGGACGCCCGGATGTACGTGCTCAAACTCTATCACCAGCTGGAGCCGATGCGGCTGATTTCCAGTCGCCAGCTGGAGTCCGGCGCCCTCACGATTGGTCGGGACTCCACCGCCGGCTGGGCGATCACCGATCCCTATCGGGAAATATCCCGGATTCATTGCGTGGTGACCGCCACGGCGACGGGACTGACCGTGCGGGATCAGAGCAGCAACGGGCTCACCCTCGGCCCTCAGGGCGATCGGGTGCAAAAGGGGGCCGAGGTTCGCCTGTCGCGCGGAGACCAGCTGCATCTCGGCCCCTTCATCATCGTGATCGAGGAGGGCGCCAACGCCCTGCCGGCGACCGGGAGCGACGACTTTTCGCCGCGTCCGGATTCCCCGTTCGCCCCCCCTCCCGGTGTGCCGTCCCATCTCGGATTTTCTGCGCCCGCCCCTGTGAACCCGTTTCGCGCGGCCTCGGCGGGTGAGCCGCTCCGGTCCGCAGGCGACGCCGGCGGCTCGGTCCGGGACCACGACGCCTGGGACGCCGCGCCCCAGCGCCGGGCCGGTGACTGGGAGACGCCCTCACCGTCCGAGTCCCGTGAAATTGGCGCGATGATCGGATCGGATCACTACTGGACCGATCCCCAGCCGCAACCCCTGCCCGATGTCGGCTTCGGCTTTGACGCCCCTTTCTCGCGGCCGCTGCTGCAAGCCGCGCCGGTGCCGAAGGAGGCGCTCGCCATTCCGTCCAACTGGGACGCCGAGGATCTGGTTCCAGCGACGCCAACGCCGCCGCCGACACCGTTTGACGCAGCCCCGGCGGCGCCGATGGCGCGAACCCCGGAGCCGCCGCTGTTTCCAGGCCGCCAAGACGTCGACGAACCGGCCCGCGACAGGCTGACCTCCGACCTTCCGCGGGCGGTCCCGGCGCCCCGGTCGCCGCCGACATCCGCGCCTTTGCTGGCGTCACCCCTCGCGCCGGCGGACGACCTGACGCTGTTCCACGCATTCTGCGAGGGCGCCGATCTCAACCCGTCGGATTTCAGCGGCCAGGACCCCCGGCAGGTGATGCGCGCCGCCGGTGCGGCGTACCAGCAGATGGTGCTGGGTCTCAGCGACCTGATGAGCGAGCGCACGTCCCTCAAGAACGAATTCCGCATGGTGCGGACCACCGTCCGGCCGGAAAACAACAACCCCTTCAAGTGGGCGCCGCCGAGACGCGTGGCCGTGGACCTGCTGAGGAGCAACAGCGACGGGTTTGTCGACGGACCGACGGCGGTCCGCGAGTCCTTTTCCGATCTGAAAAAGCATCTCCTGTGCCTGTTGAGCGGCATGCGCGCATCGCTGGCGGCCACCCTGGACGCCCTCAACCCAGATCGGGTCGAGGGACAGATCAAGTCGGGCCCGCTCGGCTTGCTGAGCAATCGCGCTGCGGCCGCCTGGCAGGAATACCGGCAGCTCTTCACGACCTTCAAGGGCGAGGCGGACCACTCCGCCGACAGCCCGCTCAACCAGGAATTCCGCACGGCCTATGAACGCCAGCTCAAGGAGCTCGACGAGTTGAGCTCGTTGCGCTGAGCAGGGCGGGCAGCGCTCGGGGAGACGAACAGAATGTACGCCGACAACAAGGTGCTCTGGTCCGAGGGCATGTTTCTTCGGACCCAGCACTTTCAGCAACACGATCGATATCTCGAGCGGCTGATCCGCAGCACGCTGGGAGCGACGGCGCCCTTTTCCTTCGGCTTCACCCATCTGCGTCTGGATGAGGGGCTCTTGAAAACCGGATCCATCGCTCTCGCCCGGGCCGGAGGCCTGTTTCCGGACGGAACGCTGTTCGAGCTGCCGGACAGCGACGATCACCCGCCGCCCCTCGAAATTCCGACAACCCTGCGCAACTCCATCATCAGCCTGGCGGTTCCCATTCGTCGCGAGGGCGCCGTGGAGGCGTCACTGGCGCGGTCGGCGGACCGGGCGACCCGATGGATCGGGCAGGACATCGAGGCGCCCGACACCCTCGACGAGACCTGTCCCCGGGCGCCGATCACCGTCGGCAAGCTGGATATGCGCCTGTTCCACGATCAGCAGGAGC
>CAINOV010000308.1 GCA_903851655.1 uncultured Caulobacterales bacterium
GGCAATGTGCTGCTGGCGACCTCGTTCTATGTGGTGCAGCGGACCTGCCGGGCGCGGCTGTTCGGGGGCGTCGCCTCCTGGTTCGTGTTCTGGGGCTACCAGCTGTTCATCGTGCTGGCGGCGTCCGGCTATGTGCTGGGGATCACCCAGGGCAAGGAATACGCCGAGCCGGAGTGGTACACCGACATCTGGCTGACCATCGTCTGGGTGGTCTATCTGCTGGTGTTCCTGGGCACGATCTGGAAGCGAAAGGAGCCGCATATCTATGTGGCCAACTGGTTCTACCTGGCCTTCATCGTCACCATCGCCGTCCTGCACATCACCAACAACCTGGCGGTGCCGATCGGGCCCTTCTCGTCCAAGAGCTATGACATCTTCGCCGGCGTGCAGGACGCCCTGACCCAGTGGTGGTACGGGCACAACGCCGTGGGCTTCTTCCTGACGGCGGCCTTCCTCGCCATCATGTACTACTTCATCCCCAAGCGGGCGGAGCGGCCGATCTATTCCTACCGGCTGTCCATCGTCCACTTCTGGGCCCTGATCTTCATCTACATCTGGGCCGGTCCCCACCACCTGCACTACACGGCCCTGCCGCAGTGGGCGCAGACGCTCGGCATGACCTTCTCGATCATGCTGTGGATGCCCTCCTGGGGGGGGATGATCAACGGCCTGATGACGCTGTCCGGCGCGTGGGACAAGCTCCGCACCGACCCGGTGCTGCGCATGCTGGTGGCGGCGGTGGCCTTCTACGGCATGGCCACCTTCGAGGGGCCGGTGATGTCGATCCGCGAGGTCAATGCGCTGAGCCATTACACCGACTGGACCATCGGTCACGTGCATTCCGGCGCCCTCGGCTGGGTCGGCTTCATCAGCTTCGGCGCGCTCTACTGCATGGTGCCCTGGCTCTGGAAGAAGCAGCGGATGTATTCCAACGCCCTCATCGAGTGGCACTTCTGGATCTCCACCCTCGGAATCCTCCTCTACATCACCTCCATGTGGGTGTCCGGGATCATGGAAGGCCTGATGTGGCGCGAATACACGCCGCAGGGCTTCCTGGCCCATACCTTCGTGGAAACCGTCGCCGCCAAGCACGTCGAATACATCGTGCGGATGGCGGGTGGACTGATGTACCTCTCAGGGGTCCTGATCATGATCTACAATGTCTGGCGAACCATCCGGGGCGACGCCCCCGAGGAGGTCGCGACCACCGACCTCGCCTATCCCGCCAATGCTGTCGCGGCCGAGTAGGGGAGGACGGTCATGAAGTTCAATCACGGATTTTTCGAGCGTCATTCCATCGCCCTGCTGATCGGCATCGTCATCGTGGTGTCGATCGGGGGACTGGTGGAGATCGCCCCCCTGTTCTTCATCGAGAACACCATCGAGAAGGTGGACGGCATGCGGCCCTATACGCCGCTGGAGCTGGCGGGCCGGGACATCTACATCCGCGAGGGCTGCTATCTGTGCCACTCGCAGATGATCCGTCCGCTGAAGGATGAGGTGGAGCGCTACGGCCACTACAGCCTGGCCGCGGAGAGCATGTACGACCACCCGTTCCAGTGGGGCTCCAAGCGCCTGGGTCCGGACCTCAGCCGGGTGGGGGGCAAGTATTCCGACGGCTGGCACCGGGACCACCTGATCAACCCCCGCAGCCTGGTGCCGGAATCAATCATGCCGCCCTATGCGTTCATGGCCGATCGGCCCCTCGACACCCACAATATCGACGCCAAGATGCGGGCGCTGAAGGTGGAGGGCGTGCCCTATACCGACGAGATGATCGCCGACGCCAAGGCCGACCTGAACGCCCAGGCGGACACCTTCTCCGACCCGACAAAGCTGAAGAAGCACTATGGGGACAAGGCCCTGCAGAGGGATTTCGGCGGCGCGGCCAAGGTCACCGAGATGGACGCCCTGGTGGCCTATCTGCAGATGCTGGGCACCCTGGTCGACTTCTCCAAATATCACCCCGAGCGTCCGGGAAACAGCCGATGAACGGATCCACCTATGAAACCGTGTCCCGCCTCGCGCAGCAGGCCGGCACGCTCTACTTCGCGGTGATCTTCGCCGTGGCCATCGGCTGGGCGCTCTGGCCCAGGCACAAGGCCGCCTATGACGACGCCGCCCAGATCCCGTTCCGCGAGCAGCCGCCCGCGGGGGACGCCCCGGTCGCGGAGCCTGCGGCGGCCCAGCTCAGCCCAGGGGAGCTCTGACCATGTCCGACCGCGAAAGAGACAAGCATTCCGGCGTCGAGACGACGGGTCACGAATGGGACGGGATCAAGGAGCTGGACAATCCGCTGCCCCGCTGGTGGCTGATCGTCTGGTACATCTGCATCGCCGTCGCCATCGTCTACTGGGTCCTGTTTCCCGCCTGGCCGACCCTGAACGGCTACACGCCGGGCCTGCTTCACCAGTCCGACCGGGTCAATGTGGCCAACGACATGAAGGCGCTGGCCGCCCAGCGGGGCGTCGAGGGCGTCATGCTGGAGAAGGCCTCGCTGGACGAGATCGAGAAGACCCCGAACCTGCAGGCCTTCGCCATGGCGGAAGGGCAGGCGATCTTCGGCAACAACTGCGCCCCCTGCCACGGGGCCGGCGGGGCCGGGGGCAAGGGCTACGCCAACCTGCGGGACGATGTCTGGCTGTGGGGCGGACAGCTGGCGGACATCCAGCAGACCATCACCCACGGCATCCGCTCGGGCGATCCGGAAGCGCGGATGTCGATGATGCCGTCCTTCGGCCGCGACGGCCTCCTGAAGCCGCAGGAGGTGACGGACCTGACCGAATACGTGGTGTTCCTGTCGCACCGGGCGGCCAGCCCGGGCGCGGTGGCCCGCGCGGCGCCGATCTTCGCCGCCCAGTGCGCGGCGTGTCACGGACCCGAGGGCAAGGGCAACCAACTCGTGGGCGCGCCCAACCTGACGGACAGCGACTGGCTGTACGGCTCGGACCGCAAGTCGATCCATGACCAGATCTGGTTCGGCCGCGGCGGGGTGATGCCCGCCTGGGCCGGGCGTCTGTCCGCTGCCGAGATCAAGGCGGTGACGGTCTATGTGCACGTGAACTCGGGCGGCTCGGGCGCGCCTGCGCCAGCGGCCGCGCCCACGGTCGCCTCCGCCGACACAAATCCGGCGTCGGCGCCGGCCGGCCAATGACCGTTGTCATCGACCGGGTCAGCGGCGGCGGCGGCGGCGGCGGAGAGTCGCCTCCGCCGGGCGGCGGCCACGGACCGGGCCTCTACCAGAAGCGCAAGGCCATCTATCCCAAGCTGGCGCACGGGAGCTTCCGTCGCCTGAAATGGGGACTGATGGTGGTGATGCTGGCCATCTATTACGGCACGCCGTGGATCCGCTGGCCCCGCCCGGCGGGGGCGCCGTCCCAGGCGGTGCTGATCGACTTCGCCCACGGCCGCTTCTACTTCTTCATGTTCGACCTGTGGCCGGACGAGGTCTATTTCTTCACCGGCCTGCTGGTGGTGGCGGCGCTCGTCCTGTTCCTGGCCACCGCTTGGCTGGGCCGGCTGTGGTGCGGCTATGCCTGCCCTCAGACGGTGTGGACGGACCTGTTCCTCTATGTGGAGCGGCTGTTCGAGGGAGACCGCAACGCCCGCATGCGTCTGGCCAAGGCCGGGTGGGGTCCGGACAAGGTCCTGCGCAAGGGGGGCAAGCACCTGGTCTGGCTGGCCATCGCCGCCGCCACGGGCGGGGCGTGGATCTTCTATTTCGAGGATGCGCCGACCCTGTTCGCCAGCTTCATCGCCGGCGAGGCGTCAGTCACCGCCTATTTCTCCTTCGCGCTGCTGACCTTCACCACCTACGTCCTGGCCGGGACCCTGCGGGAGCAGGTGTGCATCTACATGTGCCCCTGGCCGCGGATCCAGGGGGCCATGGTCGACCGCCACTCCCTGCAGGTCACTTATCGCCACGACCGGGGTGAGCCGCGCAGCCCGCACCGCAAGGGCGACCCGTGGACTGGTCGAGGCGACTGCATCGACTGCCAGGCCTGCGTGGTCGCCTGTCCCATGGGCATCGACATCCGCCACGGCTCGCAGCTGGAATGCATCAACTGCGCCCTGTGCATCGACGCCTGCGACGAGATCATGGTGAAGGTCGAACGGCCCACGGGGCTGATCGGCTATGACAGCGACGAGGCGGTGACCCGCCGGTCCCAGGGGCTGAAGGCGATCTATCGCCCGATCCGTCCGCGCATTGTCTTCTACGCCCTCGCCCTCGCCGCTGTCTGCGGCCTGATGACCTGGGGCTTCCTGCAGCGGACGCCCTACCAGCTGCATGTGGCGCGGGACCGCAACCCCCTGTTCGTGCGCCTGTCGGACGGATCTATCCGCAACAGCTATTCGGTGAAGCTGGTCAACCGCAGCTACCAGCCGCGGACCTTCCGGGTCACCTTCGCCGGGGCGCCGGTCAGCCGGCTGCAGTCGCCGGGGCTCGATCCCGACCGCAGCGGCGTCAGCGTCACCGTGGCCTCCGGGGAACAGCGGAGCGTCCGGCTGCTGGCCACGGTTCCGGCCGACCGACTGACGGCCGCCCTGACGCCGGCGACGATCGCCGCCCGGGTGGATGATCCGGACGCCGCCACGCCCCTCCTGACCGCCAGGACCATGTTTGTTTCCGACGGAGCCGCCCGATGACCGACCTCACCCCGTCTCCGGACGCCGCGCCGGGCTTCGTGCTCAAGGGCTGGCATGTGGGCCTGATCGTGGTGGCCTTCTTCGCCGCCGTGATCGGCGTGGACGGGGCCATGGCCTACCGCGCCTACGCCACCTTTCCGGGGGAGGTGACCGCCAAGCCCTATGAGGAAGGGATCGGCTTCAACGGCGAGATCCGCCGCCGCGCCGCCGCCCGCGCCCTGGGCTGGACCGCCAGCCTCACCGACCGCCGGGAGGGTGGGTTCGTCGTGCTGGAAATGGTCCTGCGCGACGCCCGGGGCCGGCCGCTGACGGGTCTGCGCCCCGCCGGCGCCCTGTCCCGCACCGTCACCACCGAAGGCGCCCGCACCCTGGCCTTTGTCGAGATCCGTCCCGGCGCCTACGCCGCCCGGACGCCGGCCCCGTCGGGCCTTTGGACCCTGGACGTGACCGCGCCGGGCCCCGGCGGCGCCGACTTCCAGATGGAGCAGAGGCTCGTCTGGCCATGACCGTCCTCGACGTCACGCCTCCTCTGGCCGGCCATGACCTGTCCGGATTCGTCCGCGCCGGGGCCGACGGCGGGGCTCGGCTGGAGCTGCTGGTCCGGGGCGCCCGCTGCGCCGGGTGCCTGGCGAAGATCGAGCGCGGCGTGACGGCCCTGCCGGGGGTGGACAGCGCCCGGCTGAACCTGACCACGGGGCGTCTGGCCGTGACCTGGCGGACCGGGGCCGCCGATCCCCAGGCCGTCGTCCGGGCGCTGGAGGAGATGGGCTATTCCAGCGCGCCCTTCGACCCGCTGGAGGTGGAGGACCGCATTGACGCGGAGGGCCGGCGGCTGGCGGTGGCGCTGGGCGTGGCCGGCTTCGGCGTCGGCAATGTGATGATGTTTTCGGTCCCCGCGTGGTCGGCCCTGTTCGGCCAGGAGATGGGCGACGGGTCCCGCACCGCCATGTACTGGCTGAGCGCCCTGATCGCCGCGCCCTGCACCCTCTTTGCGGGCCAGACCTTCTTCGCCTCGGCGATCCGGTCCCTGCGCAAGGGGCGGGCCAACATGGACGTGCCCATTTCGCTGGGCCTGATCCTGACCCTGCTGATCAGCTTTTCCGAAACGGTGCAGGGGGGACGGCACGCCTATTTCGACGCGGCTGTCGGCCTGGTCTTCCTGCTGCTGATCGGCCGCTACTTCGACCACCAGCTGCGCCATCGGGCCCGGGGCGCGGCGCGATCGCTGATGCTGCTGCAGGCGCCGACGGCCCAGGTGCTGGACCGGGACGGCGTCCCCCGCGGCGTCCCCGTGCGCGAGGTCGTGGCCGGAGACCGCTTGTCCATCGCGCCGGGGGAGCGCGCGCCCGTCGACGGGGTGATCGAGGAGGGGCGTTCCGAGCTCGACCTCGCGCTGGTCTCGGGGGAGAGCGCGCCGGTGGCGGCGGGGCCGGGCATGCGGGCTCCCGCCGGCGCCCTCAATCTCGGGGGGCGGATCGTGCTGCGCGCCACGGCGGCGGCGGCGGATTCAAGCCTTGCGGAGACCGCCCGGCTGATGGAGGCGGGCGCCCAGTCAAAGAGCCGCTATGTCCGCCTCGCGGACAAGGCGGCTGCTGTCTATGTGCCGGTGGTGCACGGCCTGGCGGCGCTGGGCTTCGTCGGCGCCCTGGTGGCGGGGCTGGGGGTGCGCGAGGCCCTGCTGCGGGCGGTGGCCGTGCTGATCATCACCTGCCCGTGCGCGCTGGGCCTTGCCGTGCCTGCGGTGCAGATCGCCGCCTCCGGCCGCCTGTTCCGCAAGGGCGTGCTGCTCAAGTCCGGCGCGGCGCTGGAACGGCTGGCGGAGGTGGACACGGTGGTGTTCGACAAGACGGGCGTCCTGACCTTCGGCCGCGCCGCGGTCACCGCCGTCGATCCCGCAATCCTGCCTCTCGCGGCCCAGCTGGCGCGGGCCTCGCGCCACCCCCTCAGCCGCGCCCTGGCGGAGGCCGCAGGTCCCGGCCCGGTGGCGGCGGACGTGCAGGAAGCGGCGGGGCAGGGGATCCGCGGCCGGATCGACGGACGCGAGGCGCGGCTGGGCCGGGCGGCCTTTGTCGGAGTGGAGGCCGCGTCCGGGGCCGAGACCGAGCTCTGGTTCCGCCTGGGAGACGGGGCGCCGTCCCGGGTGGCCTTCGCCGACGACCTGAGGGCCGACGCCGCCGCCTGTGTCGCCCGGTGTCGGCGGCTGGGTCTGAAGGTGGCCATCCTGTCCGGGGACCTTCCCGGCGCCGTGCAGCGGGTCGCAGACCAGGTGGGCGTGGACGACTGGCGCGCCGGGCTCGATCCCGCCGGCAAGGCCGCCGCCATCGACGCCCTGCAGGCCGCCGGGCGCCGGGTGCTGATGGTGGGGGACGGGCTGAACGACGCCGCCGCGCTCGCCAAGGCCCACGCCTCCATGGCGCCGGGCCTGGCCGCCGATGTCAGCCAGACCGCCAGCGATCTGGTCTACACGACCGAGCGGCTGGACAGCATCACCGACGCCATCCGCATCGCCCGCAAGGCGCGGCGGCTGGCCCTGGAGAATTTCAGCTTCTCGGCCCTCTACAACGCCGTGGCGGCGCCGGCGGCGCTGCTGGGGCTGGTCTCGCCGGTGGCGGCGGCGATCGCCATGTCCAGCTCGTCCCTGGTGGTCAGCCTGAACGCCCTGCGCCTGTGGAGGATCGGCCGGTCATGAACATCATCGTGTTCCTGGCGCCCTTCTCCCTGCTGCTGGCGGGGCTGGGGCTGGCGGGCTTCTTCTGGACCTTCCGGTCCAGCCAGTACGACGACCCCCAGGGCGACGCGGCGCGCATTCTCTACGATCACCGGGCCGAGGGGCCTGACGACCTGCCCGCGCCGCCCCCGGACGTCCTCTCGACAAAGCCGGAGGACCGTTGAAAACTGGACGGGTCCGCGCCGTCCGGCGACAGATCAGGAAGGGGCCGTCCATGGCGGAGTTCGTCGTCCACACCGTTCCGGGCAGTCCGTTCGCCCGGTCCGTCCTGATGGCCCTGGAGGAAAAGGGCGCGTCCTACACCGTGTCTGCGGTCATGCCCGGGACGCTGCAGGCGCCGGAGCATCTGGTCCGCCACCCCTTCGGCCGGATTCCGGTGCTGGAGCACGGGGATTTCAGCCTCTACGAGACCCAGGCCATCCTGCGCTATGTGGATCGGGTGGTTGCGCCCGGCTCCCTGACGCCGTCCGACCCCCGCGCGGCGGGGCGGATGGACCAGATCATGAACGTGAACGACTGGTACCTGTTCCAGGGCGTGGCCAACATCATCGCCTTCCAGCGGGTGGTGGGGCCGCGGCTGATGGGCCTGCAGCCGGACCTCCAGGCCATCGAGACGGCCATGCCCCGGGCGAGGGCCGTGTTCGCCGAGCTGGCCCGCCTGCTGGGGGATCAGACCTTCTTCGCCGGGGACGCGTTGACCCTGGCCGACCTCCTGCTGTTCCCGCAGCTGGATTTCATGCAGGCGGCGCCGGAATGGGCGACCCTGGCCGGGCCGCACGGGGCGCTGGACGCCTGGATGGACCGCATGGCCGCCCGGCCCAGCGCGGCGGCCACCACCTGGGAGCGGGTGGCGGCCATGGCGAAGTAGCGGGTTTGCCGGAGGGCGGTTCCCGGCTCTTCGGCCAGGAATGACAGCTAAATTACTGTTTTATATCAATATGTCATTTCCGGGCTTGACCCGTGAACCTCCCTCCGGGCGCCGCGCTCCCGTCAGCCCCCCAGCACCTTGGCCCGAAGTCGGCGCATGCCCCCTAGCCAGCGGTCGTAGTCCGCCGTCTTGCGCTGCATGTAGGACAGGACCACCGGGTGCGGCAGGATCAGGAACCTTTCCTCCGCCAGCCCCGCCACCACGGCGTCCGCGCACTGGTCGGGGGTGAGCACCCCGTCGAGGTTCTGCGGCTGGTTGTCGCCGCCGGCGCGCAGCATGGCCGTGTCGACCCCTTGCGGGCACAGGATCGAGACCTTGATCCCCTGGTCCCCATGGGTGATGGCAAGGCTCTCGGCGAAGCCCACCGCCGCGTGCTTGGTGGTGGAATAGACGGCGCTGCCGATCTGCGACAGCAGCCCGGCGGCGGAGACGGTGTTCAGGATGTAGCCTTCCCCCCGGGCGATCATGCCCGGCAGCACGGCGCGGGCGGCGTAGACGTGCTGCATCACGTTCACCCCCCAGGCCCGGGCCCAGACGGCGTCGGGGGAGGAGGCGGCGTTGTTGCGGTCCGGGTCGCCATCGCCCACGCCGGCGTTGCAGCAGATCAGGTCGATGCGGCCCTGCGCCGCCTCCACGCCGGCGACCATGGCCGCCACGGCGGCGGAGTCGGAAACGTCCACCGTCCAGGCCGAGCCGCCGATCTCCCGGGCCACGGCGGCGGCGCCCTCGCCATTGCGGTCCACCACCGCCACGTGCCGGGCGCCGTCCCGGGCGAAGCGCCGGCACAGCGCCGCGCCGATCCCGTCGGCGCCGCCGGTCACCAC
>CAINOV010000309.1 GCA_903851655.1 uncultured Caulobacterales bacterium
AAGCACACGGCCGTCGAGGGCGCCGTCTTTCTGATCGCGCAGAGCGTGATCTCGCGGATCGCCATCCTGCTGAGCCAGATCATACTCGCGCGCCTGCTGTCGCCCCAGGCGTTCGGCGTCAACGCCATCGGCGGCGTCGTCATGATGATCGCCTGGACGATCATCGGCTTCGGCATCGACGCCGTCTACATGCAGCGCAACACGAAGATGCCGTATTGGGAGACGTCCGCCTTCGTCGTGACGATCGCCCAGGGCGTGGTTGCGGGTTTGGTGCTGATCCTTGCGGGCCCGATCTGCGCCAGAATATTCAACATCCCCGATATCGCACCGATCATGCTGATTGTCGGCCTGAGCCTTCCGATTGTTTCAATGTCAATCGTGTCGGGCGCTAAGATCTACTCGCGAATGCAGTTTCGCTGGACCGCGGGCTACAACGTCGTCGAAATCATCGGCACACAGTCATTGATCATCATATTCGCGTTGATGAAACTTGGCCCTTATGCGTTCTTTCTTCCAATTCCCATCATGTTCACATTTCGGGCAATCGTTTATTTCTTCAAAGCTCCCGTCGTATTCAAATACCGGGCGCGAATGCGCCAGATCATCATTCTCATGCGCAAGGGCGGTCTGGAGTTCACATCCCGCGTGTTCGCGGTCCTGATCGACCAGGGCGACTACATGATGCTGGGCCTGCTCTCCACGTCCCAGGAGGTCGGCTTCTATTTCTTTGCCTTCCGACTGGCCGCCATGCCCGTCCGGGTGATCGCCAACAGCCTCCATGGCGTCTTGTTCTCCGTGCTCGCGCGGATCAACACCGACCGGGAGCGCCAGACCATCGCCGCCCTGAAATCGGCGCAGGTCCTGTCGGCCATCGCCACGCCCATCTGTTTCATCCAGATCGCCGTCGCGGCGCCGCTGTTCGCCATCTTTTTCGGGCACGCCTGGGACCGGTCCATCCTGCTGTTCCAGGTGCTGTCGGTCGGCCTGCCGGCCGAGGCCATCGCCACGGTCTCCCGCGCGCATCTCAACGCATCGGGGGAGTACCGACGGTCGATGATCTACAGCGCGATCAACGCCACGGTCTTCTTCTGCATGGTCTCGCTCGGGGCGTATGTGAAGGCGTCGCTGGGGGTCGCATGCGCGGTGTCCGCCTTCTATATCGTGGTGCAGACGACCATCTTCTTTCGGGTGTTCCCACCCGGGTCCGGGCTGGTGGGCTACCTGCGGAACATCTTCCTCTGGCCGATGGTGCTGTCCGCCGTCTCGGCCGGCGCCGGCATGCTTGCCGGCGTGCTCACCCACCCCCTGGGCAATGACATTCTCCAGGCCGCCTGGGTC
Source organism: uncultured Caulobacterales bacterium (assembly GCA_903851655.1). GTDB lineage: Bacteria > Pseudomonadota > Alphaproteobacteria > Caulobacterales > Caulobacteraceae > CAIMFV01. The sequence continues at coordinate 1,339 of CAINOV010000309.1, forward strand.
GGCGCGGTTTCGGCCGTCACCTATCTGTCCCTGATCTGGCGGCTGCAACGGCCCATGTTTGACGAACTGCTGGGGATCGGCGCGAAGCTGCTGCGGCGCAACCGGGCGCCCGACCCCGTCGCGGACCCGGCTGCGGCGGAACACCCCCTATGACCCTGTTGACCTCTGGACTGCGCCGCCCGCGCCGCGCCGCCCCTGAAAAGCCAGAAAAAGCATGACCACCAGAACCGTCGCCTTCAACGGAAAGTTCCTGTCCGCCTCGATGACCGGCGTTCACCGGGTCGCCTGGGAGTTGATCTCCGGCGTACAGGACCTGCTCACGGAGTCCGACGACGCGTCGCGCCCGGATTGCCGGATGATCGCGCCCCGCTCCGCGCGGCCCCTGGCGCCCCTCACCGACATCCCCCTGTCCACCCGCAGCCTGCTGACATGGCAGGTCTGGGAGCAGTTCGAACTGCCCCTGCGCGCCCGGAGCGCGCTGCTGGTCAGCCTGTGCAACCTGTCGCCGATCCTTCACCGGCCAGCCATCACCATGATCCACGACGCCCAGGTGTTCCTGACGCCGGACTCCTACTCGCCCGCCTTCCGGTCCTGGTATCAGTTCGCCCTGCCCGCCATTGGCCGGAGCGCCCGGCGGATCCTGACGGTCTCGGACTATTCCAGGCAGCAGCTCGTTCGCTTCGGCGTGGCGCCGGCGTCGCGGATCGACGTGATCCACAATGGCTCCGACCACATCCTGCTGTGCCCGCCGTCGCCGGACATCGTGCCGCGTCTCGGACTGGAGCCGGGTCGCTATGTGGTCGCCCTCGCCAACACTCAGGTCCACAAGAACATCGCCACGCTGGTGACGGCGTCGAGCCTGCGCAGCATGGCCGGCGTGAAGCTGGTGCTGGTGGGCGCGGCCACGGGGGACGACTTCCGCGCCGCCGGGATGACGACCCTGGACAATGTCGTGTTTGCCGGTCGCACCTCGGACTCCGAACTGCGGTCGCTGATGGAGCATGCCGCCTGCCTCGCCTTTCCCTCGCTGACCGAAGGCTTCGGATTGCCGCCGGCGGAAGCCATGCGCCTGGGTTGCCCGGTCGCCGCCGCGCCTGAGGGGGCGCTGCCCGAAGTCTGTGGCGACGCCGCCGTCTATGTTCCGGCGCTTGACCCGGAGGCCTGGGCCGAAGCCCTGCGCAACTTCGCCGACTCCGAGTCCTTGCGCAGCACGCACGCGGCGCTGGGCCGGGCGCGCAACGGATTGTTCCAGTGGCGGTCAGCCTCGCGACAGTTGCTGGATATCATTCGACGGGAACTCGAGACCGTCTAGCCGCCCAGGAGCCAGGGGCGGAGGACGGCGGACGGGGGGCGGGGCGAACCCCGTCCCGGGTGGCGGCGGCAGGAGGCGTGACGCATGAGATGGGCGGCGGTCGGCGGGGGCCTTGCGGCGGCGGCGGCGGCGTTGGCAGTCCTGCTCGATCCCGCCAATGTCCGGGAATACCTCACGGACAAATCCGCGAACCTATATTTCAAATACAAGACCATCGGACGGACATACCTGGACCCCGATCCGCCCTGCCCCTGGTGCGCGGCCGCAATGTCCCCTCAGGATCTGCGGGAGCGGATCGGCGTCAATGTTCACATGAGTTACCGGACGACGCCGTACTGGAGGTCGGACCAGGTCATTGGCGCTCTGCAATACCTGAACCTGGACCATGTTCGAGACATGGGGGTGTCGCAGATGGCGACCGCACCGGGTTATGAGCGACTGGCGGCGGCCGGCTACCGCCTCGATCTGATCCTCCAGGGCGACCTGTCGCCCCTGGCGGAGATCGAGGCCCTGTCACGACGCCATCCCGGCGCCGTCGCCGCGCTGGAGGGGCCGAACGAGATCAACAACTTCCCCGTTTCCTACGCCGGACGGACCGGCCGCCCGGCCGCCGTGGCGTTCCAGGCGGCGATGGCGCGGGCGGTCAGATCGTCCGCCGCGATCTCGACCACGCCGATCTACATGTTCACGGGCTATCCCGCAGGCGTCCTGGCCGACGTCACCAACCTTCACAGCTACCCCCGCCAGGGTCAGAACCCGGCCGCGCAGTTGAGGATCGATCTGGAGACCGCCAGCCGCGGGCGGCCGCAGCAGCCCTTTGTCGTCACCGAAACCGGCTACGCCACGCCCGTTGCGGGCGGCGCCGACCGCTTGTCCGAACAGGCAAGAGACTGCCTCGTCTCGGTGCTGGAAGCCGTCCGCCTGGGCGCCCGGCGCGTCTATCTGTACGAGTTGTTCGACGAAGCGAAGGACGGCGACCGCCCGGATCCGGAGAACCATTTCGGCCTCTTCGATGTGAACGGGCGTCCCAAGCCCGCCGCCGTGGCCCTTCGGTCCATGCTCCGGATTCTTCTCGACCGGCCGGACGCCGCGGCCCCGACCGCCGCCCCGAGCGCCCGCGCGATCATCCCTCGGGTCGCCGCGCCTGGGGTGAGGATGCTTCGCATGGCCGGCGGCCGCTCCGACAACCGCATCATCCTGTGGTCTGACAGCCGAGCCGCGTCGGGACGTTCCGCCGCCGTGGTCGATCTGGGCCGATCCTACCCGCACGTCCGCTTGTACCGTCCCGTGACCCAGGGCGACATCCCGGTCCGCCTGAACGACGCTCGATACATCTCCGTCGACCTGGCCCAGGGGCCCGCGATCGTCGCGCCCGACTCCGAGCGTCAACCCGCGCCGCCGGCCTCCGCCGGAGTTACCGTCCCGCCGCCTCCGCATTCGCGGCCGCGGCCTTGATCAGGTCATCAAGCCCCTGGGCCAGGGCGGCCGGGGTCACGGGCTTGGCGATGAAGTGGTCGGCGCCGGCCTGCATGGCGTCGTCCACGTGCCGGGGCAGGACATTGGCGCTGAGCATGGCGATCGGGGTCCGGGCCCGACCGAGACCCACCTCGAGGTCCCGCATCGCCCGGGCGGCGCTGACCCCGTCCAGGACGGGCATCTGCATGTCCAGCAGCACCAGCTCCCAGTCATGGCGCTTGAACGCGTCCACCGCCTCGGCGCCGTTGGCGACCAGGGTCACGTCCACCCCCATGGGCGCGAGCATCAGTTCGATGATCCGCCGGTTGGCGGGATGATCCTCGGCCACCAGGGCCCGGATCGGCGCCTCGTCCCCCGGACGCGCGTCGCCGCGGTCGTCCCAGCCGGCCGCCTCGCCGGAGGGCGCCGCGGCGGGCGCCGGAGCGGCGGGCCGGACCGGTGCTCCGCCGCCGGCGGAGACGGGCGGCCCGCCGACGAACTCCAGCACGTCATCGACCACCCGGGTCAGGGCCTGGCCGGAATGGGCGATCAGGGACACCATCTCCGCCTGGTCCGGGGTCAGGGGGCCGGCGCCCAGGGCGCCGACAATCCCGATCACCCCGTGCAGGTGATCCCGAAGTTCGTGGCTGATCAGGGTGAGGAAGTCCGTCTTGGCGCGGCTGGCCGCCTCGGCGGCGTCCCGGGCGGCCAGCGCCTGGTCCGCAAGGGCGCGGGCCGCCGTCAGCAAGGTGCCCTGCGCCGCCAGAAGATGGACGCCGTCCCGGGCCGAGTCGCTGGGCGACAGATCCTGCGGCGTCAGGGGCGGGGCGCCGTTGACGCCCGCATCGCCGCTGGCGGTCAGGGCCACGTAACCGAGCAGGAAGACGAAGCCATCGTCCACGCCGACCACGACGCCGCGGAGCAGGCTGTCTGCGCCGACGCCCCGCAGCACCACCCGCGCCCGCCCGGCGGCGAGGCGAACCACCTCCGCGGCATCCGCCGCCGGATCCAGGGTGAAATG
>CAINOV010000310.1 GCA_903851655.1 uncultured Caulobacterales bacterium
ATGACATGATTTATTGTTGTGTTTCAGCTGTCATTCCCGGCCTTGAGCCGGGAACCTCCCTCCGGATGGGACGCTTTGTTCGGCACGAGGTTCCCGGGTCTTCGCCCGGGAATGACAACTGATTTTAGACAATAAATTCAACGTCATTCCCGGCCTTGAGCCGGGCCCCTCCGACCGGACCGCCGCTTCCGTCCCGGGGCCGGAGCGCGCAACGCCGCCAGGGCGGCGAAGGGACTGTCCTTGGGCGCAGGCGTGGGGGGAGGCGCCGCCGCCGCCGCGCCGCGACGGCGCCAGATCGCCGGGCGATCCCCCTCCGCCCGGCGCGCCACCGTGTAGCCAAGCCCCTTCAGGACCACCGGCAGGGCCGTCGCCGGCCAGCCCAGCCCGTCGGCGACGCTGTCCGGAACCGCCACCCCCTGGGCCTTTGCCGGTCCGGCGCGCAGGGCGGCGTCCAGCGCCTCCAGCGTCTCGACGGACATCACCCAGGGCCCCACCTGGCGCATCCCCAGCGCCGCCAGCAACCGCTCGGGAACCGCCGTCCCCTTCAGCTGCGGCGGCGGGCGGGACAGGCCGGTCCGCTCCGGCCGCCAGCCCGGCGCGTCGATCCCGGCGAAGGCCGCGGTGAAGTCCAGCGCCTCGGCCTCCAGCAGGGCGGGCAGGAACAGGCTGTAGGCGCCGAAGCGGACCCCCAGCGCCTTCATGGCCCGGCGCTCCTTCTGGCTCAGGGTCGCCACCTCCACGGCCACCCGGGCCCGGTCGATCACGCCGCCGGCCTCGCTCAGCTGGAAGCCGATCCCCCGGGCCAGCCCGGACAGCCGCCCCTCGGCCATGGCCAGATCCAGCGCCCGCAGGGGGGCGAGGCGCCGCCCGGCCTCCGCCGCGACAAAGGCCTCCAGCCGGCGCTGGGCCCGCATCCGCGCGGGCTCGGGCCCCAGCTCGCCGAACAGCCGCACCCGGGGGCTGAACGGCCGCCCCCCGGCCAGCTGACCGGCGGGCTCGCCCCGCCAGTGGATCAGCCCCTCCGGCGACAGGGTGAAGGCGTCGTCCGTCTCCGCCGCCAGCCGGCCCAGGCGCCGGGCCATTTCCGGCCCCACCGCCCGCTGGGCCGCCTGGCGCAGGGCCTTGTCCTCAAGCGCCCCCTCCCCCCGCTCCGCCTCGAAGCGCAGGCCGTCGAGGCGGCCGACCACATGGCCCTCCACCGTCACCAGCCCGTCGCCGCCGACGCCCGCCAGCACCGCGCCCCCGTCGGACAGGCCGCGCATCAGGGCCGAGGTCCGCCGGTCGATGAAGCGCTGCATCAGCTTCTCGTGCAGCCGGTCGGACAGGCGGTCCTCCAGCTCCCGGCAGCGGCCCTGCCAGTGCTGGGCGTCCGCCAGCCAGTCGGAGCGGTTGGCGGCGTAGGCGAGCGTGCGGATCCCCGCCAGCCGCTGGGCCAGCACGTCGATCTCCCCGTCCAGCCGGTCCACGGCGCGGAACTGCTCGGCGATCCAGTCCTGGGGCAGGCGACGCTGGCGGCCGGTCAGGTGCTCGAAGATGGTCCGCACCAGGCGCAGGTGCTCGTCCTGGGTGGTCTTGCGGAAGTCCGGGGTCTGGCAGGCGTCCCAGAGCGTCAGCAGGGCGGAGCGGTCCCGCGCCCGGTCGGCGATCCAGTCATCCTTGGCCAGCGCCCGCAGCGTGGTCTCGTCCAGGCTTTCCTCGGACAGCTTCAGCCCCTCCCGGCCGGGGGGCCGGGCGAGGGAGCGCATGAGGTTCGAGAGGGACGAATAGTCCAGCGCCGCCGACCGCCACTCGGCCCCCTGGACCGGCTCATAGGCGTGGGTCTGGACAGCCTCCACCAGGTCCTCGTCCATCTCCGGCGCCTCCCCCGTCACCCCGAAGGTGCCGTTGGTGCGATAGCGCCCGGCGCGGCCGGCGATCTGGCCGATCTCCTGGGGGGTCAGCCAGCGGGTCCGGCGCCCGTCGAACTTGCGCAGGCCGGCGAAGGCCACATGGTCCACGTCCATGTTCAGGCCCATGCCGATGGCGTCGGTGGCCACCAGGAAGTCCACCTCCCCGGACTGGTACAGGGCCACCTGGGCGTTGCGGGTGCGGGGCGACAGGGACCCCATCACCACCGCCGCGCCCCCCCGCTGGCGGCGGATCAGCTCGGCGATGGCGTAGACATTCTCGGTGCTGAACGCCACCACGGCGGAGCGGCGGGGCAGGCGGGTCAGCTTCTTGGAGCCGGCGTAGGTCAACTCGGAAAAACGCTCCCGCGTGACGAAGCTGGCGTCGGGCAAAAGGCGCCGGATGAGCGGGGCGACGGTCAGGGCGCCCAGGAACAGGGTCTCGTATTTCCCCCGGGCGTGAAGCAGGCGGTGGGTGAAGATATGCCCCCGCTCCCGGTCGGCGCAGAGCTGGATCTCGTCCACCGCCAGGAACTCCACCTCCCGGCCCAGCGGCATGGCCTCCACCGTGCAGACAAAATAGGTGGCCCTCGGCGGGACGATCTTCTCCTCGCCGGTGATCAGGGCCACGGCCCGGGGGCCGCGCTGCCTGACGATGCGGTCATAGACCTCCCGCGCCAGCAGACGCAGCGGCAGTCCGATCATGCCGGACGCGTGGCCCAGCATCCGCTCGACCGCATAGTGGGTCTTGCCGGTGTTGGTCGGTCCCAGCACCGCGATCACGCGGGACGGGGCAAGGCCTGCAGCGCGGTCGGACATGGTCCAAGACTTGGCGTGCGACGGGGTGACTCGCAAGCCCCAATCGACAGCCGGCGCGGCGCCGTTAAGTCCTGTAAATCCTTATGGTTAATTTCTGGAACGCAGACGAAACGAATCAGGACCGAATCAGTGATTCAAGCCGATTCGTCCTTTGTTCCCTACTATATCTGGCGCCTGTGACGGCGCCGGGGCCTAGGCCAAGGCGTCGCCGGCCCGCCCCTGGGCCCGGCATGCTGCAGCGCACACAAGGGGGTAAGTGATCGCCGATCAGGTTGAGCGGATCTGCCCCGCGGCGCCCTTGACCCTGGGGAATTCCGCCCCGGAATGACGTTTGCACTGCGGATTCGAGCCTTTAGATTCCTGATAAGTCTCATCAATTTTCGTGATGCCGATTTTCTGCGGTAAAGCCTTGCACTGTGCTGCAGTGCGAAGTATAACCGTCATGTGCAGCGCTTCGCGGCGCTGCTGCCCTTCCTGGGCGTTTCCTCCCTATGAACTGCGGCGCCTTCGGGCGCCGCTTTTTTTTGGCCTGAGGCCTGGGGGCGCCTCGTCCGGAGGGAGGTTCCCGCCTCAAGGGCGGGAATGACATTGAATTATATGTATTTTTTAACAGTCGTCATTCCCGGGCGAAGACCCGGGAACCTTGATCCGGATAAAGC
>CAINOV010000311.1 GCA_903851655.1 uncultured Caulobacterales bacterium
ATGGCCTTGTCCGGCAGGAAGCGGTCGGTGATGTAGCGGTTGGACAGGGTGGCCGCAGCCACGATGGCCGCGTCGGAGATGCGCACCCCGTGGTGGACCTCGTACTTCTCCTTCAGGCCGCGGAGAATGGAGACCGTGTCCTCCACCGTGGGCTCGGAGACGAACACCGGCTGGAACCGCCGGGCGAGCGCGGCGTCCTTCTCCACATGCTTGCGGTACTCGTCGAGCGTCGTGGCGCCGACGCAGTGCAGCTCCCCCCGGGCGAGGGCGGGCTTCAGCAGGTTGGAGGCGTCCATCGCCCCCTCCCCCTTGCCGGCGCCGACCAGGGTGTGCATCTCGTCGATGAACAGCACGATCTGGCCCTCGGCGGCGGTGGTCTCGTTCAGCACGGCCTTCAGGCGCTCCTCGAACTCGCCGCGATACTTGGCGCCGGCGATGAGGGAGCCCATGTCGAGGGCCAGCAGCTTCTTGTCCTTCAGGCTTTCCGGCACGTCGCCATTGACGATGCGGAGCGCCAGCCCCTCGACGATGGCGGTCTTGCCCACGCCGGGCTCGCCGATCAGGACGGGATTGTTCTTGGTGCGCCGGGCCAGCACCTGGATGGTGCGGCGGATCTCCTCGTCCCGGCCGATGACGGGGTCGAGCTTGCCGTCCCGGGCGGCCTGGGTCAGGTCGCGGGCATAGCGCTTGAGGGCGTCATAGCCCTCCTCGGCATTGGCGCTGTCGGCGGTGCGGCCCTTTCGCAGGGTGGCGATGGCGGTCTCCAGTCCCTTGACGGTGACGCCGGCGCCCTTCAGCGCCTCGGCCGCCGCGGCGCCGTCCTTGGCCAGGGCGACCAGCAACCGCTCCGTGGTCACGAAGGCGTCGCCGCCGGACTTGGAATCCGTCTCCGCCGCCGCGAACACCCGGGCCGTGGCGGGCGCCATGTAGAGCTGGCCGGAGCCGCCCTCCACCTTGGGCAGCTTGGCCAGCGCCCGGTCGGTGGCGGCCACGGCCTCGTCGGCGCGGCCGCCGGCGTCGGTGATCAGCGTGCGGGTGAGGCTGGCGCCTTTCGGCCCGTCCCGCTCGTCCAGCAGGACCTTAAGGATGTGCTCGGGCGTGAACTGCTGGTGCCCGCTGGCGAGGGCCAGGGACTGGGCGGACTGGATCGCCTGCTTGGCGCGGTCGGAATAGAGATCGATGTTCATGATGTCCCCTTGATCGGCGGAATGTCCGCGACCCGCCTTGATCAAGCACAGGTCCCTGACAGGGCTCACATGGGTGTGGCCAATTAGCAACACAAGGGGGTGCGACCCGAAGGCGCAGTCCCGTCACAGACAAAACCGCCGCCCGGGGGGACCGGACGGCGGCTTCAGAGGTTCGGATTATTCCGCGGGTTCCGGCGCGTCCTCCACCGGACGCTTGCGGGGTCGGCCGCGGGGGCGTTTCACCGCCTCGCCGGCGTCGGCGCCCGCCAGGAAGGCTGGGGCCTCGCTGATGTCGCCGTCGCCGCTGCGAAGCTGCCGCGTATCCTCGGCCGGCGCCGCCGCCAGGGGCGTCAGCGGCGTCAAGGGGGTCAGCGGCGTCTGGGCGACGGGCGCGGACCGGGGCGTCGACAGCGGCGTCTGGGGCACGGCGCTGAGCGGGGTCAGCGGGGTCAAGGGGGTGGACTGCGGCTCGACCACCGCCAGGGGATCGGCGCGCTCGCCTCGGGGCTCGTTGAAGCGACGTTCGCCCCGGTCGCGAAACCGGTCGTCACGGCGGGGACGATCGCCCTCCCCCTCCGTGCGCGGGCGGTCCTCGTTGCGGGGACGGTCGTCGCGATTGCGGTCGCGGGGCTCGTAGCGGTCCCGGTTGCCGGACCGGTCACGGTTTTGATCGCGGTTCTGGTTCTGATCCCGGTCGCGGTTCTGATCCCGGTTCTGGTTCTGATCCCGGGTCTGATTCTGATCGCGGTCCCGGTTCTGGTCCCGGCTCTGATTCGGATCGCGGTCCCGGTTCTGGTAGTCGCCTCGGGGGCTGTCGCGATAGGGCTGCTCCCGATTGCCATAGTCCCGGGACTGGCCCCCGTCCTGCCCGTCGCTGTCGCCGGCGTCGTAGGTGTCCGCGGCGTCGGGGTCGGCCTCCTCGTCCACGTCGATGTCGAATCCGGAGGCGAACACGTCGCGGCCGGTGATGTCCGACGCCGGACGGGTGGGCTGCAGCACCCTCAGGACCCGGAAGTAGTGTTCCGCGTGCTGAAGATAGTTTTCCGCCAGCACCCGGTCGCCGGCCGAGGCCGCATCCCGGGCCAGTTGGCAGTACTTGTCATAGACGTGCTGGGCGTGGCCGCGGATCTTGACCCCGTCCGGCCCGTTGGAGTCAAAGGCGCGGTTGACGTTCTGGGCCGCCTTGCCGCCGCCGCTGTTCCCGCCGCCGCCGCCACGGTTGCGACCGCGTTGCCGTTTCATCCCCTTGAAGTCTCTCATCGCGCCTTGCCGTCTGAAATTCGAGTGTGAGGTGTCATGTTCAGGTGTGTGAATTTTGACCAGCCGCGGGACGCGCCAATGGGGCGACGCCCTGTGTGTCTGGTCCGGTTCCGCCGGTTTCAGAGCCCAGGAGGGTAACGCCACGCGGCGTCCATCTGGGCGGCTGTGCGTCGGGATCTCTGGGTTGGGTCCCGCAAGATCGGGGACCTGAGAGCGCCGACGATTTGAGGGATGACGCGACAGACTTAGCGATTTGCCGCGGCCTTTCCAAGGACTTTCTTCACAGACCGGCTAACGATCCGTGAAGGTCCCGGCGCTTTGGCCGGGTTTGGACGGTTTCGTCAGGTCCCGTCAGCCGTTCTCCGGCCGAAACCCGCTGACAACCCGGTCCCGACGCCCCAGATCCTGGGTCGTGCGTACGCCCGCAGCCCCCGCAGCGATGAACAGCGCCTGGACTGATTCGGACTGTTCGAAGCCGATCTCCACCGCAAAGGGCCGTCCCGGCTTCAGCAGGCGGAGGATCTGCGGCGCGAGCGCGCGATAGGCGTCGAGGCCGTCGGGACCGCCGTCGAGGGCCAGCACCGGATCATGGTTGCGGACCTCCGGGTCCAGGGTCGGGATCACTCCGGTGGGGATGTAGGGCGGATTGGACACCACCAGATCAAAGCTGTCCGGCGCCAGACCGTCTCCCCAGTCCGTGCGCAGGAAGCTGGCCCGGCCCGCCAGGCCCAGGTGGGCGGCGTTGTCCTTGGCCACCGCCAAGGCCTCGAAGGACACGTCGGTTCCCACCCCCCGGGCGCGGGGACGCTCCGCCAGGATCGCCAGCAGCAGCGCGCCGGAACCCACGCCGAGATCGAGGATGTCGAAGGCCTGGGCCTCGCCGAACTGGGGCAGGACCACATCGAGCACCGCCTCGGTGTCCGGCCGCGGGGACAGGACATGTTCGTTCACCCGCAGCAGGATCTTCCAGAACCCCGCCCGGCCGATGATCTTGCTCACCGGCTCGCGGCGGCAGCGCCGCTCCACATAGGCGTCGAGGGTGGCCAGCTGCGCGTCGGTCAGGGCGCGGTAGGGGTCGGTGACGATGTCTGTGCGCGAGGCGCCGGTGGCCGCCTCCAGCAGCAGGCGGGCGTCGATCACGGGGCTGTCCACGCCGGCGGCCTTCAGCCGGTCGCGGGACTGGGTCCAGGCGGTCTTCAGATCGGTCACGCAAGCTCCTCCGCCCCGTCGCCGACGCGGACGTCGCCGGCTTCGAGGATATGCACATAGACGCCGCAATTGGCGTGTCCGGTCAGCCTCTGCAAGGCGGGGACAAGGTCGATGTCGGCTTGCGCGGTCTGCGGGTTCACATGCGTGGCCACGCAGCGCTGGATCGGCTTGAACACCTCGGCCACGGCGTCGCCCAGCCGGATCCGCGTTCCCGGCGTCAGCGCCACCTCGGCGAAGGCGGGCCAGCCCTCGATCTCGATATTGCCCCGCATCCGCCGCGGGTCGAGGGGCGCGCCCACCGCGGCCTCCAGCGCCCGCAGGCTGGCCCGGCTGGTGAGGGAGACGTGTCCCTGGGGATGATCGAAGAACCGGTGTCCGGGTCCCTGCACCACCTTCAGCGGCGCCTCCACCGCCTCGCCCAGCGCCGCGGTCAGCCAGTCGGCGAAGCGCGCGGCGTCGGCGGAGTCGGTCAGGTCGGCCTCGATGTCCGCACAACCCGCGCAGGACGCGCGCAGGCGTCCGGTGGCGTCGTCCAGCCGCGTGCGGACCCGCGCCGCCGACGGCATGGGCGCCAGGGCCACGAAGCGGAACTTGGAGATGTGCCGAGGCTGCGCGGGATCGAAGCCGGAGGGCCCGTGCTCCACCGCCCAGGCCCGGTCGAAGGGCAGGCCCCGCCCGGGGGTCAGACGAACCTGATCCAGCGCCTCGGGGGTGAAACCCTTGACGGGATGGCGCCACAGCGCGGCGATTTGGCCCCGGAGGCCGGCGGACACGGTCATGTCCGCCTATAGGCCCACCGGCCCCGGGAGGGCAAGCGCCGCCGGAACCCTGGTTCAGCGGATGCCGGGAACGTGCAGCCGCGCCTCGTCGGCCGCCTTCGCCCGCGCCGCCACGTCCCCGTACTTGGCGAACTCCATGCGGGCGATGGTGCGGTTGTGCACCTCGTCCGGACCGTCGGCGAGACGCAGGGTGCGGATGCCGGAATAGAGCTTGGCGAGGCCGGGATCGGAGGTGACACCCGCTCCGCCAAAGGCCTGGATGGCGTCGTCGATGATCTTCAGGGCCATCTTCGGGGCGGCGACCTTGATCATGGCGATCTCCAGCCGCGCCGACTTGTTCCCGGCCCGGTCCATCATGTCGGCCGCCTTGAGGCACAGGAGACGGCACATCTCGATCTCGGTCCGGGCCTCGGCCACCCGCTGCTCCCAGACGGAGTGTTCGGCGATCAGCTTGCCGAACGCCTTCCGGGTCAACAGGCGCTGGCACATCTTCTCCAGCGCCACCTCGGCCGCGCCGATGGTGCGCATGCAGTGATGGATGCGGCCCGGCCCCAGGCGGCCCTGGGCGATCTCGAAGCCCCGGCCCTCCCCCAGGATCAGGTTCTCCACCGGCACGCGGACGTCCTTCAGCAGCACCTCCGCATGGCCGTGGGGGGCGTCGTCATAGCCGAACACCGGCAGCATCCGCTCCACGATCACGCCGGGGGCGTCCAGGGGCACGAGGATCTGGCTCTGCTGGCTGTAGGACTTGGCGGACGGGTCGGTCTTGCCCATGACGATGGCCACCTTGCAGCGCGGGTCGCCCACGCCGGAGGACCACCACTTGCGGCCGTTGATCACATAGTGATCCCCGTCCCGGATGATGGAGGTCTCGATGTTGGTGGCGTCGGAGGAGGCCACCGCCGGTTCGGTCATCAGGAAGGCGGAGCGGATCTCCCCGTTCATCAGCGGCCGCAGCCAGCGCTCCTTCTGCTCCAGCGTGCCGTAGCGCATCAGCACTTCCATGTTGCCCGTATCAGGGGCGGAGCAGTTGAACACCTCCGACGCAAAGCCCACCCGGCCCATGATCTCGGCGATGGTGGAATATTCCAGGTTGGTCAGCTGCTGGCCCTCGAACTGGAAGCTGTCCTCGAGGTTGGGATGACCCGAGTGCGGCGGCATGAACATGTTCCACAGCCCCGCGGCGCGGGCCTTGGCCTTCAACGCCTCCACCACCTGGATCACCTTCCAGCGGTCCGCGCCTTGCACGTTCATCTCCGCCTCATAGACGGGGACCGCGGGATAGACGTGCTCGTCCATGAAGGCGGTGATGCGGTCGACCCAGAGCTGCTGGCTGGGCGCGTAGGTGAAATCCATGGATTGGTCCTCCCGGTGACTTTGGTGTCGGCTATATCGGCAATCTGAGATCTGCCTTGTCCCTGCGCAATGCGCGCCGCGACAATGACCGGCTCGCCCCACCCTTCGCGCCGCCCGAGGGCCGTGGTAGCCATGGGCCATGCTGATGCGTCCTGACCCGCTGATCGGCCGCTGGGTGCGGCTCGAACCCCTGGACCCGGGTCACGACGGGGAGCTTCAGGCCGCCTGTGACGCGGATCCGGAGATCTGGGACCTCTATCCCGTGAACATGAGCGGCGCCCACTACGCCGACTGGCGCGCGGGTCTGCAGCGCCGTATCGATCTCGGCCTGGCCATCGCCTACGCCATTGTCGCCGACGGCCAGTGCGTGGGCGTCAGCAGCTTCACCCTCGACGATCCCAGCCGCCGCTGCGAGATCGGCAACACCTACCTGCATCCCGAGGCGCGCGGCGGCCGCGTGAACCCGGAGAGCAAGCTGCTGATGCTGGATCACGCCTTCGCGGCCGGCATGAATTGCGTGCAGTTCCGGGTCGACGCCCTGAACCAGCGCTCCCGGGCCGCGGTGAGCAAGCTGGGCGCGCGACAGGACGGGATCCTGCGACAGGATCGAATCACCTGGACCGGTCGGGTGCGCGATACGGTGATGTTCTCGATTCTCCGGGCCGAGTGGCCGGATGTGAAGGCCCGCCTTCTGACCCGTCTGGCGGGCTGAGAGTCCCCTTTGGACCCGAATATTTGACGTTGGCGTCAATTATTTGCCGCCGCGGCTGGAAAATCCGGCCTTGGCTTGGCGTTTTCGTCAAAATCCCCGCTGAAATTGTTGACTCACCCGCGAATATGACGTTTCTTTGCGGGGTGAGGACAACGGATGCTTAGACGTTCGGCCCTCCGGCGTTTCGGGGAGGAAACGCCCACCATAAAGGTCGAAAGACAGCCAAGCCCGCCGTGATTATCCCCCACGGCGGGTTTTGTGCGTCTGGACCCCGCCACAAATATTTGACGCTGGCGTCAAAAGTGGAAAATCACCCGCGAAATTCACCTGACAGGCGCGTTCAGGTCCGGTTCATCCACATTTTATTAAACCCACAGCACAGTTGAACCACCGAGCGCCATCCCGCGATCGGTCGAGCTGGAGGACAAGCCATGAAAAAGCTGATCGCCGGCGCGCTTACCGCGCTGACCCTCGCCACCACACTCTCCGTCGGAGCCACGGCGGCCCAGGCCGACGGCTGGCACGGCCGCGGATACTACGGAGGCGGCGGATACTACCGCGGCCGCGGCCCGGGCGTTGGCGCCGTCGTGGGCGCCGGCATCCTGGGTCTGGCCGTGGGCGCCGCCGTGGCGAGCCATGACCGCGGCTATTACGGCCCGCCGCCGGTCTACTACCGCGCCCCGCCCCCGGCCTATTACGAAGGCCCCTACTATTACGGCTATGCGGGCGACTGCCGGGTCCACTATCGCTGGGATCCCTACTGGCGCCGGTATGTGGAAGTCGAGCGCTGCTACTAGGAACGGATGACCGGACGGAGGTTCCCGCCTCAGGGCCGGGAATGACGGCTTGAAAGATATCAAAGGCTGTCATTCCCGGGCGAAGACCCGGGAACCTCGGTCAGGATATGACGCCACATCCGGACGGAGGTTCCCGCCTCAAGGGCCGGAATGACAGCTGATTTTGAATTTGAGAAAGCTGTCATTCCCGGGCTTGACCCGGGAACCTCCGTCAGGAGGCACACCGCTCACCGCCGCATCAGCGCCAGGACCAGCGCGCCGGCGGCCAGGCCGATGGCGAAGCCGATGGCCGTCCAGGGCGCAGGCCCCGGCGGGGGCGCCGCGGCGACCGGTTCTTCCTCGATCCGGTCGGCCACGCGCTCCAGCAGCCTCACGCCGCGCTCCGCCAGCCGCTGCAGACGCGCCGGCGGCGCCAGCTCCCGGCGGATCCAGCGCTCCACCACCGGCTTGGCGGCCTCCCAGATGTCGCTGTCGGGGTCGATGCGCCGGGCCACCCCCTCCACCGTCACCATGGTCTTCTGCAACAGGACGAGTTCCGGTCGAAGGTGCATGTCGAACAGTCCGGTGATCTCGAACAGCTGGCCCAGCAGCCGGCCCATGGACACGTCCCGCGCCCGGCGGCCGAAGATCGGCTCCCCAACGGCGCGCAGGGCCTGGGCGAAGTCGTCCACATTCTGCGTCCGCGGCACATAGCCCGCCTCGAAATGCACCTCGGCGATGCGCCGGTAGTCCCGGCGGATGAAGCCCCAGAGAATTTCCGCCAGGAACCGCCGCTCGTTCCGCCCGATCCGGCCGACAATGCCGAAATCCACCGCCATCAGGCGCACCGGCGCCTCCACGAACAGATTGCCCTCGTGCAGGTCCGCGTGGAACAGGCCGTGATCCAGGGCCTGGGCCAGGAAGGCGCGGATCACATGGGTGGCCAGCAACGGCCGGTCCAGCCCCGGAAGGGTCAGGGCGTCCGGGCTGGACAGGGGCGTTCCGGGCGCCCATTCCAGGGTCAGGACCCGCTTGGCGACCCCGTCCCAGATCACCGCCGGCGCGGACATGAATTCGTCCCGGGCCATGATCTCGCCCATCTCGCTGGCCGCCGCCGCCTCGAGGCGCAGGTCCAGCTCCAGGGCCATGGAGCGGGTCACCGCGGCGACAAAGGCCCGGGGCTCCAGCCTCCGGGCGGTGGCGCCGCCCAGCCGGTCCGCGAGCGCGGCCGCCAGCTCCATGGCGGCGATGTCCCGGGCCACGCGTCGCTCCACCCCCGGCCGCAGCACCTTCACCGCCACCTTGCGCCCGTCCAGCAGGGTGGCCGCATGGGCCTGGGCGAGGCTGGCGGCGCCGACCACGGGGCCGAACTCCGCATAGAGGGACGCGAGCGGCTTGCCGAGGCTGCGCTCTACCTCGGCCACGGCCAGGGCGTGGTCGAACGGCGCCAGCTGGTCCTTCAGATGCGCCAGGTCCGTGGCCACCTCCTCGCCGAAAATGTCGGCCCGGGTGGACAGGAGCTGCCCCAGCTTGATCGCAGCGGGGCCCAGCTGCTCGAAGGCCCGGGCCAGTCGCTCCCCCGGCCGGCCCTGCCGCGCCTGCGGACCGGACAGCAGTCGGACCAGCGCCGCCGGGCCGCGCAGGGGCGCGGGCAGCAGGGGCGTGAATTCCCGCGGGACCAGGGCGTCGTGCCGCGCCAGCACCCAGCCGGCCGCCGCCAGACGCCAGACCGCGCCCACTCCGCTCACGACCCGCGCCTCAGAGCGCCCACCCGTGATGCAGGGCCGCCACGCCGGCGGACAGGTTGGTGTAGCCCGCCCGGCGGAAGCCCGCCTCGGTGATCAGCTCGACAAAGGTCTGCTGGTCGGGGAACCGGCGGATGCTCTCCACCAGGTACTGATAGCTGTCCCGGTCCCCCGCCACCGCCTGGCCCATGGCCGGGATCACCCGGAAGCTGTAGGCGTCATAGAGGCGGCGCAGCACGTGCGACGGCGGCTGGGAAAACTCCAGGCACAGGAACCGGCCGCCGGGCTTCAGCACCCGCCGGGCCTCGCGCAGGGCCTTGGAGATGTCGGTCACGTTGCGGATGCCGAAGCTGATCACATAGGCGTCGGCGCAGGCGTCCGGCAGCGGCAGGGCCTGCGCGTCCCCCACGGACCAGGCGATCTCCCGGGACAGGCCGCGCTTGCGGCCCTCGGCCACCATCTCGGCGTTGTAGTCGACGATGACGATCTCCGCGTCCGGCCCGCCGCGGCGCATCTTGGCGGCCCGCGCCAGCTTCGCCAGACGCTCGGCGATGTCGCCGGTGCCGCCGGCGCAGTCGATGATCCGCTCCCCCGGCTGGGGGTTCAGCCGCGCGGCGGCCATGTCCTTCCACAGGCGGTGGACGCCGACGCTCATCACGTCGTTCATCAGGTCATAGCGGCTGGCGACGCGGTCGAACACGCCGCGGACCAGGCCGGGCTTCTCGGCGGCGTCCACATCGCGGAAGCCGAAGGTGGCGGAGCTGTCTGTCATGTCGTCCGGCTTAGACCAAATCACGGCGAAAGGGTATCTCGCCCCCGCACTTTCCCCGGCAGATTCCGGTCCCTCATCCGGCGAGGGGCGCGCCCAGGGCCGCGGCGCAGGCGGCGGGGTCCAGGCCCTCGATCTCCACCGCCTTCAGCCGGGACTGGCCGCCGCGGGCCACGCGCACCCGGGCCGCGGCCACCCCCAGCGCGCGCGCCAGCAGGGCCTCGAGGGCCGCATTGGCCGCCCCGTCCACCGGCGCGGCCCGCACCCGAACCCGCAGCACCGGCCGTCCGGCGGGGTCCGTCTCCCAGCCCTCCACCCGGTCGGCGGCGGCGCGGGGGGTGAGGCGGACGTGGAGAATCACGGCTAGCGCATCAGCCGAAAAAGCCGTGAGGCTCTATCCCCGTTACGCCACGAATAAGCACATAAGAGGTATTAATAAGTATAAAAAGAATTATCGGGCTAATATCAACTCCCCCGAGCGTCGGAATAAACCTTTGGAACGGCATCAACACGGGACGGGCAGCAGAGTCTAAAGTACGCACCATGCGGTTTATGTTAGGATTTCTTATATTTACAACGTCAAAAGCCACAAGCCAAGACACGATCGCATTGATGATAACAATGAACACGACCATATCAGCCAGCGATTTGTATAAGTAGATTGCTGCTTCGAGCATGGAACCTCCGACCGCAAGCGGTTGCGCTCATCTACCCCCGCCACGCCCCCAGCCGCAACCCCGGCTGGCGCCGACGCGGCGGCGCGGCGTCAAACAAGCCCTTGACTTGACCGCCCCTCGCCCCTTATCAACCGCGCTCTCGCTGAGCCCCGACGGGTGTCCGTTTCGGGCCCGGCGCGACCTCTCGGGGCTGTAGCTCAGTTGGTAGAGCGCTTCGTTCGCAATGAAGAGGTCAGCGGTTCGATTCCGCTCAGCTCCACCACCTCCCCCAGTGTGACTCAATTTGTCCGGACGTCCACGCGGCGGCCGGATCCCGCCGTCAGGGCGGCGCATGGCTGTGATGTTGCGGGCGTCCAGCGGATGTCCGGACCCAAGTCGCTATCAGGAGGGCCATGACGATCGGGGCGAGGGTCGCCGGCGCCAGCTGGCTCCAGGGCTGGAATGCGGTCAGCAGATTGCCTGCGGCGGCCGAGGTCATGGCGAAAGCCGCGCCCGTCATCTTCAGCCCATGGTCGAGGGGCCGGAGCCACAGTCGCCAAGCCTCAAGGTAGAATCGCCGCGACAGATCATAGGCCGCGACCACCGCCACCCACCCGAGCGCGCCCCAACCCGCCGCTGGAACGCCGAGCTGGGCCGGCGTCAGCCGGGCGTACCACTGGGCCAGTCCGGTCGCCGCCCCGAGCGTCAGCACGGCCGCCGTCGCATCCGCTTCGCCGGGCGCCCGGCCCCTGAGCGCCAGAGCGCGGATGGACCCCAGATACTGATAGGCCATCGAAAGGGTCGCAGCTTAGAGCCAGGCTCTCGGTGGCCGAAGGAGTTCCGCTATAACCGCGGTGGCCAGAACGCCCCCGGCGCAGAGAACAAACAGCTGACCGACCCGACGGTGAAACGGCCCGCCCTTGCGTGAGAGAACACCGCCGAGGGCGAGGGCGAGCCCTGCGCCGCCAAAGGCGATATGGGCCAGAAACTCGGGCGGATGAAGGTGCCCCGCCATGTCCATCTCCCCCCAAACAAACCACGCCGCCCGACGCCCGGTCGGACCGGCGGGAGCGCCGATCCCGCTCAGGACTCACCGACACGCCCGCCGCACGCAGCGCCCGTGCGACACAACGCCCCGGGACCCCTGCGGGCCGGGCCCGCCCGCCTCACCAGACGTGGGCGCGCTTGTCCGGGGCAATGTAGAGGGCGTCGCCGGGCTTCACGTCGAACGCCGCGTACCAACCATCCACATTGCGCACCACGCCATTGACCCGCGCGATGCCGGGGGAGTGCGGATCCGTGGTGATCTGGGCCTTCATGGCGTCGTCGCGCTGCTTCTCCCGCCACACCTGGGCCCAGCCGAGGAACACCCGCTGGTCCCCCGTCAGGCCGTCGATGGTCGGCGCCGGCTGGCCGTTCAGCGAGGTGCGATAGGCGTCCAGACCCAGCGTCAGGCCGCCCTGGTCGGCGATGTTCTCGCCGAGGGTCAGCTTGCCGTTCACATGCACCCCCGGCAGGGCCTCGATGGCGGAATACTGATCGGCCAGGGCCTTGGCGGCGCCGTCGAAGCGCTTGGCGTCCGCGGCCGTCCACCAGTCGCGCAGGTGGCCGGTGGCGTCGTACTTGCGGCCCTGGTCGTCGAAGCCGTGGGTCATCTCGTGGCCGATCACGCCGCCGATGGCGCCATAGTTGATCGCCGGATCCGCATCCGGGTCGAAGAACGGCGGCTGCAGGATGGCTGCCGGGAACACCACCTCGTTGTAGAGAGGGTTGTTGTAGGCGTTGACCTCCTGCGGGACCATGCCCCACTCGGCCTTGTCGGTGGGCTGGCCCGCCCGCGCCGCCTGCCGCGCCCATTCAAAGGCCTGGGCCCGGGCCACGTCGCCGAAATAGTCCCCGTCGCGGATGTCGAGCCGGCTGTAGTCCCGGAACTTGTCCGGATAGCCGATCTTGATGACATAGCCGTCAAGCTTCTTCAGCGCCTCGGCCTTGGTCTCGGGGCTCATCCAGTCCAGCTTCTCGATGCGGGCGCGGAAGGCGGCCTTCAGATTGGCCACCAGGGCCTGCATCTTGGTCTTGGACTCCGGCGGGAAATAGCGGGCCACATAGACCTGGCCCAGGGCCTCGCCCATGGCGCCGTTGATCGTCCGCACCACCCGCTTCCAGCGCACGGAGTTCTCCGGCTGGCCGTTGATCGCCTTGCCGAAGAAGGCAAAGCGCGCATCGACGAAATCCTTCGACAGATAGGGCGCCGCATTGCTGGCCGTGTGGAAGGCCTGCCAGGCCTTCAGGGTGCTCACCGGCGTGCGGGCGTAGATGGCCGCCAGCTTCGGAAAGGCCGACTTCTGGGCCACGATCATGTGCTGGACGCCGCCCAGGTCGGCGGAGGCCAGCAGCACCGACCAGTCGATCCCCGGCGCGAAGGCCTGCAGCTGGGCGGGGGTGAAGGGGTTATAGACCTTGTCGGGATCGCGCTCGTCCTCCCGGGCCCAGTGGACCTTGGCGATCTCGGTCTCGAACAGGACGATGGCGTGGGCCGACGCCGCGGGCTGCGTCCAGCCGCACAGGGTCAGCATCCGCGCCACATAGGCCTCGTAGGCCTTCTTCTTCTCGGCGAATTCAGGCTTCAGATAATAGTCGCGGTCGGGCATGCCGAGGCCGCTCTGCCCCAGTTCGGTGATGTAGTGATCCGGGTCCTTGTCGTCGGGCTGGATGCCGATGTCGGCGATCGAGGCGTAGAAGGACTTGGCCGACCGCCCCATCAGTTCGGTCATCTGCCGGTGGGACTTGACCGCGCGGATCGCGGTCAGGGCCGGGGCCAGCGGCTTGGCGCCCAGGGCGTTGACGGTCGCCTCGTCCAGTCCGGCGCGATAGAAGGCGCCCAGCTTGCCCTCCACCGTGTCCACGGCGCCGGCCTTGGCCCGGGCGTCGTCGAGGATGGTCTGCACCCGCTTCTCCGACAGGTCCTCGAGAACCCAGAAGGCGCCGTAGCTGGGCTTGTCCGCCGGAATGGCCGTGTTGGCGAACCAGGTTCCGTTGGCGTACTTGAAGAAATCGTTCCCCGGCTTGACCGTCTCGTCCTGGCCGGTCCGGTCGAAGCCCCAGGGGCCCAGATGGGCCACGGCGGCCTCTTCGGCGCGCGCGGCCCCAGCCGCCAGAACAAGCCCGCTGACCATGGCCAGCAATACGGAACGCTTCATAGAAATCTCCTGGATGGGTCTTTCAGTCTGGCGAGTTTCCCCGGGCAAATCTCATTAAATTTTTGTTAGACGGCCCGCGGTTCGGCGCGTCGGTCACGGACATCACGCGAAGGCGATCCAGCGCCCCGCGGCGGCGGCCGTCACCCAGACCAGCACGGTGACGCAGCCGATCAGCGCCGAAAGCCGGGGGGACGCCCGCCCCTCGCCCCGACGGGACAGCCCCTCCGCCGCGCCGGCGGCGAAGATCCAAGCCGCCATCGCCCAGGCCAGGGCGACATTGGCGGGGTCGGCATGCTCCAGGTCCCCCGCCGCGATCCACACATGGGTGGCCAGATACATCGCCAGCAGGATCACGCCGACGCCGGCGGCGAAGATCCAGCGGCCGCGGCCACGGCTCACTGCGAACAGCATCAGGGCTGCGGCGGTCAGCACGTGGAACAGACCCGGCGTGATCAGTCCGCCGGTCAGGAAGACCCACACCGCCAGCAGCCACACCGCCCCGCCGGCCGCCAGGGCCGCCGCCGGGCCCCGGTCAACCCGCCCGTCCGCCAGCGCCGCGGGCCGCAGGGCGCCGAAGGTCAGGATCAGACCGGCGGCCAGGGCCAGCATCTTGGCGACGAAGGCCGCGCTGTCATACAGGCGCTCGGCGTTGGCCATGCCGATCAGCAGCCCCGTCAGCACCACGCCCACGACGCCGGTCAGCAGGAGGGGCGCCAGCCCGCGATAGACCACGGACGCCGGCTCGTCCTTCAGGCCCGCGCCGGCCAGACGCAGGCCGATCAGGATGGCCGCGCCGCCGAGCATCACCAGGGACAGGATGTGGAACACCTCCCACACGGCGAAGTTGGGCTTGATGACCGTCGCCGGCCAGACATGGGCCAGGCCCAGCACCCAGGGCCGCAGATGCGGAAACAGGATCGAGAACTTCACGGCCGGCGCCCCCCGGCGGCCACGGTGAGGCGAACGGCCCCGGGCTCGGACGCGGCGCACTCCTGCAGGGTGTTGATCAGGTCCGGCTGGGGCTTGCCGCAGTCGTACCAGTTGTAGGCGATGAACCGGCCCATCACGATCATCAGCACCCAGATCGTCAGCGAGATCATCGCCGACGCGCGGGCGGCCAGCGGCGGGGACGGATCTTCGTCCCAGTCGGGCTGGCGGCGCTGGATGCGGATGTGAAAGACGGCGATGTTGAGCAGGGCCGCGGCCAGCAGCACCAGCTTCGCCCGGAACCAGACGTTGTGATAGTAGGCCACCGGCTTGGCGAAGAACAGGGCCGAGCCGGTCAGCAGCATCAGCACAAGGCCCGCCACGGTGAGCGGCAGCAGCCGCCGGCTGACCACGCTGACCGGCGTGCGGCGATAGAGGACCCCCATCAGCCGCAGGTCCACCGCCAGGATGCAGCCGACGAACAGCATCAGCAGCAGCAGATGCGTCCCCTCCAGCAGGGCCCAGAAGTTCAGCGAGCCCAGCAGCGCCTCGCTCCACGAGGCGTCGTCGGGCCCGGGTCCCTTGCCCAGACGCGTCTGCAGCCAGACGAGAAACGCCCTGATCATTCCGCTTCCACCCCGCCGCCGCCCCCGCCGCAGTCCGTATCCGGACTGTCCAGGCGCCGGTCCTGTTCCGTCATCAGCCTGCCGGGAGTGTCCGGCGCCGTCAACCGCGGGCCCCGACAGGGCGGCTGGGGAGAGGATTGACAGAGCCGCCCCGGAGCGGAACTGTGCTGGGGACCACCCACGAGAAGAACATCCCGGGCCGTCGCAGGCGGCGCCGGGGGGATCGGGAGCGAGATGCGTATCAGGATTCCAGCGGTCGCCGCGGCGGCCGTCCTGGCCGTGTGTCCGGCCTTCGGCCTGGCGGAGGCGCAAAGCCCGCC
The DNA here is from genome assembly GCA_903851655.1 of uncultured Caulobacterales bacterium. Classification (GTDB taxonomy): domain Bacteria; phylum Pseudomonadota; class Alphaproteobacteria; order Caulobacterales; family Caulobacteraceae; genus CAIMFV01. Next base: position 15,523 of record CAINOV010000311.1, read on the forward strand.
GGCCGCCGCGGCGTGGAAGCCCCCCCGCGGCCCGGACCACATCCACCCCGATCTCAACGGCGTCTGGCAGGTGCTGAACACCGCCAATTATGACGTGGAGCCGCACGGGGCGGCGGCGGCCATGGCCTTCCGCCCCGGCCCGGTGATCCCCGTGCCCGCGGCGCAGGTGGTGGCCCTGGGCGCGGTGGGCGCCGTGCCGCCGGGCCCCGGCGTCGTGGTGGGGGGCGTCATCCCCTACAAGCCGGAGGCGAAGGCCCAGCGGGACGAGAACCGCGCCCGCTGGCTGGAGCGGGATCCGGAGATCAAGTGCTACCTGCCCGGCGTGCCGCGGGCCACCTACATGCCCTATCCCCTGCGCATCCTGCAGAGCGACCACGCCATGGTGATCGCCTATGAATACGCCAGCGCCGTGCGCACCCTTCTGTTCAAGGACCCGGGCCCGGCGCCGGTGGACAGCTGGATGGGCCAGTCCGTCGCCCACTGGGAGGGGGA
>CAINOV010000312.1 GCA_903851655.1 uncultured Caulobacterales bacterium
GGCCTCGACGGGGATATCGCCCGGGTGCGCAAGAAGCTGGACAACGCCGAGTTCATGGCCAAGGCGCCTGAGGCGGTGGTGGCGGAAAACCGCGACAAGCTGGCGGAGGCCGAGACAGCCAAGGCCAAGATGGCCGCGGCCCTGGCCCGTCTGGAAGCCGTCGGCTGAAACTTGCCGGATCGCCGTTTACAAGCCGGCGTCCGGCATGCTTCCTGAGCCGCGAAACGGCGCGCCCCTGTCAATGAGCCCGCCGACGCCCGACCGGAGGACTGTATGACGACTGCCGCCGCCCCAGACCTGAAGACCCGCCCCTGGCCGGTCCTGTCCATCGCCGAGGCCCACGCCCTGCTGACCCAGCCGGGCTCCCCCTTCGAGATGGAGACCCTGACCATCCGCGGACGCGAGACCCGGGTCTGGAAGAATGCGCCGCCGGACCTGCGCAGCGAGGTTGTCGCCGCCCGCGCCTTCGCCGACCGGACCTTCCTGGTCTATGAGGCCGAGCGCGTCACCTTCGAGGCCTTCCACCGGGCGGTGGCGCATCTGGCGGCCCGGCTGATCGCCGACGGGGTGAAGAAGGGCGACCGGGTGGCCGTGGTCATGCGCAACCTGCCGGAATGGCCCGTGGCCTTCTACGCCGCCATATCCGTCGGCGCGATCGTCACGCCGCTGAACGCCTGGTGGACGGGGCCGGAGCTGGAATACGGCCTGTCGGACTCAGGCTCGAAGGTCTGCCTGATCGACGCCGAGCGGTGGGAGCGGGTGGTCGAGCACGTGCACAACTGCCCGGAGCTGAAGACCGTCTATGTCAGCCGCCGGGTGGAGGAGGAGGCGCATCCCATCGTCACCCGCCTGGAGTCCGTGATCGGCGCCCCCAATGACTGGAAGGATCTGAGCGATCTGCCCTTGCCGGACGTGGCGATCCATCCCGATGACGAGGCGACGATCTTCTACACCTCCGGCACCACGGGAAAGCCCAAGGGCGCGCTGGCCACCCACCGGAACATCACCTCCAACGTCATCGCCTCGGCCTTTTCCGGCGCCCGGTCGCTGCTCCGTCGCGGCGACCCGATTCCGGCGCCGGATCCCAATGCGCCGCAGCGGACCATGCTGCTGTCGGTGCCGTTCTTCCACGCCACGGGCTGCTTCGCCATCCTGTCTCCCACCTTGGTCAGCGGCGGCAAGATCGTGCTGATGCACAAGTGGGACCCGGTGAAGGCCTTCCAGGTGATCGAGCGGGAGAAGGTCAATCTGGCCGGGGGCGTGCCCACCATCGCCTGGCAGCTGATCGAGCATCCGGAGCGCCAGAACTACGACCTGTCGAGCCTCGAAAGCGTGTCCTACGGCGGCGCGCCGTCGGCGCCCGAACTGGTGCGCAAGATCCGCGAGACCTTCCCCAACTCCTTCCCCGGCAATGGCTGGGGCATGACCGAGACCTCGGCCACCTTCACCCATCACGCCGCCGAGGACTATCTGAACCGTCCCGACAGCTGCGGCCCGGCGGTGCCGGTCTGCGACATGAAGGTCCTCGGACCGGAGGGTGAGGAACTGGGTCCCAACCAGGTGGGAGAACTCTATGGCCGGGGACCCAATGTGGTGATCGGCTACTGGAACAAGCCCGAAGCCACCTCCCAGACGTTCATCGACGGCTGGGTGCGCACCGGCGACCTCGCCCGCATCGACGAGGAGGGGTTCTGCTACATCATCGACCGGGCCAAGGACATGCTGATCCGGGGCGGCGAGAACATCTACTGCATCGAGGTGGAGAACGCCCTCTATGAGCATCCGGCGGTCATGGACGCCGGCGTGGTGGGCATCCCGCACAAGACCCTGGGGGAGGAGCCCGGCGCGGTGGTCACCCTGAAGCCCGGGGCCGAGGCGTCGGAGGCGGAGCTGCGCGGGTTCGTGGCGGACCGGCTGGCGGCCTTCAAGGTGCCGGTGAAGGTCGTGTTCCTGACCGAGACCCTGCCGCGCAACGCCAATGGCAAGATCCTCAAGACCGAGCTGAAGGCCCTGTTCGCCTGAGATCGTCGCCCCGGGCGCCGCAGGATCATGGGAAGTCATTGATCTTGCGGCCCCGGCGTGACACGCCACGACATGCGCCGACTCAGACCTGCTCCCGCTTCGCCCTCCGGGCCCGCCCTTGACCTGACCATCGCCGTCATGGGCGGGGAGGGCGAGGGGGTGGCGCTGGACGAGGCGGGCGGCCGGATCTACGTCCCCCTGACCCTGCCCGGCGAGGCGGTCACGATCCAGCGGAGCGGCGAGCGCGGGACGCTTCTGGCGGTCACCACGCCCAGTCCGGAGCGGGTGACGCCCCCCTGCGCCCATTTCGGCCTGTGCGGCGGCTGCATGCTGCAGCACTGGGCCCCCGCCGCCGGGCTGGACTGGAAGATCGCCCGCCTGCGCCAGACCCTGGAGCGGGAGCGGCTGGAAACGGAGATCCTGCCCGCCTTTTCCGCCGCGCCCGGTCAGCGGCGACGGCTGGCCCTGCACGCCAGACGGGGCCCCCGGCGGGACGAGGCGGTGCTGGGCTTCAAGTCCCGCCGCAGCTGGGACGTGGTGGGGGTGAGCGAATGCGCCGTGGCCGATCCCCGTCTGGTCGCCGCCTTTCCCGCCTTGCGTCGCCTGGGCGCGGTGTTCCTCGAGCGGCCCAAGTCCGCCCCCACCCTGCACGTGACCCTGTCCGGCACCGGCCTCGACGTGGATGTGACGGGGGTGGAGGCGAAGGACGGCGGTCTGTCCGCCGACGCCCGCCGCCGCGCCGCCGATATCGCCGCGGCGGCGGATTTCGCCCGGGTGACCCTGGCCGGGGAGGGGCTGTATCAGGCCCGGCAGCCCGTGGTGGCCTTTGGACCCGGACGGGTCGTGCTGCCGCCGGGGGGGTTCCTGCAGGCGAGCGCCGAGGCGGAGCGGGTGATGGCCGCAGAGGCCTGTGCGGCCGTCGCCGGCGCGCGCCGGATCGCCGACCTGTTCTGCGGCGCGGGCGCCTTCACCTTTCCCCTGGCCGGGATCGCTCCGGTCCTGGCGGCGGACGCCAGTGAGGCCTCCATCGACGCCCTGCGATCGGCCCTTGCCGGCGCGCCGGGGATCAAGACCGTTACGCCGGTGTGCCGCGACCTGTTCCGGCGGCCCTATTCCGAAAAGGAGCTCAAGGGGATCGATGCGGTGGTGTTCGATCCCCCCCGGGCCGGAGCGGCGGAGCAGGCGGCGTCCATCGGCCGGTCCGGCGCCGCGGTGGCGGTGGGAGTCTCCTGCAATCCCGCCACCTTCGTCCGCGACGCGGCTCTGCTGGTGTCGGCGGGGTTTCGACTGAAATCGATCCGGCCGGTGGACCAGTTCCTCTGGTCGTCCCATATTGAGGTGGTCGGGGTCTTCGAGAGGTAGGTCAGCCATGGTCGACACGTTGCGCGCCCGCCGGGCCTTTGCGTCGGACGCCGCCGCCGCATCGGGTCTGTCGGCGGCGAAGGCCGTCTGGTGGACCCTGAACGGACTGGCCGCGCGAACCGTCGTCCGACCCTCGATCAAGGATGGGGTGCGGCCGGAACGGATCTCCGCCAGCGCCCCGTCGCGGCAGCAGGTGACCCGGGCCTGGTTCGAGGCCTTCACCAAGGATGCGGCGGACATCCGCAGCGGTCTCTACCCGCAGACGGAACGTATCGCGCCGCCCGCGCGGGCCCTGGCTCGGGCCATCGATTTCCTGTGGGACGCCGTGGCGGTGGACCGGCGGCGCCGCGCCCGCAACGGCGTCGAGGTGAGGGATGAGGCCGGTAGTCCCGCTTTTCCAAACTATTACCGGCAGAACTTTCATTACCAGTCTGGGGGCTGGTTCACCCGGGACAGCGCCCGGCGCTACGAGGCGCAGGTGGAGGCCCTGTTCTCCGGCACGGCGGGCGCCATGCGCCGGCGGGCCCTGTCGCTGCTGGCGCGGGCGCTTCGCTCCCGGGACCAGAGGGGGCTGGTGATCGTGGACGCCGCCTGCGGCGCGGGCGCCTTCCTGCAGGACCTGAAGGCGACCTTCCCCCGGGCCGACGTGATGGGCGTCGACCTGTCCCCGGCCTATCTCGCCCAGGCGCAGGCCCGGGCGGGTGCGCCCTGCGCCCAGGCGAATGTGGAGCGGCTGCCCTTCGCAGACGGCAGCGTCGACGCCCTGACCTGCATCTATCTGTTCCACGAGCTCCCGCCTCGTATCCGTACGGCCGTGGCGGCGGAGTTCGCCCGGGTGCTGCGCCCCGGCGGCGTGCTGGCCTTCGCTGATTCCGTGCAGGCCGGGGACCGCCCGGATCTGGAGCGGCTGCTGCAGGTGTTTCCCGTCTTCTTCCACGAGCCCTTTTATGACAGCTTCCAGGGCCTGGATCTGGAGCAGCTGTTCGCGGACGCAGGGCTGGTCCAGGAGGGCGAGGACATGGCCTTCCTCACCAAGGCGCGGCTGTTCCGCAAGCGGACGCCGGACGGAAGCGGGCAGGGGGGCGACGCGTCATGGGTGTCTACGACCGGTTCATAGGCCCCGCCCTGATCGCCTGCGCCTGTTCGGCCGGACCGATCTCCAGGCAGCGGGAGAAGGTCGTGCCGCTGGCGTCCGGCGAGGTGCTGGAGCTGGGCATGGGCGCCGGGGCGAACCTGCCCTTCTACAACAAGGCCCAGGTCACCGGCGTCTTCGCCGTGGAGCCGAACGAGTTCATGCGTCGCCGCGCCTTGGCGGTGGCGGCGGAAACCGACCTGCCGGTAACCCTCGTGGAAGGCGTCGGGGAGAGCCTGCCCTACGAGGCCGGGCGGTTCGACTGCGTGGTCTGCACCTATACGCTCTGCACCGTGCATGACGTCGCGAAGACGCTGGCCGAGGCCCGGCGGGTGCTGAAACCCGGCGGACGGTTCCTGTTCTGCGAGCACGGCCGGGCGCCGGACGAGGACGTCTATCGCTGGCAGCGCTGGATCGAGCCCCTCTGGAAGCCCATCGGCGGCGGCTGTCATCTCACCCGCCGGCCGGCGGCGGCGATTCGCGACGCTGGCCTGAACACCCGCTGGCAGGAACAGTTCTACCTGCCCGGCACGCCGCGCCCCATGGGCTGGACGGAGTGGGGCGAGGCGACCGTCTGACCGCCTCCGTAAGACCGGGCTCAGTAGGAGCGGGGCAGGCCCAGCACGTGCTCGGCCACATAGGACAGGATCAGGTTGGTGGAGATGGGCGCCACCTGGTAGAGCCGAGTCTCGCGGAACTTGCGCTCCACGTCGTATTCTTCGGCGAAGCCGAACCCGCCATGGGTCTGCACGCACATGTCCGCGGCGCGCCAGCTGGCTTCGGACGCCAGCATCTTGGCGATGTTCGCCTCCTCGCCGCAGGGCTGGCCGACGTCGTAGAGGCGTGCGGCCTCCCGCGTCATCAGCTTGGCGGCGCGGACCTCGGCGTAGGACCGGGCGATGGGGAACTGCACCCCCTGGTTCTGGCCGATGGGCCGGTCGAACACCCGCCGATCCTTGGCATAGGCGGTGGCGGTCTCCACGAACCAGCGGCCGTCGCCGATGCATTCCGCGGCGATCAGGATCCGCTCGGCGTTCATGCCGTCGAGAATGTAGCGGAAGCCCTTGCCCTCCTCGCCGATCAGGGCGCTGGCGGGGATCTCGAGATTGTCGAAGAAGATCTCCGTGGTCGCGTGATTAAACAGGGTGCGGATCGGCTTGATGGTCAGGCCGTGGCCCACGGCGTCACGCATGTCCACCAGGAAGACCGACAGGCCCTCCGTCTTCCGGGCCACCTGGTCCTTTGGCGTGGTGCGCGCCAGCAGGATCATCAGGTCGGAGTGTTCGGCCCGGCTGGTCCAGACCTTCTGGCCGTTGATCACATAGCGATCGCCCCGCCGCTCCGCCCGGGTGGTGAGGCTGGTGGTGTCGGTGCCGGCGGTGGGCTCGGTCACGCCGAAGGCCTGCAGACGCAGTTCGCCGCTGGCGATCTTCGGCAGGTACTCCGTCTTCTGCTCGGCGCTGCCGTGCCGCAGGACCGTGCCCATGGTGTACATCTGGGCGTGCAGCGCCGCGGCGTTGGCCCCGCAGGCGTGCACCTCCTCCAGGATCGCGGCGGCGGCGGCCAGGGGCAGGCCCGACCCGCCATACGCCTCCGGGATCAGGGCGCCCAGCAGGCCCGACGCGGTCATGGCCTGGACAAAGGCCGTGGGATAGGACCGTTCCCGGTCCCGTTCCCGCCAGTAGGCGCCGGGATAGTCCGCGCACAGCTTGCGGACCGTCTCGAGAATGGGTTCCAGATCGGAGGCGTCGAGGGCGGGGTTATGGGACATGGGGCTCATCGGTTCCGAAGTCGGGGGGCCTCAGACAGGCGTCGGATCACCGGATTAAACCGTGAGGCGGGAAACGCAATCCGGACCCAGCGTCAGGCGGGGACGACGCCGGTCTCCCTTAGCGATTGCAAAATGCGCCTGTTCAGCCTATCTAGCGGGGTTCTGAGGACACCCTTGAGGATCGAATGGCCCGCGTCACCGTCGAAGACTGCGTCGAACGAGTTCCCAACCGCTTCAGCCTCGTGCTGCTGGCGGCGCATCGCGCGCGGGGCATCGCCACTGGCGCGGAGCTGCTGGTGGACCGGGACAACGACAAGAATCCGGTGGTCGCCTTGCGCGAGATCGCCGACGGCGTGGTCGAGGCCGACGTCCTCAGCGAATCCATGATCGGCACCCTGCAGCGGGTGGATGAGCGGACCGAGGCCGAGGAAGAGGCCGAGGCCCTGGCCCTGCTGGCGGATCCGCAGCACATGCACATGAGCGAACAGGAACTCGTCCGGGCGCTGCAGAGCGACCGGGACGGCGGCCAGGAGGATCGCTACTGACGCCCCCGGGCGTCGAACCGCTTTCCCCTGCAACGGCGTCGGATACGGCGCCGCTTCCTCTCCCTGAGGGCCTGTCTCCGGTCCCGCCGCGGGCCGACCCGGGCAAGCCCCGTCCGGGGCCGCGCTACCTGCGTCAGTTCGAGCTGATCGAACGGGTCAAGAGCTATGACCCTACGGCCGACGAGGCCCTTCTCAATCGCGCCTATGTCTACGCCATGCGCATGCACGGGGCCCAGCTCCGCGCGTCCGGCGACCCCTATTTCGCCCATCCCATCGAAGTCGCCGGCATCCTGACCGAGTATCGGCTGGACACGGCCGCCATCGTCACCGCGCTGCTGCATGACGTGATCGAGGACACCGCCGCCACCCGGCAGGACATCGCCGACCTGTTCGGCGAGGAGGTGGCGGAGCTGGTGGAGGGCGTGACGAAGCTGTCGCGGCTTGAACTCAACTCCGAACAGACCCGCCAGGCGGAGAACCTGCGCAAGTTCATCCTGGCCATCTCCAAGGACGTGCGGGTGCTGCTGGTGAAGCTGGCCGACCGGCTGCACAACATGCGCACCCTCAACTTCATCCAGAAGCCGGCCAAGCGCGAGCGCATCGCCCGGGAGACGCTGGAGATCTACGCGCCGCTCGCCCGGTCGATCGGCTGTCACCGGATCTGCAGCGAGCTGGAGGAGTTGGCCTTCGCCGAGCTCAACCCCACGGCCCGGGACGCCATCCTGCGCCGGCTGGACCAGATGCGCGCCAACCAGGGGCGGGCGGTGTCGGTGGTGTCCGCCGAAATCACCCAGCGGCTGATGGATGCGAAGGTCGAGGCGCGGGTCTATGGCCGGGAGAAGCAGGCCTATTCCGTCTGGCGCAAGCTGCAGCGCAAGACCGTGGCCTTTTCCCAGTTGTCCGACATCTACGCCTTCCGGGTGATCGTCGACACGGAGGAGGACTGCTATCGGTCGCTGGGGGTGATCCACCGGACCTGGCCCTGTGTGCCCGACCGGTTCAAGGACTACATCTCCACCCCCAAGCGCAACAACTACCGGTCCCTGCACACCACCATCGTCGGCCCCCGGGGCATGCGCATCGAGATCCAGATCCGCACGGACGTCATGGACCGCATCGCCGAGGAGGGCATCGCCGCCCACTGGCGCTACAAGGACACCTCCTATGGCTTCGACGCCGAGGCGGCGCAGGAGCAGGGCGGTCGCGACCCGCTGATCAACCTGCGCCACCTGGTCCAGGTGCTGGAGCACGGGGGCGACGCCGAGGACCTGGTGGAGCACGCCAAGCTCGAGATGTTCCTCGACCAGGTGTTCGTGTTCACGCCGAAGGGCAAGCTGATCAGCCTGCCCCGGGGGGCCATGCCCCTGGACTTCGCCTATGGCGTCCACACGGACGTGGGCGACCGGGCCATCGGGGTGAAGATCAATGGCGAGCTGAAGCCGCTCCGCACGCCCCTGACCAATGGCGACGTGGTGGAGGTCGTCACTGGCCCCAAGCCCGCCATGCCGCCGGACTGGCGCTCGCTGACCGTCACCGGGCGCGCGCGCTCGGCCATCCGGCGGCATATCCGCCAGGTGGAAAAGGAGGAGTTCGTCCGGATCGGACGGGCGGCCATCGAACAGACCTTCGCCCGCGCCGGAAAGACCCGGGCCGATGTGTCCCTGCGTCCCGCCCTGGACCGGTTCGCCACCCCGACGGAGGAAGAGCTCTACATCGCCGTCGGCCGCGGGCGGGTGGCGGCGAACCTCGTGCTGGAATCGGTATTCCCCGGTCTGAAGGACAGCGAGCGGGCCGCGGCGGCCGCCCGGGTGCGGATCGAGGACGGCAAGGCCGCGCGCCTCTATGTGCGCGGCGGCGGGATCGGCGGCGGCGCCAGCCTGCACTTCGCCAGCTGCTGTTCGCCGGTGCCCGGGGACCGCATCGTCGGCATCCTGCAGCCGGATGACAGCATCGCCGTCCACACGATCGACTGCACCCGGCTGGCCGAATTCGAGGACGAGGACGCCCTGTGGCGGGACCTGCACTGGACCGCGGAGGCGGAGACCCACACCATCAGCCGCAGCCGCCTGACCGCCACGGTCCGGGACGCGCCGGGGGTGCTGGGACAGGTCTGCACCCTGATCGGCGAGGCGCAGGGCAATATCGTCAACATGCGCATGCATCACCGGCAGTCGGACTTCTTCGACGTGGATTTCGACATCGACGTGATCGACGCCCGGCACATCACCCATATCATGGCCGCCCTGCGCGCCTGTCCGTCCGTGGAGACGGTGGACCGGGTGCGCGGCTGATGCGTTTCGTCCTGTTGGGGGCCGCGCTGGCCGGGCTTCTGGCCCCGTCGGCCCGGGCTGCTCCTGCGGTTCCGGATCCCGAGGTGTCGGAGTGCACGGAAGCCAGCGAGGCGGTCGAGACCGCCGACGGGCGAAGCGTCGCGCTGATCGTGGCCGATCTGGCGGCGAGCCGCTATGACGCCGTGGTCGCCAGGACCGCCGAGCTTGAGGCCCTGCTGCGCCGTCATGCCAACCGGCACAGGATCGAGCGGTGCGGCGACATCATCCGCGTGAATTCCGGTAATCCCGACGACGCCCTGTTCGCCCAGGCCGACATGGTGGGCACCATCACCAAGTCCACCGCCTCGAAGATCACGGTGGACGCGACGCCGTCCTATCTGGTGAACGCCTATGCCGTGGCCGCGGCGCTGGCCCTCGACCGTCACGATGGCGCAGCGGCAAGGGTGTGGATCACCGCGGGGCGGGCCCTGGCCCCGGCCGAGCCGCTGTTCGCGATGCTGGAGCGGGATACATCCCCCTCCGGCGGCGCCCTGCAGGCGGTGGCGGTCGAGATTTTCCGCCGCGCGCCCCGCTAGCGCCCGGCGCCCCTTTTCCTTCCGCCCGTTTCACCTTACCTGACGCACATGACCTCTGATGACGTGATCGCTGAATTCCGCGCATGCGGCGCCCTTCGCGAGGGGCACTTCGTCCTGTCCTCCGGCCTGCACAGCCCGGTGTTCCTGCAGAAGAACCTGGTGTTCATGCATGCGGACCGCACCGAGCGTCTGTGCCGGGCCCTGGCGCAGAAGATCACGGCCGCTGTGGGACGCGTGGATGTGGTCGTCTCGCCCGCCGTCGGCGCGATCATTCCAGGCTACGAGACCGCGCGTCATCTGGGCGCGCCGTCCATGTACGTGGAGCGGGAGGGCGGACAGTTCCGTCTGCGGCGGGGCTTTCACCTCGAGCCGGGCGCCCGGGTGGCCATGGTGGAGGACATCGTCACCACCGGCCTGTCGTCCCGGGAATGCATCGCGGCCATCCGCGCAGCCGGGGGCGAGGTGGTCTGCGCCGCCTGCATCGTCGACCGGTCCGGGGGACGGGCCGACGTGTCCGCGCCGCTGATCGCGCTGGCCACTCTGGACGTTCCGGCCTACCCCGCCGACGCGCTTCCACCGGAGCTGGCGGCCACGCCCATCGAGGATCCCGGCAGCCGGAGGCTGAAGTCTTGAGCCGCCGGCTTCGCCTGGGCGTCAACATCGACCACGTGGCCACCATCCGCAACGCCCGCGGCGGCGGCCATCCGGAGCCCCTGCGGGCGGCCGAGGCCGCCATCGCCGCGGGCGCCGACGGGATCACCGCCCACCTGCGGGAGGATCGCCGGCATATCTCGGACGCTGACATCGAACAGCTGTCCGCCGCCTGCGCCCGGCTGGGCAAGCCGCTGAATTTCGAGATGGCCGTGACGGACGAGATGCGCGAGATCGCGCTGCGTCACCGGCCGCACGCCGCCTGCCTCGTGCCGGAACGGCGGGAGGAGCGCACCACTGAAGGCGGGCTCGACGTCGCCCGGGGGCACAACGCCATCGCCCCGGTGGTCCGCGCCCTGCGCGACGCCGGCATCCGGGTGTCCCTGTTCATCGAGGCCAATCCCGTCCAGATCGCCGTGGCCGAGGCCTTGGGGGCGGAGGTCGTGGAACTGCATACCGGCGCCTATTGCGACGCGATCAAGGATGGCGACTCCGAAGCGGCGGCGCGCCTGCTGGACCAGCTGCGCGCCGGGGCCGTCGAGGCCGCGCACCGGGGGCTGGAGGTTCATGCGGGACACGGCATCGATTTCGCCAGCGTCGGACCGGTGGCCGCCATCCCCGAGGTGGTGGAGCTGAACATCGGGCACTTCCTCATCGGCGAGGCGATCTTCACCGGGCTCCCCGGCGTGATCGCCGAGATGCGCCGGCGGATGGACGAGGCCCGGGGCCTGTGATCGTTGGCGTCGGATCCGACCTGTGCGACATCCGGCGGATCAAGGCGACCCTCGACCGGTTCGGGGAGCGGTTCACCCAGCGGGTGTTCACCGATGTGGAACGGCGTCGCTCCGAGCGGAAATCCGATCACGCCGCCAGCTACGCCAAGCGCTTCGCCGCCAAGGAGGCCTGCGCCAAGGCCCTCGGCACCGGCATCCGTCACGGGGTGGCCTGGCGGGACATGGGGGTGGTCAACCTGCCCTCCGGCAAGCCGACGCTGGCCCTGACCGGCGCGTCGGCGGAGCGGCTGGCGGCGCTGATCCCGGCGGGCCACGAGGCCGTGATCCATCTCAGCCTGACGGACGAGGTTCCCTACGCCCAGGCCTTCGTGATCATCGAGGCCGTGCCCGTTGTCAGCTAAGCGCGACGTTTTGTCTTGCAAACCTTACATAATGCTAACTTGCCCTGAGGGGCGCGAGACAGTAGCAAGAAGACCGGACGCCGGGACGGGCGTCGACGTCCTTTCTCGAACCCCGGCTGGCTCATGACCCAATCCTCAGACACCGCCGCAGCGCCGCAGGACGACAAGCCGGCGCCGGGCCTGGCCGCACAGGCGCAGGAGCTGGGCGGGACCGTGTTCGTGGCCCTGGCGCTGGCCATGATCGTGCGGCTGGTCCTGTTCCAGCCCTTCACCATCCCGTCCGCCTCGATGGAGCCGACCCTGTACGAGGGCGACTACATCATCGTGTCCAAGTTCGCCTATGGCTGGTCACGGCATTCGATCCCTTACAGCCCGCCCCTGTTCCGGGGCCGCGTGCTGGGGCGCGAACCGACCCGGGGGGACGTGATCGTCTTCAAGCTGCCGCGGGACAATTCCAAGGACTACATCAAGCGGCTGATCGGCCTGCCCGGCGACCGGATCCAGGTGAAGGCCGGACAGCTCTACATCAATGACGCGCTGGCCCGCCGCACAGCCCTGCCGGCGGGAGACGCCACCTGTCCCGGGATGGGCGTCGTGCCGCAGGTGCCGCGCTTCGCCGAGACCCTGCCCAATGGCGTGGTCCATCCGATCAACAGCTGCCTGGGCGCCACCGGTCCAGCGGACAATACCGGCGTTTATGTGGTGCCGCCCCATTGCTACTTCATGATGGGGGACAACCGGGACAACAGCTCCGACAGCCGCTTCAACCCCCTCGTGACCCCCGATGTGGCCGAATACAATGGCTGCCCGTGGGACCCGGCGCTGGACGAGGCCCTGGGGGCTGCGGCGCTGGAAGGCGGGGTGGGCTTTGTCCCGGCGGAGAACCTGGAGGGCAAGGCGGACCTGATCCTGTTCTCCTGGAAGCAGGGGGCAAGCCTGTTCAAGCCCTGGACCTGGTTCCTGGACGCCCGTTGGAACCGGTTCCTGCACCCCCTGAAATGAACAACCGACTGACCGCGATCGACGCCCTGCAGGCGCGGCTCGGCTATCGCTTCGTCAACGCCCAGCTGCTGGAAGAAGCGCTGACACACTCCAGCGCCGGCGAGGGCGCGCGCAAGGTGGCGCACAACGAGCGGCTGGAGTTCCTGGGGGACCGGGTGCTCAACCTGCTGGTGGCCGAGCAACTGATGACGGTCTATCCGGCTTCCACCGAGGGGGATCTGTCCAAGCGTCACGCCGTGCTGGTGAACCGCGCCACCTGCGCCGAGATCGGCCGGGCGATCGGGGTCGGACCGGCCCTGCGGCTGCCGGGGGGGGAGACCCGCCGCGGCGCCCGGGATCAGGACACCCCGCTGGCGGACGCGGTCGAGGCGATCCTGGCGGCCATCTATCTCGAGGCGGGGATCGACGCGGTGCGCCCGGTGGTCGCCGACCTGTGGCGGGCGGCGTTCGAGCGGATCGAGACCGTGGGCTTCAAGAACCCCAAGTCGGAGTTGCAGGAGTGGGCGGCGGCGCGCAAGCTGGGCCCGCCGCGGTACGAGGTCACCGACCGGGTCGGCCCGGACCATGCGCCGGTCTTCACCGTCACCGTGACCGTGGACGGCTGCGCCCCGGAGGTCGGATCGGGCTCCTCGCGACAGGATGCAGAAAAGGCGGCGGCGACGGCGCTGCTGAAACGTGAAGGACTTCAATGAGCATTCGCCCATGAGCGATCCCAACACCCGCGCCGGCTTCGCCGCCGTGATCGGCGCGCCGAACGCCGGCAAGTCCACCCTGGTCAACCGCCTGGTCGGCGCCAAGGTGACCATCGTCACCCGCAAGGTCCAGACCACCCGCTTTCCCGTTCGCGGCGTGGCCATGGAAGGGACGTCGCAGATCGTGCTGGTGGACACCCCCGGCGTTTTCAAGCCCAAGGGCCGGCTGGACCGGGCCATGGTCCGGTCGGTCTGGACCGGGGTCGAGGACGCCGACGCCGTGGTGCATCTGGTGGACGCCGCCGCCGAGGTGGCGGTGGAGGACGGCAAGGCCAGCGGCGCCGACCGCTTCGCCGTCGAGGACACGATCAGCATCGTCGACAGCCTGAAGGCGTCTGGCCGCAAGGTGATCCTGGCGCTGAACAAGCTGGACGAAACCCCGCGGGAGCGCCTGCTGGGCCTGTCCGCCCGGATGTTCGCCACCGGGGTCTATGACGAGGTCTTCATGATCTCCGCCGAGAAGGGCTACGGCGTGCAGGACCTGAAGGTCCGGCTGGCGGCGCGGATGCCGGAGGGGCCGTTCCTCTATCCGGAGGACCAGACCGCGGACCTGCCCGTGCGCCTGCTGGCGGCGGAGATCACCCGGGAAAAGGTCTATCTGCGGGTGCACGAGGAGCTGCCCTATTCCGCGGCGGTGGAGACCACCAGTTTCACCGACGCCAAGGGCGGCGCGGTGCGGATCGAGCAGACCATCTATGTGGAGCGGGACGGCCAGCGTGCCATCATGCTCGGCAAGGGAGGCGAGACCCTGAAGTGGATCGGCCAGCATTCCCGGGAGGAGCTGTGCGAGATCCTGGACCGCAAGGTGCACCTGTTCCTGCATGTGAAGGTCCGGGAGAACTGGCAGGAGAGCCGGGAGTTCTATGCGGACACCGGCCTCGACTATGACGTCTGACCGGACCGCCTGATGGAGTGGGAGGACGACGCCTTTGTCCTCTCCGCCCGGGCGTTCGGCGAGACCGGGGCCATCGTGGAGCTGTTGACCGAGGCCCATGGCCGGTACGCGGCGCACGTGGCCGGTGGCGCCTCCCGCCGGATGAAGTCGGTGCTGCAGCCCGGGGCGCAGGTGGTGGTGCGATATCGCGCGCGATCATCCGACCAGCTTGGCGCGGCGGTGCTCGAGCCGGTGGGCGAGGGGCCCTCGGCCCTGTTCGATGATCCCCTGGCCCTGGCGGGCCTCGCCGCCGCCGCCCGCGTGAC
>CAINOV010000313.1 GCA_903851655.1 uncultured Caulobacterales bacterium
CCGAGATTGGCCGGATAGGCCCTGGGGTCCATGCCGTCATCGGGGCAGGCGGTGGCCTTGAACGGGGTGTTGTTGGAGTTGAACACCAGGCCGCAGCGGGGGTCCCACACCTGGGGGATGCGGTCGAAGGGAAGATAGGAGGTCCAGATCAGGTCCGACCGGTCGCCGGGCAACACGCCGGACCAGTCCACGCCCTGGGCCTCGACCCCGGCCTTCCGCGCCGGGAACTGGCCGTTGTAGACATAGCCGATGTGCCCCTTCTCGTCGGCGTAGAGGTCGTTGATGCTGGGCAGCAGCTGCAGGGCCAGGGCCGCGCGCCATTCCTCCAGCGAGCGGGCCTTGTCCATGCGGAAATACTGCACCGCCTGGCGGCCCTCGTCATGCCCGGCGTAGCGGACGGCGAAGACCCCGTGGTCGGTCTCCAGCACCGGGCCGTGGGCGCTCCACTTCAGGGGCCGGGTCGCGGTCCAGTAGAACGGACCCCACAGATGGACGCGGATCTTCGCCTGTCCGGTCTCGAAGGTCCGCCAGGCCCCGTCCAGGCGATACTGGTTCGGGTCCGCCGGGTTGATCACCAGCCGGTAGACGTCCGCCAGATCCGGCGAATTCACCGTGCTGGCCCAGCCCAGATGGGCGTTGTGCCCGTGCAGCATGAAGGGCGAGCCGGGGAAGAACCCCCCCGCCACGTGCCAGCCCTCGCCGCTGTCCAGCACCGCCTCGTACCAGGCCACCGGGCCCGTATAGGGCTGGTGGGAGTTGACCAGCAGCCGCGTGGCCCCATCCGCCGACCGGGCCGGCGCCAGGGCCAGACCGTTGGAGCCCAGGGGGGCGTTGTGCGGGTTCAGCGCCGTCCTGGTCGGCTTGGCCGGCGCCAGCAGGTGGGTGAAGGTCTTGTCCAGGCCGTAGAAGAACGGGGTCTTGAAGGCGAAGCCCGCCGCCACGTCCCGGCCGGTGACCGGCAGAAGGCCCGGCGTCACCCGGTCCGGATGCCGGGCGCCGTAATAGTTCAGCCCGTCGGCATACGCCTCCAGCACGGCGCGGACATCGGCGGGCATCCGGTCATAGTCCCGCTCGACCGCCGGCCAGACCCGCATCAGCCGGACGAGGTAGTCCGTCACCGCCCCCGAGGCCCCGTCCCGGGCGGCGAGGGTCCCGCGGGTGGCGAGCACGGTGGTGGCGATGGTGGGAAAGTCGTCCTCGGCATGGGCGAAGGCCAGGCCGAAGGCCACGTCCGCGTCCCGGGGGCCGGCCACGTGCGGCACGCCCCACTCGTCCCGGCGGATCCGGACGTGGAAGGCCTCGGCCCGGGCCAGGGCGGCCTGGCCGTCGAACCGGGCCGGCTGGTTGGGCAGGTCCAGGGCGATCAGCCCCAGCGCCGCCAGCGCGATCAGCGCGCAGAGCCCCAGCAGGCCGCGCCGCAGCCACAGTCCGATCGCCGTCATTGCAAGTCCCCGCCCCGTCTTGTGATTGCCGCCAGCTTAGGGCCGTCCACGGAACGGGGAAGAGTGAAAAGGTCGCGAGCAAACCAAAAAGGCCCGCCTGAGGTCAGGCGGGCCTTCCGGAATTCAGAGCTGCGAGAGCAGCCGCGAAATTACTTCGCGGTGTTGTTCGCCGGCGCCATGGTGTTGTCGGCGGCCGGGGCCATCGCGTTGTCGGCGGCCGGAGCCATCGTGTTGTCGGTCGCGGTGTTGGTGGTGTCGGCCTTCTTGCCGCAGGCGGCGACGCTCAGGGCGGCGATGGCGGCGGTGGCGACGAGGATCTTGCGGAGGGTGGTGGAGGTCATGTGTGAGGTCCCTTTGGATTCTTGCGCTCAACAGATCGCGCGCTATCTCTCCATACACGGAACCGTGAAGCTTCGCCATAGGCTTCGAAGGCCTCTTTTCCGGCGAATCAGGTGCGACAGTTTGACGCACCCATTAAGCCTGACGACCCCGCGGGAGGCGATGCGCCACCCCGGTAACGTCTCGTTTACGCTGAGAGTTAACGCAACCGTCAGTCTGATCCCCTAGCCTGCAGCCTCCCCTGTTCGGGAGCGGCCCGCCGACCCTCCGTCGCGTCGAAACGCAGCCATGGCTTGAGTATGATCGACACACCGCCCGTCGCAGACCGGCCGAACCCGGATCGCCGCCGGCCCGTCCACTGGCCCGTGGCGGCCCTGTTCACCGTGGGGATCGGCGGCGTCGTCGCCGCGGCGTCCCTCGCGGTGGGCGAGCTGCTGCAGCGCCTGGGACTGGCCCACGCCCACGAGATTCCGCAGCTGGACGCCGTCACCTTCGTGCTGATGCTGCTGGCCGTGGGCGCCACCACCCTGGCCTCGCGCTGGACCGCCGGACGGATCCGCCGCCAGCTGGACGCGCTGGAGACGGCCCTGCGGCGGATGCTGACCGCCAGCGACACGGCGGCCTCGGCCCTGGAGACGCTGGAGCGGCCGGAGGGCGAACAGGTCCGCGGCGTGGCCGACGCCGTGGGCGCGCTGGCCCGCCACTGGGCCGAACAGGCCGCCCGGCTGGACGGGCAGCTGGCGGTCCAGGAAACCGCCCGGGAAGCCGCCGAGTCCGCCAATCGCCTGAAGTCCGAGTTCCTGGCCACGATCAGCCACGAGATCCGCACGCCCCTGAACGGCGTGCTGGCCATGGCCGAGGTGATGGCCGCCGACGACCTGGGCGCCGCCCAGCGGGAACGGCTGGCCGTGGTCCTGTCGTCCGGCGAGGCGGTCATGCAGCTGCTCAACGACGTTCTGGACCTGGCCCGCATCGAGGCCGGACAGCTGACCCTCGAGACCCAGGCCTTCGATCCGGGTCGCGTGGCGGAGGCGGCGGCGGCCGCCTTCCGGCCCCTCGCCGCCTCCCGCGGTCTGCTGCTGCAACTGGTGCTGGCCGACTCCGCCCGCGCGCTCCGCCTCGGCGATCCGGCCCGCCTGCGTCAGGTGCTGAACAACCTGATCGCCAACAGCCTGAAGTTCACCACCGCCGGCCGGGTGAAGGTGGAGATGCGGGTGGTGGACGAGGAGCTGCGCCTGTCGGTCACCGACACCGGCGTGGGCATCGCGCCGGACCAGCTGGACCGGGTGTTCGAGAAATACGCCTCGGGGGACCTGCGCGGGCGCCACGGCGCCGCCGGGGGGACGGGGCTGGGTCTGGCCATCTGCAAGGACATCTGCGAGCTGATGGGCGGCCGGATCTGGGCCGAGCCCGACCGGCCCAAGGGCGCGGCCTTCCATGTCCGCCTGCCCCTGCCGCCCGCCGCCGTCGAGGGGGCGACGCCCGCTGACGCCCGGGCGGAGACGACCGCCGCCCCCGTCTTCACCCACCGTGCGGACCGCCTCGCGGCGGCGGCGGAGCCGGATCTGGCCGATCTGGCCGCGGCCCTGCGCGAAGGAACCGACCAGGCGGACCCAGAGTCGGCCCCAGAGTCGGCCCCGGACTCGGCCCCGGACTCGGCCCCGGACTTGGCCCCCGACGCCGCGCCGGAGCGCGCCCTGCGGGTGCTGGCGGCGGAGGACAACACCACCAACCGGCTGGTGCTGGAGGCCATGGTCGGCATCCTGGGATTCGAGATGGACATCGTCGGCGACGGGCAGGCGGCGATCGACGCCTGGCGGGTGGGCGACTACGACGTGATCTTGATGGACATCCAGATGCCGGTGCTTGACGGCATGGCGGCCACCCGGCGCATCCGGGAAGAGGAACAGGCCGCCGGCCGGGCCCGCACGCCCATCGTCGCCGTCTCCGCCAACGCCATGAACCATCAGGTCGCCGACTACCTGGCCGCCGGAATGGACCGCCATGTGGCCAAGCCCATCGAACTGGCGCGGTTGCATGGGGCGATTGTGGAGGCCCTTGCGAATCCCTCAGAAGTTGCATTTTTGCCGAAAAACACAACCATAACCCAAAATGGGCAGCCATAGGACGCATTCCAGCCCGCACGACGCGGGAGAATGGATATTTCAGATTGTATTTTGCGAGTCGTTGAGCATTCTTACGTTGATTGAAACGTTAGAAAGGCTTCAGCCATGGCTCCCCGTCCTCCTCCGTTCTCCGCTCTCAGAACCCTCGAGGCCGCCGCGCGGCTGCGCAGCTACACCGCCGCCGCGGCGGAGCTGATGGTCACGCACAGCGCCGTCAGCCAGGCCATCCGCCGGCTGGAGGAGGATCTGGGCGCTAAGCTCTTCTATCGCCGCGGCTCGTTCATGGAGCCGGCGCCCTCGACCCTGGTCCTGGCCCGCGCCTATCACGAGGCGGCTCAGCACCTGTCCCGCTCGCTGATCGACATCGCCGGGCGCAACACGCCGGACAAGCTGGTGGTGTCCCTGCCGCCGGGTCTGGCGCGCCTGTGGCTGTCGCCCCGCCTGCCCCGGCTCTCCGCGGCGTTTCCGGGGGTCAGCTGCGACCTGCGCACGACCCGGGACCTGGCCAGCCTGGACGGGGACGGCGTCGACCTGGCCATCCGCTTCGGCCAGGGCCCCTGGCCGCCCTGCCGGGCGGAGCCCCTGTTCGACCTGACCCTGTTCCCCGTGGCCAGCCTCGCCCTCGCCCGGCAACATCCGGAGGTGACCCCCGCCCTGATGGCCACCCTGCCGCTGATCGAGCAGCCGGACCATCCGTGGGAGACCTGGTTCGTCCCCTCCGGCGTCACCCTGCCCAGCGGCGGGGCGCGGGACACGTTCGACGACGAGCAGCTGGCCCTCGACATGGCCGCCGCGGGGATGGGGGTGGCCCTGACCTACGCCCAGGCGGCGGAGCCCTATCTGGCCGACGGCCGGCTGGTGCGGTTCGGCGACGTCTCGGTCCCGACCGAGCGGCGGGCCTGGCTGGTGTGGCGGGAGGACAATCCGAAGCTGCGGCTGATCCGCAACTTCTCGTGGTGGCTGCGGGGCGAGCTGGGTCTCGCCGACGGTCACCGGTCGGGGACGGCGGCATGAGCGCCCTGGAGGTGACGGTCCGCCTGTTCGCCTTCATCGGCCGGGCCGGGTTTGCTGTTCCCCGGCGGGGGGCGGTGAAGGTCTGGACCACGGCGACGGAGCGGCAGCTGACGGACGGCCTCGCCCCGGTGCTGGAGGCGGCCGGGGCCCGGGCGGGTCTGGCGGAGATCCGGCTGTCCCTGACGGCGGGGGGCAAGGTCCAGTCGGCCGAGATCGAGACCAGCTGCGGCAACCCGGCGACGGACTGGGCGCTGGTCTCCGCCCTGCTGTCGGGGGAGCGCTGCCCGATCACGCCGGCGCCCCTGCGGGAGGCCAGCTTCCTGCTGCTGGTGGAGTATGCGCCGCAGGACGCCACGGCGGGCAGCTGGCTCTAGGCCGGGCGGTCGCCCTCGCGGATGGGCAGCGCGGCCTCCACCCGGGCCACCCAGGCCCGGACCGCGGGATAGTCGGCCAGATCGAACCCGCCCTCGTGGGCCACGCGGGTATAGGCGACCAGCGCCACGTCGGCGAGGCTGAGGCGATCCCCGGCGAACCACCCGGCCGACGCCGCCAGCGCCGCCTCCATCCGCGCCAGGGCCGCCCGGCCCCGGACCATCAACCCCGGATCGATCTCGGCGTCGGACTTGCCCAGATAGGCCTTGTGATACCGGCGCACGGCGATGGCCGGTTCATGGGTGTACTGTTCCCAGAACATCCATTCGAACATCTTCGCCCGGTCATAGGGGTCGGCGGGGATCAGGTCCGATCCCTCGGCCAGGTGCAGCAGGATGGCGTTGGACTGGGCCAGGCCCCGGCCGTCGGCCAGCACCACCGCCGGCACCTGCCCCGCCGGATTGACCCGCAGGAAGGCCGGCGCCCTGGCCTCGCCCTTGACCACGTCCACATCCACCCAACGATAGGGAAGCTCAAGCCGGTCGGCGACCCACTTCACCTTCAGGCAGTTGCCGGACACGCGGTCGCCA
>CAINOV010000314.1 GCA_903851655.1 uncultured Caulobacterales bacterium
AAGGTGGCCATCAGCTGCTTGAAGCCCTGGCCCTCGACACCGCCCAGCAGGTTGGCCTTGGGCACGGAGAAAGCGTCGAAGCCGATCTCGTATTCCTTCATGCCGCGATAGCCCAGCACCTCGATCTCCCCGCCGCTCATGCCCTGGGCCGGGAAGGGGGTCGCGTCGTCGCCCCGGGGCTTTTCCGCCAGGAACATGGACAGGCCGCGATAGTCGGTGGTCGCCGGGTCCGTGCGGGCCAGCAGGGTCATCACGTCGGCCCGGGCCCCGTGGGTGATCCAGGTCTTGCCGCCATTGACGATGTAGCTGTCCCCCTCCAGCGTCGCGCGGGTGCGCAGGGCGCCGAGGTCCGAGCCGGTGTTGGGCTCGGTGAAGACGGCGGTGGGCAGGATCTCCGCCGAGGCGATCCGCGGCAGCCAGTGGGCCTTCTGCGCCTCGGTGCCGCCCAGCATGATCAGCTCCGCCGCGATCTCCGAGCGGGTGCCCAGGGAGCCGACGCCGATATAGCCGCGGCTCAGCACTTCGGAGACCACGCACATGGCCATCTTGCCGAGGCCCGAGCCGCCGAATTCCTCCGGGATGGTCAGGCCGAACACGCCCAGCTCTCCCAGCTCGGTGATCAGCTCCAGCGGGATCAGCTCGTCCCGCAGGTGCCAGCCATGGGCGAAGGGGGCGACCTTCTCCTCGGCGAAGGCGTGGAACTGGTCGCGGATCATGGTCAGGGTCTCGTCCAGACCCGCCTGCTCCACCGAGGGTTTGCCCTGGGCGGCGGCCACATGGTCGGCCAGGGCGGTCTTGTCCGCCTGGGTCGCCCGGGCGCGCCAGGCCTGAGCCAGGGCCGGGCTGAGGGTCAGGCCGAAATCGTCCGGACGCACCACTTCACCCTGGTTCATGGGGATGCCGCCCACCAGCTGCGCCGCATATTCCGCGAACAGGATGCGGGTCAGCAGGGCTTCGGTCTCGCCGAACAGCCCGTCGGCGAGCAGACGCTCCCGCCAGGCGCCGACCTGGACGAACAGTTCCGCATAGGTGGCGACCCAGGCCAGGCCGTGGACCACGTGCTGTTCCCGGTCCAGCGCCTTGCGGTCGAGCCGGCCGTTCACCGAGGTCAGGTCCCGCGTCCGCTGGGTGGCGGCGCGCAGATAGTCTGCAGCCCAGGTCGACGTTTCGCGGATCAGGCTTCCGAGATCGGCGGCGTCTTCCGTGACGCGGTCAGCGAGTGCGAGGGTCATGGCTTGTCCTTTGGCGGGGGAGCACCGCTCCAAGTATAGGCGCTGACGGTGTCTGAACAAGCTGAACGGCGCATTTGGCCCGGATTCACAGCCTATTTCAGCCGATATCAGACGGATTCGTCGACGATTTCCACGCCGTTGCTGAGATCTTCGCAGAACTTGACGGTGGCCAGCGCCACCTTGACCCGCTCCCGGTCCACCGTGACCAGGTGGTAGCTGTCCTCGAGATAGAGCTTGCGCACCGGGCCGGAGACCGCCCGGGCGATCTTCTCGGCGTTGCGGATATGGGTGATGTCGTCCTCGGTGGCGTGCACGATCAGGACCGGCGCCGTCACCTTGGGCAGGTCGCGGACCACCCGCTTCACCAGCTCCAGATTCTCGAACAGGCTGATGCCGGGGGTGGTGGGCAGGCCCACATCCTTGACATTGTCCGAGAACAGCATCTCCGCCACCCGGGCGCGCAGGCGCTCGTCCTTGATGCCGTAGGGGGGATGCTCCTTGAAGCGCAGCTTGTTCAGGAAGGGGACGTGCCGGCCATAAGGCAGCAGCATCACCGCCGGGTTCACCGACCAGCCGTCATATTTGATTGTCGCCGCCAGGCAGATCACCCCCGCCACCCGGTCCGGATGCTTGGCCGCCAGCCCCAGCGCGATGACCGCGCCCACGGACAGGCCGCCGACCACGGCCTTCTCGCCCTGGGCGGTCATGCGCAGGAGCTCTTCCTCCGCCCCGCCCAGCCAGTCCCGCCAGCCGGTCTTGATCAGGGTCTCCTCGTCGACCCCGTGTCCGGGCAGCAGCGGCGTCTCCACGGTGAAGCCGGACCGGCGAAGGGTGCGGGCGATCGACTGCAGCTCCGCCGGCACGCCGGTGAGGCCATGGATCAGCAGGACGGGCGGGCGGGTCGTCATCAGATGGGGATCCGGAAGCGGCGAAGCCCGACGGGCGTCTCAGGCAAGGACGCCGCCGGGCCGCTGGTCTTGATGGGGACGTCGTAGGTCAGGCGATCCGCTGGGCGGCGGCCGGCGCCATGATCTCGAGCTCCGGCAGCACGGCCCGGACCGTGGCGAAGGTGTCGAACGGGATCGACGGCAGGCCCCGGCGATTGCGGCTTTCCAGCAGCCAGCCCTTGGCGAACACCACGTCGCAGGCGTCCGCCACGCAGGCGTCGGACCGGCCGTCGCCGATGTGGACCAGTCGCGACGGCGCCGAGACCACGGAGCACTTGCACACGCCCGAGCCGCAGTTGGGCGCCGAGTGGGGAAAGCGGACCGTCCAGCGGTCGTCGCCGGCGTGGACCAAGCGGTTGGCGATGATCGGCACGCCCCGAAGCCCCATCCGGTTGAGCACCCGGCGGACCACCCAGTCGAACCCGTCGGACACCACGCTGACCGGCGCGCCCATGCGCAGGCAGTCGGCGAAGAACGGCGCCACGTCCTCATCCACCTCGATCTGGTCGATGAAGGCGTCCAGCTCGGTCGGCGTCACCCGCAGGAATTCGGACTGTTGCGCGAGGCATTCCCGCGACCCGATCCGGCCAGCGGCCCACTCGGCCTCCACGTCCATCCACTGGGGCAGGGCGAACTGCTCGAGAATGGCGTCGATCGTGTCGAGACGGGTGATGGTGCCGTCAAAATCGCAGGAGATCGAGATGTTCATCGGGGGGAACTGCCACGCGTGAAAGCGACTTGTCCGGGGGTAATAAACCATGGCCACCCCCGGCAGCCTTGCGGGAACTTGTCTTCGGCGCAAAGTCCGTGGCGAAATTGTGGCAAAAATGGGGCAGATTAAGGTCGGTCGCCCGGCCCGTCTCCCGTCGGCGCGTCCCCCCCGACCGACAGGGCTCCGATCAGATCCGGCGGGCGATCAGGGCGGAGTTCAGGCCGCCGAACGCGAACGAGTTGGAGATCACGGCGTCGAACCGGCGCTCCTCCCGTTCCCAGGCCAGGGGCGCCTCGGCGTCCGGGTCGGGACCCAGGCCGTTCAGCACGGCCGGGACCACGCCGGCGTTCATGGCCTGGATCGCCGTGACCAGCTCCAGCGCGCCGCCGCCGCCGATCAGGTGTCCGTGGGAGGACTTGGTGGCGATCACGCGGTTCTGCGCCAGGCTGTCGCCATACACGTTGCGCAGCGCCGCGGACTCGATCTTGTCGTTCAGGGGCGTGCCTGTCCCGTGGCTGGAGATCAGGATGGGCGCATCCAGGGCCAGACCGGCGTCGGCGTGAGCGGCGCGGATCGCCGCTTCCGCCCCCCGGCCGTGCGGCGCGGTGATGTGGTGGGCGTCGGACGTGGCGCCATAGCCCGCCAGTTCGGCGAAGATGTGCGCGCCCCGCGCCCGGGCGTGCTCGTAGTCCTCCAGCACCAGGGCCGCGGCCCCCTCGCCCAGCACCATGCCCCGGCGCTGGATGGAGAACGGGCGGCAGGTGTCGTCGGACATGGCCTGAAGGGCAATCCAGCCCTTCCAGGACCCATAGGTGAGCGCCGCTTCCGAGCCGCCGACCACGGCCACCTGGGTCCGGCCGGAGCGGATCATCCACAGGCCCTCGCCGATGGCGTGACCGGACGAGGCGCAGGCGGATGCGATGGTGAAGGCCGGGCCCTGCACCCCGAACATCATCGACAGGTGACTGACCGGGGCCGAGATCATCTGCTTGGGAATGGACAGGGGATGGACGTTGGTGGCGCCCTTCAGGAAGCTGCGGGCGTAGCTGTCCTCGATGGTCTGGTTGCCGCCGGAGCCGCAGCCCCAGATCATGGCCGTGCGCTGTTCCAGCACCGGATGATCCAGCAGGCCCGCCCGCTCCATCGCCTCATGCCCGGCGATCACCGCGAAGGCGGCGAACGGGTCCAGATGGGCCAGCGGCCTCGGGCCGGAGCGCTGTTCGAGGGCCTTGGCGTTCAGCGGGACGCAGACCGCCGCCGGTCCGGCAAAGGTGTGGATCTCGCTGTCGCCCACGCGCCGCTCGATCCGGGTGATGCCGCCGCGGCCCTCGTCCAGGGCCGACCAGGTCGCGTCGAGCCCCTGTCCCAGCGCCGAAACGGCGCCCATGCCGGTGATGACGACGCGACGATGGGTCACTCAGATATCCTCGGAGTCCAGTCTTGCAGGGGGTCGCCGGGCGTCCCGCGACGCCGGCGCGGAATCAGCCGGCGGCGGCCTGTGCGTCGCTCTTGGCCTGAACCACCGCGATGAAGTCGGCCAGGGTCTTGGTCTCGGCGACGTCGTTCTGCTCGATGATCACGCCGAACTTGTCCTCCAGGGCGAACATCACGCTGATCATGTCCAGCGAAGCGATGTTGAGCGCCTCGAGGGTGGCGTCAGGCTTCAGTTCAGCGCGTTCGATCGGCACCTCTTCGGCAATGATGTCGAGTATCTGGTCGGCGGTGATCGCCATGGAGCGTCCTTACACGTCTGGGGGCCGGCGGGTGTGAGCGGCCGGAATGTCGCAGCCACCTTAGTGGCATTCCCCCCACGTGAAAACAGGGTCGGAGGAAATCCCGGCGAAATGGCCGCGGCGGGGCGACCGGCGGTCTGTCTCCCGGCGATCAGGCGGCGGGAGCCTGCGCCCGACGGACGCTGGCCCGCAGCTTCTCGCTTTCCGACTTCAGCTGGCCGCAGGCGGCGAGGATGTCCCGGCCCCGGGGGGTGCGGATCGGCGAGGCGTAGCCCCCCCGGTTCAGGATGCTGGCGAAGCGCTCGATCGTGGCCCAGTCGGAGCACTCGTAGGGCGAGCCCGGCCAGGGATTGAACGGGATCAGATTGATCTTGGCGGGGAGGCCCTTCATCAGCTGAACCAGCCGGCGGGCCTCCTCCGGACTGTCATTGACCCCCTTCAGCATCACGTATTCGAAGGTCACCCGCCGGGCGTTGGACAGGCCCGGATAGGCGCGGATCGCGTCCAGCAGCTCGGCGATGGGATAGCGCTTGTTCAGCGGCACCAGGGTGTTGCGCAGCTCGTCATTGGTCGCGTGCAGGGAGATGGCCAGCATGGCCTGGGTCAGCTCTCCCGCCCGGGGAATCTCCGGAACCACGCCGGAGGTGGAGACGGTGATGCGGCGCCGGGAAATGGCGATCCCTTCCCCGTCGGCGATGATGTCGATGGCGGCGGCCACGTTCTCGAGATTGTAGAGGGGCTCGCCCATGCCCATGAACACTACGTTGGACAGGCGCCGGTCCTCCTTGGGGGAGGGCCATTCCCCCAGATCGTCCCGGGCCACCTGCACCTGGGCGATGATCTCCGCCGCCGTCAGGTTCCGCACCAGGGGCTGGGTGCCCGTATGGCAGAAGGTGCAGTTCAGGGTGCAGCCCACCTGGCTGGACACGCACAGGGCCCCGGCCCGGCCCACATCGGGGATGTAGACGGTCTCGATCTCGATGCCCGGCGCGGTGCGGATCAACCACTTGCGGGAGCCGTCCTGGCTGATCTGCCGCTCCACCACCTCTGGCCGGGCGAGGGTGAAGCGCTCCGCCAGGCCTGCGCGCAGCTCCTTGGCCACGTCGGTCATGGCGGCGAAGTCGGTGACGCCGAAATGGTGGATCCAGCGCCAAAGCTGGCTCGCCCGCATCCGCGCCTTTTCCGGGGGCGTGAGGCCGGACGCCACCAGCTCCGCCTGCAGCTCGACCCGGGTCAGGCCGGACAGGTTCGCCGGCGCGCGGGGGGCAGGGGTGGCGGTGGACAGATCGAGCGTCACGCTCGCCATGGGCGGAGGGCCTTCAGGTTTCAGGTAAGGCGCGGAGCCTTATCAGAAATCCCCGGGGACCGCAAAGCGGGGCGCGTCAGAATGCGGCGGAGGTGATCTCGCCGTACCGGTCCAGCACGGCGCGTTTCATGCCCTCGCTGACGAAGGGGGTAGCCACATGGCCTTCGGCGTCGATGGCGATCATCCCGCCGTCGCCCTTCAGGGCCGCGATCTCGGCCAGCACGGCGGCGGCGGCCTCGTCCAGGGATTGACCCGCCAGCCGCATGCGCAGGGCCACTTGGGCCGCGGCGACGTTGCGCATGAAATACTCCCCCTGGCCGGTGCAGCTGACCGCCGCGTGGCCGTCGGCGAAGGTCCCGGCGCCGATGATCGGCGTGTCCCCCACCCGGCCGGGCAGCTTGTTGAACACCCCGCCGGTGGAGGTGGCCGCCGCCAGCCGGCCGTCGGCGTCCCGCACCACGCAGCCCACCGTGCCATGGGCGAGGGCGCCCGGCGGATGGTTGGCCTCGTCCTTGCCCGCGCGGGTGAACCAGGCGGCCGGGTCGGCGACCTCCGCCAGCCCCTGGGCCCGGGCGAAGCGCGCCGCGCCCTCCCCGGCCAGCAACACGTGGGGCGTCTGCGTCATCACGGCGTGGGCCGCGAGGATCGGACTCTCGAAGCCCTCCAGCGCCGCCACGCCCCCCGCCTGACCCGTCGCGCCGTCCATCAGGCTCGCGTCCAGCTCATAGACCCCCGCGGCGTTGGGCGACGCCCCGCGACCGGCGATGTAGAGGCCCGACACTTCCAGTTCGACCACGGT
>CAINOV010000315.1 GCA_903851655.1 uncultured Caulobacterales bacterium
AGAATGACGACTGGTTTTGTTTTTATGAATTTTTGAATCGCCGTCATTCCCGGTCGAAGACCCGGGAAACATGATCAGGATAAAGCGCCCCATCCGGATGGAGGTTCTCGGCTCAAGGCCGAGAATGACGACTGGTTTTGTTTTTATGAATTTTTGAATAGCTGTCATTCCCGGGCGAAGACCCGGGAACCCAGGTCAGGCAGACCCTCACAGACACCCGTAGACCGCGTCGATCAGCCGCCGGGCCCGGGGATCGCCCCTCAGATCCGTCCCCTGGCGGTTCATCACATAGGCGAGCCCCAGCCGCCGCTCCGGGTCGCAGACGGCGACGCTGCCGCCCCAGCCGCTGTGGCCGAAGGCGAGCCGGCCGGGTCCGAAGGCGCCGCTGTCGGCGTTGCGCATCACCCCCGCCCCCCAGCTCATCACATAGGGCAGCACCAGGTCCTGGCCGCAGATCCGCTCCCGCGCCATCTCGTCCCGGACGGCGGGGTCCAGCACCCCTTCCCCCGTGGTCGCCAGCCGGCCCATCAGCCGGGCGAGCGCCAGCGCCGTGGCGTGGCCGTTGGCCGACGGGATCTCCGCCCGGCGCCACTCGTCCCCCGACCGGCCGCCCGGCGACGCCCAGCGGGTGAGGAAGGCGGCGCGGGTGGCGATGTTCACCTCGCCGAAGCTGGGCACGGCCTTGGGCCGCTCCATCTGCGCCACCCGGGGAAACTCCCCGTCCGGCAGGCCGATCCACAGGTCGAGGTCCAGGGGAACCGCCAGATCCTCCCGCAGGGCCGTGCCCATGGTCCGGCCGTCGATCCGCCGGAAGATCTCGCCGGCGATATAGCCGAAGGTGATGGGGTGATAGCCGCTGGCGGTTCCCGGCGGCCACAGGGGAGCCATGGCCGCGAGTTCGGCGCACAGGCCCTTCCAGTCGAACCACAGGGCCGGGTCGATGGCGAAGCGGAAGCCCGACAGGCCGCCCTGGTGGGACAGGGCCTGCTCCACCGTGATCTCCCCCTTGCCCGCCTGGGCGAACTCCGGCCAGATCGAGGCCACCGTCTGCCGGTAGGACAGCCGGCCCTCGGCCACCAGCCGCGCCACCAGGATCGCCGCCAGGGCCTTGGTGGTGGAGAAGACCGGCGCCAGGGTGCGGTCGTCGAAGGGCGCGGCGCCCGCCCGGTCCGCCTGGCCGCCCCACAGGTCCAGCACGGTGACGTCGTCGATCACCAGGCTGAACCGGGCGCCCAGCTCCAGCCCCTCGGCGAACTGGTCCTGGAACACCTGCCGGACCGGCGCGAAACGCGGCTCCACGATCATGACCAGCTTCTCCCCTGGTGACACGGGGTGGATATGCGCGGGCGCGGCGCCCGAGGCAACCGCGTACATCCGTGGCGGGCGCCTAGGCGCCGAGGGTTTCGACCTGCACCGGGGCCAGGGGCGCGCGCAGGTCCGGGTCTGCGGCCGCCAGCTCCAGATCGTCCCGGCCCCGGGCCAGGGCCGCGTCCAGGGCGTCGGCCACCCCGCCCACCGCCCGGCGCACGGCGGTCTCCCCGTCCACGGGCCCCGCCGGATCGGTCAGCGCCCCGCCGAGCAGGGCGGAGAACAGGTCCCCCACGCCGTGGGGGGCATGGGTCACCCGGCCATGGCTGAAGCGCCACACCCCGGCGTCGGACACGTCCAGCACCCCGGTCCGCCCCGGCCCGGCGGGGGCGGAGGTGACCACCACCCGCCCGCCCGCCACGCGCGCGGACAGGGCCCGGGCGGCGGCCAGGGCCTGGTCCTCGGTCTCCACCGGGCGTCCGGTCAGGTGGCCGAGCTCCCACAGATTGGGGGTGATCAGGTCGGCCCGGGGCAGGAGCTCGGCGGCCAGGGCGGCGGCCACCTCGGGCTTCACATAGAGGCCCTTGCCCTCGTCCCCCAGCACCGGATCCACCAGCACCAGGGCGCGGCTTTGCTCGCGCAGGGCGTCCAGGGCCTCTGCGGCGGCGCGGACCTGGTCGGGATGGGCGAAATAGCCGGTGATCCCCAGGGTGATTCGCGGCCCCAGCTCCCGGGCGGCGATCCCCGCCAGCACGCCCCGGAACAGGGCCGGATCCACCGCTCCGCCGCCCGGGGGGCCAAGGCCCGGATGCCGGCCGAACAGCACCGTGGGGGCCAGCACCGGCTCGAACCCCAGTCTCGCCAGCGCCAGGGCCTGGGCCATGCCCCCCACCCGGCTGGCGGCCACGTAACTGGAAAGAATCAGGGCGTAGGACACGGGCGGCGCCTCTCGTCTGGTCTCGCCCAGACCTTGCTGCAGGGGGTGGGACGGGTCCGGATTAACCGTCTCCGGGAGAGAGTTAATTTCTTATTAACCAAATTTAGCGCTTGCTCGCTGAGTCGGTAGGGATTCGTCCACAGGCAATTCTGCTGCACTCTATATGTAGTGGCTAACGCGCGTTTACACCCAAAGAGTGGCCCATTAGCGTAACTCGATAGAGCTTAAGTCCGGACCATCCGGATCAGGGGTTGTCAGGCGGATTTCGTCTGTAGGAGCGCGCGGGCATGACGTCGGCTGGGCCGTGGAGCGTGAAGGGCATCGATCCCAGGGCGCGGGAAATCGCCAAGGATCTCGCGCGCCGGTCCGGCATGACCCTGGGCGAGTGGCTGAACCAGATGATCACCGAAGGCGTCGAGGCGGCCGAGCCGCCGCCGGCGCCGACCCGGGCGTCCGGCGTGTCCGCGGCCGCCCTGAACGCAGCGTCGCTGAACGCCCCGGCCGCCACGTCGCCCACCGCCACCCTGGTCGCCGCCGCCGCTGCGGACCGGGGCCGCCGCGCCGCCGCCGAGGCCCTGGTCTCGCCGCACGAGGCCAACCGCATCTCCGCCGCCCTCGACACCCTGACCGCCCGGCTGGAAGCGGTGGAGTCCCGGTCCAGCTCGGCCATCAACCACGTGGACCGCGCCGTGCGCACCGCCCTGTCCCGGCTGGACGCCGGCGAACGCGACACCGGCGTGATCCTGGGCAAGGTCGAGACCGCCCTGAACCTGCTCCGCGCCGAGCAGCGCCGCGCCGACGACCGGGTGGGCCGGCTGGAGCGGGACGGCGCCGGCCGGCTGGAGGCCCTGCGCTCCCTCGAGATCGCCGTCTCCCGCCTGCAGCCGCCGGACACCGACAAGATCGCCGAGGCGGCCACCGCCCGCATGGCCAAGCGCCTGGTGGAGGCCGAGGCCCGCACCCGCGCCGCCATCGACGACCTGGCCGCGTCCCTGGCCGGCCTCGACCGCCGCCTTGCCGAGGCCGACGACCGGGCCGCCCAGCAGTCGGACCGCAGCGCCGCGGCCCTGGACCAGACCGAACGCCAGCTGGAAACCCTGGCCGCGGAGCTGAACGCCCAGGTGGACCGCGCCCGGACGGAGCTGACCGAGCGCCTGACCGAGAGCCTGCAGGCCGCCGCGTCCTCGGACCGGCTGGAGACCCTGGAGCTGGCCATCAACCAGCTGGCCGGACAGATGGACCAGACCGAGCAGGTCTCCGCCCAGGCCATCGACCGGATGGGCCGCGAGGTGATGAAGATCGCCGACGCCATCTCCGAGCGGGTCTCCGCCGTGGAGCAACGCACCGCCGGCGTGACCGACCAGCTGACCCAGGAGGTCGGCAAGGTCGTCGACGTCATGGACAAGCGCCTGCTGCGCACCGAGCAGACCCACACCGCGGCCCTGCACAAGCTGTCCTCGGACATCTCCAAGGTGGCCGAGCGCCTCACCGACCGCATCGCCCGGCACGAGGGCCTGACCGCCGAGGCGGTGGAGGGGCTGAAGGCCCAGATCGGCGGCGGCGACGTCTCCACCCTGGCCAACGAGCTCACCGACCGCATCCGCCGCAGCGAGGAGCGCACCGCCCGCCTGCTGGAAGAGGCGCAGGCGCGCTTCGAGGCCCGTCCGGCTGCGACCGCGGCGCCCGCCGCCGACCCGCATCCGGCCGAGACCGCCCCGCCGACCGCCCCAGACTCGCCCCTCGCGGACCCGCCGCATCCGGAAACGCCCGCCCTCTCCGCGCCGGAAACGGCTCACGAGACGGCGCACGAGACCACTCACGAGGCGGGGGCCCCGGCTCCGCGCGCGACTCACGGCGCCCTCCACGATCCCTGGGACGACCTGGACGATGGCGGCGCCTTCGTGGCCCCGGCGTTCTCCGACCTCTCCGCCCCCGAGGACGGGTCCGGCGGATCCGCCGCCGCCCCGCGGACCCAGGCCCTGGCCGATCCGGCGCCGACCTTGACGGCGCCCCTGTCAGCTCTTGGGTCAGCTCTTGGGTCAGCTCTTGGGTCGTCTCCGGGGGCCGCCCCCGCTGCCCACGACCCGTTCGCCGACCTGGGCGACCCGTTCGACGACGCCGTGTTCGCCGGCGAGATCGCCCGCGCCACCACGGCGGCGGATGACGCCGTCGCCGCCGAGGAGCCCCGGCGCTCCAGCCTGGTGAACCGCGAGGCGCTGGAGGCCCTGCGCGCCGCCGAGCCGATGGCCGAGATCGTCGAGCCCGTCGCCCCCCCGCCGCGCAGCCGCCCGGGCGGCGCCGGCCCGGACGCCGACCTGCTGGCCGTGTTCGAGAACCTGGACTTCGGCGATGACCGCGGCCCGACCCTGCCCGGCGCGCCGGAGGGTCACGACGACGGCCTGTTCGAGCCCCGTCCCGCCTCCGGGGCGGATGCGGACGACCCCTTCGTGGCGCCCGTGTTCGGCGCCGCCGCCTTCGCCGCCCCCGCCCACAGCCCCGCCCCCAGCCCGGCGGACGAGGCCCTGTTCGCCGACGCGCCGGACGCGCACGGCTTTGACAGCCTGGACTTCGGCGACCCGGCGCCGCACGGCGGCGATGCGGACTCCCTGTTCAGCGACGCCCCGGCCTTCGCCCCCGAGGCGCACCCGCATCCCTTCGGCCACGCCGCCGACCACGCCCCGCTGCGGGACACCTTCACCCGGGACGCAGAGACCGACAGCTTTGACGCAGAGCCGGACCGCCCCCTCACCACCCGCGAACTGATCGCCCAGGCCCGCAGCGCCGCCCGGGCGGCCAGCGCCGGGTCCGGCGGGGCGGAGCCCGGCCCCGAAAAGTCCCTCTTCCGCGGCAAGGCCAAGGGCGGAAAGGACAAGGCTGAAAAGCCGGACGCGCCGGAAAAGCCCGCGCGCGGTCCGTTCGGCCTGTCCCTGCCCAAGCGCAAGCGCAAGGACGACGGGGTCTCGACGGTCACCCTGCTGCTGGCGACCGCGGTGTCCCTGACGGTCACCGCCACGGTGCTGGGCTTCATGATCGTCAACGACCAGGGCAAGGACGAGGCCCATGGCGGCGGTCTGGTGGCCAAGGCCGGGGACGCGCCCACCGCGGCCCCGCCGCTGACCGCCGACGCCACCGCCGGCCCGCCCGCCACGCCCGCTAACCAGCTGGCCGTGGCCACCGCGCCCAAGCCGGCCGCAGTGGCTGCAGGCGCCGGCGCCGGCGCGGGCGACGAGGGCAAGGCCCTGTACGCCACCGCCCTGGCGCAGCTCCAGG
>CAINOV010000316.1 GCA_903851655.1 uncultured Caulobacterales bacterium
AACAAGCTGTCATTCCCGGGCGAAGACCCGGGAACCTTGATCCGGGTTTGGCCCCCTCCGGACGGAGGTTCCCGCCTCATGGGCGGGAATGACATTGAATTTATTACCTAAAACAAGCTGTCATTCCCGGGCTTGACCCGGGAACCTCATTCAGATCGAAGCTCCCCGTTGAACGCCGCCACCGCCGCCTTCGGGCCGTCGGGATGGGCCCAGACCCCCGCCGACACGGCGACGAAGTCCGCGCCCGCGGCGGCCAGCGCGGCGGCCGTGTCCACGGTGATCCCGCCGATGGCCACGCAGGGGATCTGCATGGTCTCCTGCCAGATGGTCAGGATCTCCGGCTCGGCCCGGGTGGGGGCGTCCTTGGTGGCGGTGTCGAAGAAGGCGCCGAAGGCCACATAGTCGGCGCCGGCCTCGGCGGCCTCCATGGCCAGGTGGCGGCTGTCATGGCAGGTGACGCCGACGATCCGGTCCTTGCCCACCAGCTTCCGGGCCTCGGCGCAGCCCATGTCGGACTGGCCCACATGCACCCCGTCGCAGCCCAGCTTCGCCGCCAGGTCCGGCCGGTCGTTGAGGATCACCGCCACGTCCCGGGCCTGGGCCACCGGGGCGAGCGCCGCCACCACCTCGGCGATATGGGCGTCGGAGGCGTCCTTCAGCCGGATCTGCAGGCAGGCCACGTCCCCGCCCTGCAGCGCGTCGGCCAGCACGGCGGCGAAGGCCTGCGGGTCGTCGATCCGGGGCGGGGTGATCAGGTACAGGCGGCAGGCGGGGGCGGTCATGGGGGTGGGATTGGCCTGAAGGGGGTTCCCGGGTCAAGCCCGGGAATGACGGCTTATATGATAAACTCCATATGTTTAGTCGTCATTCCCGGCCTCGAGCCGGGAACCTCCATCCGGAACGGGCTCACCGCTTGAACGCCACCGACATGGGGCTGATCTGCCGGATGGCGCCGGGGGCGAGCTTGGGGAAGTCCCCCACCAGCTCCGCGTTCGGCGCCAGGCGGGCGAGGGTGGCCAGGGCCTCCTCCATCTCCGCCCGGGCGAGCGCCTCGCCCACGCAGCGGTGGGCGCCGGCGCCGAACACCGGGTGCCAGCGGGGATGGTCGGTGCGGGTGATGTCGAAGCGGTCCGGGTCGGCATAGACCGCCGGGTCCCGCAGACTGGACAGGATCGACACCGCCACCGGCGTGCCGCCGGGGATCAGGTAGCCGTCGATCTCCAGGTCCTGCACGGCGATGCGGGGCAGGCCGCTGATCACGGGATCGAAGCGCAGGCCCTCGTCGATCACGGCCTTCTTCAGCCCGTCCGGGTCGGCGCAGAAGGCGTCCCACTGGTCCCGCCGGGTCAGCATATGGGCCAGCGTCATGCCCATGGAGCCGCGGGTGGTGTCCGATCCGGCCAGGATCAGCCCCACCACCTGGCTCTGGATCTCCATCTCCGACAGGGTCTCGTCCCGGGCGGTATTGGCCAGGTATTCGGTGATGAAGTCCTCGCGGGGGTGGGCGCGGCGCTCTTTGATCAACTCGGCCACATAGGCGCCGAAGGCCACGAGGCTGGCCTCGATCTTCGGCCGGCGTTCCGGCTCGATGAAGCCGATCGCCTCGGCGGTGTCGGCGATCCACTGCAGGAACACCGGCAGGTCCGAGCGGGGAATGCCCAGGATGTCGGCGATGATCCGCGCGGGCAGCTGGGCGGCGAACTGGCTGACGAACTCCACCGGCGCCCCGTCCAGGTGGGGGGTGATCAGCTCCTCGGTCATCTGCCGGGCCACCGGGCGCATGGCGTCCATCAGCTTGAAGGCGAAGGCCCGGGATACGGGCATCCGCCGGCGCAGGTGGACGTCGCCATTGGCGAACAGCATCACCGCCGAGATGAACTCGAAGATCGGCCCGTCGAAGATGCCCTGCATCATCTTGGTCTCGGTCTCGATCTGCCGGGTGGCGTCGGAGGTGACCAGGTCCAGGTGGTGGTGGCGCAGGGCGAGGACGATGCCCATGGGCGTGCGGGCCACCGGCGCCCGGGCCCGCAGGTCCCGCAGGACGGCGTGGCTGTCCGGGCTGTTGTCCAGGGCGGCGAAGTCGATCTCGGGGGCCTCGGACAGGGGCTTCAACGCGGGCAGGGTCTCGGTCATGGGCGGGGGGTCCTTTGCGCCGGGGAGGGTAGGACCCTAGCAGGGTTTGACGCAACTTAACAGTGTTTGGATGGGGCGCGAGGTCGGGAGGGAGGTTCCCGCCTCAGGGGCGGGAATGACATTGAATTATATGTATTTTTTTAACAGTCGTCATTCCCGGGCGAAGACCCGGGAACCTTGATCCGGATAAAGCGCCACATCCTGACAAAGGTTCCCGCCTCAAGGGCGGGAATGACATTGAAT